>CAYWIS010000101.1:0-20580 GCA_964458385.1 uncultured Pirellulaceae bacterium
TCGGGCGAGTTGATCGGCACGCCCGCCTACATGGCGCCCGAGCAGATCGACCACGCGGCCAGCGTGGGGCCTGACTCCGACGTCTACGCGCTGGGGGCCACGCTATATCATCTGCTTACTGGCCGGCCTCCGTTTCAGGCGGCAGCGCTGACCGACACGCTCTGGCAGGTGAAGAATCAAGAGCCGGTCCCGCCGCAACGACTCAACTTCGCGGTGGATCGCGACCTGGACACGATCTGTCTCAAGTGCCTGCAAAAAGAACGGCGGCGAAGATACGCCTCGGCCGGCGAATTGGCCGACGACCTGCATCGTTATCTGAACAACCAACCCATTCTGGCCCGCCCGATTGGTCCTCTCGGCCGCTTGCATCGATGGCGGCGACGCAACCCGGTAGCGGCGGCTTGGCTGGCGGTGGCGGTGTTGTGCAGCGTGGCGGCTCTGGCCGTGGGGACAGCCGGCTACGTTTCGACCGCCGCCGCGCTGGCCAAGTACCAGGAGAGTTTTGAACAAGCCCGCGCCGCGGTGGACGATCTGCATATTGCGGTCAGCGAAGAGGAACTGCTCAACCAGCCAGGCATGCAGCCCTTGCGTCAAAAATTGCTGCGGCGGTCGCTGGACTATTACGAGAAGTTCCTCGCGCAGCGAGCGGGCGATCGCGCCATTGCGGCCGAGTTGGCCGCCACGCGCTTCCGCGTTGCGCAGATCACCGAAGAATTGGAGTCGCCCGCCCAAGCGCTGCCGTTCTATGACCAAGCCTGGCGGGAACAACAACAACTGCTGGCCGAACGTCCCCACGATCCCTCGCTTCTGAAATCCCTGGGAGACACGCTCAACGCCCGCGGCGCGGCGCTTCGTAAACTGCACCGGCTCGAACAGGCGGCGGCCAACCTGGAAGCGGCGGCAGAGATCCGCCGCCGGTTGGCGCAGCAAGCGCCGAACGATCTTGAACCGCAGCGAAAGCTGGCCAACGTGTACATGAACCTGGGCATCGTAACGGCAGCCCAAGGCGACACCGCAGCCGCCCGCCGCTACGCCGAGCAGGGGCAGGCCCTGCGCCGCCAGCTTCTAAAGCGGCATCCTGGCGACGCTCGGCTGTTGGACGACACGGCGAAAGAGCATTACAACCTGGCCAAGCTCGCCATTGCCGAGGACCGGCTCGACCAGGCCGAGCGCGACTTGCAAGCCGCAATTCGCATCTTGCGCGACCGCTGCGAGCAAGACCCGGATAACCAAGGGAACCGCAGCCGACTGGCCGCTTGCTACCGGCTCTTGGGGCAGGTCCAGTCCTGCGCGGCCGACGAGAACAAGCGGAACGACGGTTTCGCCGCCTACCAATTCGCCTTGGAGGCGATCGCATCGCTGGCCGCCGATAACCCGCGGGTGAGCGTTTATCAAGGCGAGCTAGGGGCCATTCACCTAGAGCTAGCCGCGCTCCATGCGGCGCAGCATCGTCTGGCGCCAATGCAGCAAGCCTTGGAGCAAGCCCGCCGGGTCTTGGAGCCGCTGGCGCCGGTCGAACCGCGCTACCGCCGCGACTTCGCCATCGCCCTGCGCGAAACAGCGTTCGCACAGTGGGCCGCCAACCAGCCCGAGCAGGCGCGCCAAAGCCTGGCGCAAGCGCTAAACCATTTGCAGGAACTGGTCAGCGAATTTCCCGGCGATGTGAACTATCGAAGCGACTTGGACCAGGCGCGCCGCCTGATGAAGCTGCTCCAAGAACGCGCCGCCCAGGAATGACGCCCCGCGCGGACGATGCAATCCCCCCTTTCCTTAAGGACGACACAAGCGAAACGCCGATGAAAACAGGAATAAGGCGCAGTGCGCCGATTCACGTTTTCGCCGGGAGTCGCTCGCATGCTCACAACACGCGAGATTTGCATCGCCTGCGCAAAGTTTGCGGCATGGAGCGCCGTGGCTCTGGCGTTAGGGGGAATCCAATCTGCTCAAGCGCAAGAGCGCGGTGACCCGTACGCCGAACCGCCTGCACCCGTGGCGCCTTCGCCATCGGACCTACTGCCTCAACAACCCGAATCGCCCGCCCCCAAGCGGCCACAACCGCAAGCCGCGCCGCCCAGTGCACAACCGCCCGCCGCCGCCACTCCACGGCAAGCGCCTTCTAGGATGCCTTCGCCAACGGCGGAGCCGTCGTCGTCGGTGAACCCTTTTGCCGGGGCGGAAGACTTGTTTGCTCAGGCGGGGCCGCGCTCCCGGCTGGCGAGTGCGCCCGATATGTTTGGCGATTTTTTTGGACGCGGCGCCACGCTCTTTGCCACGGACTCGTTGGCGGTCCGTGTCGCTCCGCCGCTGATCGCCACGCGGGCCGATGTGGCTTTAGCCGGCGGCGCCCGCGGCTTGAAAGTGGGCGAACACAACAAGGCTCTGCCGGTCGATCGCGTTTACTTCAACTACAACCACTATCACAACGCCTTGCAGTTCCGCACGCGCGGGCTCAATCCCACGCCGGCGCCGGGCGTCCCCTTCGCCGCGGCGCGCGACTTATCGCTCGACCGCTACACCCTGGGCTGGGAGAAGACCTTCGCCTGTGGTTTAGGTTCGGTCGAACTGCGGATGCCGTTCACCGGCGGCTACGACTTAGACTTCCGCGCGGGCGATCCGAACGG
Source organism: uncultured Pirellulaceae bacterium (assembly GCA_964458385.1). Classification (GTDB taxonomy): domain Bacteria; phylum Planctomycetota; class Planctomycetia; order Pirellulales; family Pirellulaceae; genus JAHWKS01. The sequence continues at coordinate 2,622 of CAYWIS010000101.1, forward strand.
CGTCGTGACGCTGGAAGGCGGCCACGTGGGCAACCTGGCAATCATCCCCAAACTGTTGTTGTACGAAGACGAGCAGACCGCAGTGGCCGTGGGCGTGGGGATCGAGGCGCCCACCGGTAGCGACGCTGAAGCCCGCGTTGCGTTTACCGCGTATCGGCTGGAAAACGAGGCGGTGCATTTGCATCCGTACCTGGGGATCCTGGCGCATCCGACCGACGACTTCTTTGCGCATGCGTTCGTCCAGATCGATGTGGCGGCGAACGGCAACCCGGTGGAATTTGCGGCGGTGGGCGGAGCGCCCGGCGCCGGAACGTTCGGCGTGTACAACGAGCAAACGCTGCTGCATGTGGACTTGTCTTTGGGGCACTGGCTGTATCGCGACCCCTGTGCGCCTTGGCTAACGGGGTTGGCGTGCCTGGCCGAGTGGCATTACACCACGGCGCTGGAAGACACCGACGTTGTCGCGGGCGCCCGGGCCACGGTGTTCCCGCCCGGCGCCACGCTCAACGTACGTAACCGTGTCGACCGTTTTGACGTGGTCAACTTCACCGCGGGGCTCCACGCCGAAATTCTCAACGACACCACGCTACGCGTGGGCGGAGCCTTTCCGCTGGGCGGCGGCGCCGACCGATTCTTTGACGCCGAAGTCATCGCCCAGCTTTGCCGCCGCTACTAAGTCCATTCCGCGCGCTTACCGCGGCAGGCTTACGTTTTTGCGGCCGTGGTCAACCAAGGCGACTATTCTTGTGATGAGCGAGCGGCGGGCTGATGGAGCATCAACGCTTCCAGGGTGGCGGCGACATCGCGCGGGTTGACGTCTTCCGCCAGGGCCGAGATGTAGCTGTGGTGGGGATTGTCGGGCGACTCGCGCCATTCGTGCCGCCCATCGGGGAAGATGTGGTTGTGGCCGGTGCGAACCCATCGCCAAGGTTTCCCCACGCCGCGAGCGGCCACTAGCACCGCAATTTGATCGGCGCTGTGCCGATTGCGCGGGGCGCCGCCGAAGTACCGTTCATAAACCCGGCGGACCGGATGATCGGAAGGGGCCTCGGCCAACCGCCGCCCCGTGGCCACCGATTCGGCAAAGGCGCCTCCGCCCGTGAATACAATCGGCGTTGGCCAACCTTGCACGGCTTTGACGGTTGACTCGGGATCGAGCTTAAAGTTCCCCCAACGGCCCGGATCCAGGTCGGCCGGGTAGCGGCTGCCCATGCAGACCCAGCGTTTCACTTTACGGCGCACCAGCTCGGTTCCGGCGAGCGGGCTGAACTCGTCACCGGGCGATTCCAGCAAGTAGCGAAGGTTGGTCAGATCGCCCACCGTGACGATCACCACCGAACCGTCGCTCTGCGCGGCTAGCGCCTGGCGATACACCTGCACCGCATCGGGCGCGTCGTCAACGGGAAAATCGTGCGGGAACTCTTCGGCAATGGCGCGAGCAAACCGCGACCCCTGTTGATCGCGTCCCGGCCCCTTGGGAACGCCGATTGGCAGATCGGGCCGGCCAAAGTAGGTGTTGATGGCGTCCACACATGGACCCGACCAGCGATGGTACGAAGAAACCACGGTGGCCAGGATCGTAACTTCCTGCCGATCGGCCAACGCATGCACCATTGCCAAGGCGCCGGCGTCGTCGCAGTCGCTATCCATATCGGTATCGAAAATCAGCGGAACTGGCGCGGCGGCGCCCATTGCCAACCCGAAAACGATTCCCGCCAACAAACGCCACATGCGTGATCTCTTTGCCAATAGGAATAATGCAGACTGCCGTTGGGCAACGCAGGCCCAAGACGCCCCCAACAGCGACTTAAGGATTTTCTACCGATTCCGCTTCAGGGACCAGAAGAACACGGCAAGCACAACCTCCACCTGGCGGCGGCGTTGGTGGGCGCCGCCTTGGTTTGTTGGTTGGCTCTTGGCAGGTGTTGACTAATCGACGAAGTAAGGCTCGGTGCGGGCTTTCGCGTAAAGTTCGCGCCACTCGGCCGAGCCGTCGTTCGGCAAGAGGTGCGTGGTAACGCCAGGCTCAAAGTAGGGCATCTTGCCGGCTCGGGCGAAGTTGAGCATGAAGTTCACTTGCCCCGTGTTGGCGATGTACATCTTGCGCCCGCTGGGCCAAGTGGTTTCGATCAGCCGCGGCGGGTCGGGACGGGCAGCCGGCTTCTCCACGCGGAATTGCTCTAGCGCGGTGCGGTCCAGTTCATACCCTAAGCCGGGCCCATCGGGAATTTGAGCGTGACCGTCGGCTACAACAATCGGCGCCGTAAGGAGCGAGTGCGTGTAAAGCTGGTGGCACGTCACGGCCGGCCACCGCGCATGGCTGAGCACCGCCGCCACATGGAGCGCCCACGCGGCCGTAATGCCGGTGCCCACTAGTTGCAGCCAGAAAGGAAGATCCGCCGTAGCGCAGGCCGCACCGGTGCGCATCAGCCGGCTGGCGCCGCCTCCGACCACGAAGCCGTCGCACACGCCTTGGGTGAAGGACGTGAGGGGCGACGGACTGCCGTAGTGCAACGCGACCGGCACCCGTGTGGCTTGCCGGATGCGCTGATTTCCTTCCACGTCGGCCTGCGGAATGGGCGATTCGTAGATCGCCATGTGCGGGTAGCGGGCCAACTCTTGCAAGATGGGAATGCCACGGTCGGCGTCCAAGAGTGTTTCGTTGAAGTCCAATGTGACCGAAAGAGACTTGGGCACGGCTTCGGCCACCGCCTCCATTTGGGCCCACACGTCGAACCAAGGCCGCCCCTTCGTCTTATAAGCGCGGTAGCCTTGTTCAAAAGCGGTGCGGCATTCGGCGGCCATGTCTTCGGGCGAGGTGTCGATATTCCACCAGGCGAGTTGCGTGGTGGAGTGCACCTTCTTGCCCAACAGGGCGTGAACCGGCACATCGTTAGCGCGGGCTACCGCGTCGAAGAGCGCCATTTGCAGTCCCGCGCCTAGGCCGTCATCCCACATCAGCGCGGCGGCGTTCTTCCCCAGCGTTTGCTGCACGTGCTCATCGCGGGAGACGCCCCAAGTGTAATAAAGAAGCGTTTCGCCAAAGCCCACATGGCCCGATGCGAGATGAACTTCAAACACCTCGGCCCAGCGCCAGTGAGGGATCTCGCGATCCATGTTGCGGGCTGGCACGTCGCGGAAGGGAACCTTCACCACGGTGCGTTCAATCCGATCGACCCGCAGGCGCGAGTCGGTCTGCATCGCCGCCGCGTCTTTTGGCCGAGACCACCCAGCCAGCGCTGCACTGGTTAGACCGGCCACTCCCCACTGCAGCGCTCGTCGCCGCGAGAGCCGCCTGTCACGCAATTCACGCATACCGCCGTTCTCCCTGTCGTTAGGAACTTCACCCAATGGGCTCATTGTTCCACACCCACCAGCCAGTGCAAGGAAAAAAAATACCATTGGCTTGGGATTTTGAGGGGTGCGTCGGCGGCAAGGAACAAGCCTCGTTCGAGCGCCAAGTCCAAGCAGGTAGCGTACTTCCTTCGAGCAAGCCCGCGGTGAAGCGGGCTGGCGCTGGCGATGCCTCCGTTCGTTTGGGGGCTCCGAGTTGTCGAGGAGTGCGGGAAAAGTGGGCGTAATGTCTTGACAGGGCCAGCGCGGGGAGTAAACTACCCCTGTTGAAATTGAGACTGCGTATCAAGTTGCGGACGCCATCGAACTCGCCAGCCAAGGGGTCGTTCCCACGTTTGCCAGCCACGTTCCGCGTCCGCTCCCTCCCGCCTTCTTAACGGACGCTTCTGCGTCTCCCGCCTTTAGCTGGCGAAAGGACTGTCTTATGCGCGTGCGACGAACGAACGGTTTCACCCTGGTCGAGCTGCTGGTCGTGATTGCCATTATTGGCATTCTGGTAGCGCTTCTACTCCCGGCGGTGCAAGCCGCGCGCGAGGCGGCCCGGCGGATGTCTTGCACGAACAATCTCAAGCAAGTGACGTTGGCTCTGCACAACTTCCACGACACCTATAAGCGGTTCCCCTCGTCGGGCGATTATCCCGTGGGCGCCACGGGCGACGCCTGGTCGATCCAGGCTCGGTTGTTGCCGTTTCTGGAAAAAGCCAACCTGCACGACCTGATCAACTACGACGCCAGCTACTCCACACAGCCGGCCGTTACGCAACTGCGGGTGGAAACGTACCTGTGCCCCAGTGAGGTGAACGATCGGGCCCGCGTCGATGGCTCGCTCACCCACTACCCGTTGAGCTACGGTGTGAACGTGGGAACGTGGTTCGTGTTCGACCCCAACACGCAGCAGATGGGCGACGGGTTAACCGGCCCCAACTCGAAGACGAACATGGCCAGCATTACCGACGGCACGAGCAACACCCTGGCCTTTGCCGAGGTGAAGGCGTATAGCCCCTACCTGCGCGACGGTGGTTCGCCCAGCGGCGCCGGGCAACCCATTCCCGTCAACACGGCCACGGTGGCTGGCTACGGCGGCGATTTCAAATCCAACTCGGGCCATACCGAATGGGTCGACGGTCGCGTGCACCAAACCGGCTTTACCGCCACCTTCCCGCCGAACACGGTAACGCCCTACAGCGACGGCAGCCAGAACTACGACGTGGACTTCAACTCCAGTCGCGAAGGGAAGACCACCAACCAGGTAACCTACGCGGTCGTGACCTCGCGCAGCTACCATCCTGGCGGCGTGAACGTGTCGCTGGCCGACGGCTCGGTGCGGTTCGTAGCCCAAACGATCGACGCCCAAATGTGGCGCAACGCCGCCACTCGCAACGGCGGCGAAGTGGTCAAGCTGGATTAAACCTCAAGAGCCGGTCTGGCTGCGCCGCAGCGCCGGCTGCGGCGCGCTTCACGGAGGCGACCTGAAAAGACCGCCACCTTACGGAGGGCGAATTCCTTAGCGATGCCGAACGACACCTCTTCTTCTCGGCCCGACGACCGCCAGCCGTCGCCGCCGTCCCTGCCGAGCAACGACCGCCCGATCTGGACGACCGAGCAGCTTCTGGGCGACCAGCGCGAAGCGCTGATCCGCCACGGCGACGACCTCTACCGCTTACGCATCACCCGTCACGGCAAGCTGATCCTCTACAAGTAGCACAGCGGCTCAGAAGAAGACTCAGAAACTTTGCCGCCAAGCGATCGGGCGGCGCATACAACCGCTGTTTCTCCAGGCGATAACGGCGGGTTAACGGCCCAGGAAGCTCACACGCCGCGCATAGCGCTTTCAAGTGGGCCTTCCACCTGCGCAATCAGTTCATTGAGCCGCGTTAGCTCATTGAGCAACGCCTGCCGATGCGCCGCATGGTCAACCCATTGGCCATCAATCGAATAACTCGGCTGTGAAGCCAACGTCGCCAACTCACCAAGAATCGTCGCCTTCCGCGCAAGTAAAGCCTCAAGCTCAGACATGGAATCACAAACTGCCGTTAGAAGTGAAGAACGCAAGGGGCATAAGGAAATCGCCAGAGGCGAACCACCTCTGGCGATCACGACGCGGCCGGCGGTGCGTTAGGTTGTGCACTTCACCATGCGGCGAGGCTCCAGAACGGCGGCGGCGCCGCGCTCGCTGACTTTAAAGCGAATGACGATGTCGCGCGTGAAGTCGGCCTCGCGGTTGTCGGGCGCTTGGGTTACGGTGAGTGGCCAGTTCTCCATGTAGGCAAAGGCCCGCTGCGGCTCGCCCAGGAACCAGATGCTGTCGCTGCCCGTGAACTTCTTCACGTAGGGGCTTGATAAGATGCGGTAATCATCCAGCGGGTTAGTCGAGGTCGTGCGCAGCGTGTCGGCAGACGCGGTGTTGTCGACATGCGTGACCGACACCGCCCGCACGATCCGCCGGGCTGTGTGCTTCAGCGCCGAGGGGACGATGATCGTGTTGGGCAAGACCGCCATTGGCTCGCCGGTCTGCGGGTCGGTCAGATTGTCGAAGAGCAGTTCCGCCGCCTCGATGCTGGTCCAATCGGTCAAGGGATTGCTGCTCTTGACGTTGACCCAATCGCCGCCGGACAGGTAGGTGTCGCTGGCGACGCCGTTGCGCTTGTAGGGGTTCTTTTGCCCGAGCACCACCTCTAGCACGCGCTGCTCCTTGTTTACGCCTAGCCACCGCGCCACCTCCGCCGCGCGCCGCAGCACCAGCCCAGTGCGGTCGAAGAAGATGGCTTCTTTGGTGATCGGCACAATGAAGCCGCGTTTGGCGGTTTCGGGCGTTTCCACGTACTCTTCGCTCAAGCCGGCCAATGGGTAGGGTTGCCCTTCGGCCACCACTTCCGCCTGATCGCCCAAGCGCCCCATGCCGGGAATCTTCTCGCCCGAGAACTGCGTGGGCACCGTTTCCACTAGATGCGGCCAGAGAAACGCCGGATCACGAAAAGAGTCCAACGCCTTGGAGTACACCAGTTGCCCGGTGATGTTGGAAAAGGCCGACGTATCCACCGCCCCGGCTGCCTCCACCAGGCTTGTGCCGCCCGACTGCCGCGGGTCCAAAAGCCGCAATAGCTCGCGGCCATCATCCACCAGGGCCTCAAACAGCCCCCGCAACGAAAGCTCCTCCACACGCAAATGCCCCGCGCGCACTCCTTCTCCCAGCTCATGACAAGTGCGCTGCGGGTCCAAATCATAGAAACGCTTCAGTTGTCGATAATTCAATGCCGGCATAAGAAAAGAACAGGTTGAAGGGAAAGGAAACAAAGAGCCAAATTTCACCACGCCCCAAGCCAAAGGCGCTTGGCAAGGGGATGGCAAAGCGAGAGGGAGCGCCCGGTGGGTCAACGGAGTTGGTAACAGGCGGCGTAGTCAATGGTGAGGGTTTCTTCGTCGCTGGCGTTGCCGTCTTTAAGGCCCAGGATGACTTGCATCTCGGTGGCGGAGGTGAAGTCCAAGCGGTGCTTGGCCGCCAGCGCGTCGTCGATGAAGAACCGCACTTCGCCGATGGCGCCAGCCAAAGGGTGAAACTCGATTGTCAGCCGCTGTTCGCCGCTGGCGGTCACGTTGGTCTGGGTGGTCGTTTGCGACGCGCCGACCGACGACTGACACCGCCACACCGTTTCGCCGTCCACCTTGTAGAACACGGCGCCCGAGTAACTAGCCTTCGGCCCGGCGCCGTCGTTTTGCAACGCGTTAGAAGCGACGGCGTCCATCAAGCCGGCAATCACGTTGGCCTGGTTCGTCGCGGCCTCGGTAAAGCTCAGCAGCGTCTCGAACCAGAGCGGTTTGTGGCTGGCGAACTTGAACGTTTCCTTGTTCGACTTCAGGTAGCAGTCCTCGTTCCCCGCCGTCGCAACAGCCGAGGTCAGCACGATCTTGCCCCCCGCCGCATCTTGCACCGTGGCCGTTCCATCGACCGCGGTCACCAGAGTCCACAAGTCGCCAGACACAAATTCATAGAAGTCCTCAAAGAAACCATGCGTGCGCCGCCCCAAGAAAGCGGCCTCGGGAAGTTGGAGAAGTTTCGTCATGAGAAGCCAAGGGTGATAAGGAAAGAAGTGGAAACGCAAAACAGAAGAACCGCCAAGCACACGGCCCATGCCCCCGCGAAGGGTTGTCTAGCGGTTGTTATTCGCCCAGCGCGGGCCCCGTCTGGTGCAGCGCTTGGACAAAGCAGGCGGCGTCGGGAGGGAAAGCCACCGGGCGCGACGATCCCCAAAACGGAGCGCTGCTGCGAGGCCGGGCCGTCCCCTCACGCCGCCGCAGTGCGGACGACGCCGCCTGCTCCGCCAGCCAGGCGACGAGCGCTTGCCGCCGTGCGGCGTTGGGCAGGGCGGTCAGCGCTTCCAACAACACCGGTTCACCCGGCAAGCCGGCCGACTCCAAAAGCCGCCGGGCTTCGTTCTCGGCCCGCAACTGGAGCAGTTCCTCCCACGGTGCAAGGTTCGCCGTGGATGCGAGGTCGTTCGCTTCGGCGCCCTCAAACAAGCTTCGCGTGGTGGCGGGATCGGCCACCAGATCGACGCTTCGCACGCGCACAATCTCTTCGACCACCGCCAAGCCCGCCTGCTGCGTGACGCGCCCTTCGGCGTTGTGCGATAAGCCCAACGCTTCGGGCATACGTTCGGCGGCCTCGACGGTCAATTCGGCCAGCGGGTGTGACCGCAAGTAATGCAAATCGCCATAGAGGCCGTCGTCGCGGACAGCCACATTCCTGAGCATCCCAAACCGCGCCGCCAGCGACCGCTCGGCCTCGGGCCGCGCCGCGGGCGGATGGTCCACATTCACGCGAATCCCTTCATACAAGCCCACCGCTCGGCGAACCGCTTCGGGCGCATACCGCCGGCCATTCGCCGACGCATACCCCAGAATCTTGACCTCACGAATTACCCCCGCCTCGCGGTCCACTCGCACCGCCGGCGACAAAACAAATTCACGGAGAGGAGTCAGCATGGAAGTAAGAGAAAAGAGGGAAAGGAAAAGAGAAGAAGAAACTCGCCCACACGCAAGACACGAGCCAGAGGCGAATAGCCTTCGAACGACCGCGGCGGGGTTGAAGTTGACGACCGGTTTGAACGGAAGAACGCCGCACATCTGGGGCGGGCCGCGAGCCTGGCGGCCGTGGTCCTGACGGGGGCAAAAGTGGTTCATGGCAAGATCTGGCGACTGCAAGGCAAGAGCACGTTCCGAAGGCGGTTGGTCTCCACAACGCTGCGCGTTAGCTTTCGGGTTGCGCCTTGCGGGTTTGTTCTCGGTCCCAGTCGTAGCCTTCTTTGGCGGCCCAGGTTTGCGGTGAGAGAAGGCCGGCTTCGAAAAGGAGTTTGCGGCGTTGGGTTTCTTGCAGGCGGTCGCGCACGGCGACTTCGGGCGGCTCGATGCAAAGCGCGACGGCTTGGCGAATGGTGGCAAAGTCGGCGTCGAGTTGTCCGGCGAGGGCGGCGCGCTCGATGACCTTCCAGAGCATGCGGCGCCAGCGCCGGGCGTAGAACTGCTGCTCGGCTTCGGCGTTCTTCACCAGCGGGGCGCCGGCCTCCAAGATGCTGGCGTAGTTGTTGTTGCTGGCGTCGCCGCTGATCATGTGCTCGGGCAGACACCACCGCACGCCGGCCATCCGCAGCACGGCTTGTTCGATGGCTAGAAAGTTCGGCGCATGGGCGGCCCCGAGCGGGCCGGGCTTGTATTGCAATCCGCGGCCAATGTCGAGGATGGTGCCCGGCGCGTACCGTTGCACGCGGCGCGTCCGCGGACCGGTGGGCGTGATTTCGGTGTAGGTGCGCGTCGCCAGCGATTGCTGCATCGACTCAATCTGCGCGTGGGTTGTGCCCGGCGCATGCTCACGAATGAAGGCAATAGCCGCTTGCACCGCCGCTCCTTGCCGAGTGTTTCGCAACAGGCGTTCGGCGTCCTCCAAATGGCTTTGCACGGCGTAGAAATCGGATACGCCCCGTTTGACGTTGCGGTCCACGTTCAGCTTGACATGCTCCACCATGGCCGCGGGCAGGTAGTCCCAGTCGGTTCCCGAAGCGTTCCACCGCACGTGATAGCCGTGCACTTGCTGCACGTCGGCCTGATCGGTATGTACGCCAAAGGACCAACTCGAAGGGAACTCCACGCCCAGCCACTCTTCCAGCGAGCGCGGGTCGTGCGGGGCCGTGACTTGCTCGGGCTCGATCACCCGTAATTGCGTCTTGCCGGCCGGGGCCGGATAGAGCGCCACAAAGTATTCACCATCGCGGCGAGAGCGCACAAACAACTCGCGCTCCAAGTCGCCGGGCCAGTCGTTCTCTTCCAGGAATTCATTCACCACGCGCTGCACGGCGGCGGCCAGCTTCTGAGCCAGTGGGCCGCCGGGGCCGTCGTCGCGCGGCGCCGCCTTGTACGAGAAGCCCGGGCCAATCACATAGTTGGTCAGGTTCTTCAAAACGCCAATCGCCGCGGGGCTGGCGTCGGCCAAGAGTCGCCCCGTGTTGCGAATCGCCGCCAGGTCGTGCTCATCGCGCAAGAGCGGTCGGTGCGCGCCGTCCTCGCGGCCGCCCAAGGTTCCCCCGGCTGGAAACACCGCGTCGTCCAAATACTCCCAAGGGTCCGTGGCGTAGCTCCAGGATTCGGGCACATGCGTGGAAGAGAAGTTGGTTGGGGCAGGCATGATCAGGAGGGAATGAGTCGGAGTTGTGGAGTGAGGGAAAGCGAAAGAGGCAAGAGCCTTAGGCGATGACTTGTTCTTGGACGGTTTCGTCGGAGGTGGCGGTTAGGCGTTTGGCAAGCCGAACCGCCATTTCCAGGGCGTCGGGGCCGTCGTCGTAGTCGCCCGCCGGGAAGGCGATCAACTGTTCGACCAGCAGCCGGGCGCCGGGCGAGGGTCGCAGGAAGCGGAACTCGCCGCGGGCCAGGTGGGGCGTTAAGGTGGCGCGAATGCGGTTCTGCTTGTTCAGCACGTTGGTCATGGACCACAACGGCAGCCGCAAGTTCAACTCGCGCGAGCGTTCGGCAAAAATGTCGGCCAGCACCTCTTGGAACTGGTTGGCTTCCACGCCGAAAGCGTCGGGGCGAAAGTCGCGGGCCAGGCGCAGCCCGTCGTCGATGATTTGCCGCACATCGCGACGCGCCAGGTCGGCGTCGATCCACATCGTCCCCTCGGCGTCGACCACCATCAGCACAAAAGCCGAGTAGTCGGCCCGGTCGGTGCGTCCTTTGGACGGGTCAAGCGCCATGATCCGCAGGCGCACCTCGCGCTCGTCGGGCCAGCGGTCAAACCAGATCGAATCGTCAAAGTAAGCGCCGCTGAACTCGGCGCCTTCCAGATCCAGGAAGTGCGCCTCGTACTCTTGGGCGAACGCCCGTAGTCCCAGTTGCCGCCGCGCCTCTTCCAACTCCGCCGCCGAAATCAGCGGATTCTGAGAAGTAGGCAAAACCCACGCCTCCCACCCCCAACACGCGTTCTCCCTTCCCTTGCGGATCTCGGATTGCGGATTAGACGGCGAAAGCCCGAGCGGGTGGGATGAAGGCGTAGTCGGTTCATCCACCAGACCATGCCATCCTTCGGCTCCTCGACCATTAGGGCCATTCCCTAATCCGCAATCCGAACCCCGCACGCCGTACGGGGCGCCTTGTGCGGCGTCTTCTTTGGCCGCGCGCGTCAATTCGTAGAACCAGTTCTTTCCGTTGGGCGTGCTGAGGAACATGGCCCAGCCTTGCTTGTCGGAAAGAGCGGGGCGCAGCACGTCGCGCCAGACTTTCTCGGGAATGAAGGCCGCTTCGTCGAACACCACGCCGTCGAGTCCTTCGCCGCGCAAGTGGTCGGGCGCGTCGGCCGAGTGCACCTCGACGCAGCCGGCGCCGGGCAGTTCAATGCGACGCTCGGTTTCGCTCTTGGCGGTCCAGCCGCCGCGGCAAGCCCGCTTCAGGTCGCGCCAGATCTTGGCCGCCACGCCGTATGTGGGAGCGACCCACCACACGGTTCCGCCGTCCAGAGCGCCGCGGCGCACCCCGCGCGCTGGTCCGTGGCCGCGCAGCACCGACAACAGGCCGACCGCCGTCTTTCCCCAGCGTCTACCGCAAGCCGCCACCTTGTACCGAGCGGGCGAAAGGAGAATCGGCAGTTGATGCGGCAGCGGTTTGGGCAGCCAGATCGTGCGCGTCGTTGCCATACCAGTAGGCGTCCTCTTCCAGGGTGAGTGTTTCGGCAGTCGGGGTTTCGTCTTTTGCGGCCGGAGCTTCCAGCCGCCACAGTCGTCGCAAGTCAGACAAGGCGCTCATGGCCTGGCTTAAGAACCGCGGGTCGCCAGCCTGCTTGCGGGTCGTCTTTTCGGCCCGCCGCTTGCCTGCGTCGCCTTCCGAGGCGGTGGAGACTTTGGTGATCTCGTTCCCCTTCTTGCTCTCTTCCCAGGCCGCCAGCGCCTCTTGGAAGATCAACGAGAGCTGCTCGGTTTGCAGCAGCCGCATGCGCGCCACATCGGCAAAGCGGGCGGCCGTTTCCGCTTCGCCCTTGGCAATCGCCCGCCGCACCACCGCGGGCGTTGTGTTCATTTCGTCGACGATAGCCGCAACCGTCTGACCACGCAGGAAGCGTTCGTAGATCATCCGATCCCGCTTTCGCCGCGCGGCCGGAGTGTGGTACTTGGACATAAGAGAAGCAGATAGGTGAAAAGGAGGACGAGAACGCCAAGCGAGGAAAGCCGAGAAGTCATTCTTGAAGTGGTGAACTTGTCTTACGCCCCTTACGGCTGCGCTGCGCCCTCCGCGTCTTGCAAGGCGACAAACTCAAACGAGGCGACACAGCGGCCGGCGGCGTCTTTCACTTCTCGGCCGTTGATCACTCGGCGCCGATGACGCCTGTTGCGGTACACGTGCACGGTTCGCCACCAAGGCGAACGCCGCAGGTAAGCCAGCATTGCCGGGTGGCTGGTCGTGATCCGTAGCGTGTGGCCAAGGCCCGCATGATGCACGGCCACCGTATCCAACAGCCGGGCGCCGATTCCAACGCCCTGGTAGTCGGGCAGAACCACCAAGCGGCTGATCCGCCGCCGGCCCTTCGCGCCAAACAAATTCGACACCGCACACAACGCCACCGGCGTAAACTCTGGTTGCGTTGTGTTCCTGAGGTCGGATGAAAAACACGCTTGCCCGTTGGACGTTGCCTCCTGGGGGCGCAGCGTCGCCAGGTAGCACACACTGGCGGCGGGCAGGGAGCCGCTTAGATAGTGATGTCGGGCAAACAGGCGCCATAGCTCGGGAGCGCAGCGCTGGACCGCCAGGCGAATTTCGGGGCGCCGAAGACGCCTCCGACGAAGCTGGTTGTCGGCCAGGTCCAAGCACCAATCGACTTCCAGCCATTCCAGCACGTCGTAGTGACACGTAACCGCCACAAACCGACGCGCCAGCTGGCCCGAGCGAATCGCCTTTGCCACTGCCGCCGACCCAATCCGCGCCACCGTTCGATCGACAACGCTCGTAAACTCATCAAACACAACCAGCGACCGACCCTTGTCTACCCCGGTCAACAACGCCCTCGCCAAGTCGCAGCGAAACCGCTCGCCGTTCGACAATACCCGATAAGGCTTCACCCAACTGGGAGGACTGCTCAGCCCCACGGCGGTAAGCGTGTGGGTAATCTCTTTGATGGGCCGGTCGCCAAAGCCGTCGATGACCGCGCGATCGTCGGGCCAGTCGCCCGGGCGCCAGACCGCATCGCCAAACGCATGCCGGGCCAGTGTCGATTTGCCCGATCCACTTGGCCCTACGATGGCGCCAATCGTCCAATCTTCCTCTAACCCCGGGAACTCGGCGGTGAAAGTTTCCCGGCATTTATCTCGCAGCGGCAAGTCAAACATTCCCGCCACCTGCCGCACCCGAAATGAATCTCTCACCTCACACTCAACGAAAGTAGAAACCACCGGCATAGAACCCTCCCCATCACATCACCAACACCCGGCAGGAATATCCCTGATCCGTCAAACGTTCATAAAGCTGCTCCTGGTCCTCTTCGCTATGACAGTGAACCACCAACTGCCAGAACTCGGGGAGCTTCGGCTCTGCCCGGCTGGGGCGCGCCGACGCACCAGCGGCGTCGGAGAGCTCCTCCAACATCGCGGCCAGGGCCGCGTTCTCGGTCTGGAACTCTTGAAGAAGTTCTTCCAACTTTTCCGCGTCGGCTTCGGCAAGTGCGGCCAGTGGGTCAAGTGTCGCCAGCAGCTTGTTTGCTTCGGCCTCGGTTACATCGAGCACCAAGACCGGCACCTCTTGGTCCGCCGCGGTTTCCGCCCGCAGGTGACCGTCGATCAGTTGCAGCCGGCCGTCGGGCAACGGCCGAACCAGGAGCGCGTCGGCAAAGCCCACTTCGGCCAAGAGGCCCCGCAGCGCCTCGCGCTGCCGTGGCGGATGCGTCCGCCAGTTGCGCGGATTCGGCAACAGCGATGACGCCCGAACCCGGCGCAATGCGATGATGCGATCAGAGATCATAGAAGTGATTGGTAAAGCGAAGAGAAGCAGATCCGATCAGGCGGCCAAGGGCGGGGAGTAACCGCCAAGCGGGTTTACTCGTTTGTGGCGGCTCGCGTTTCGCTTTCGTTTAGCTCGGCGCAAGCGGCGTTGACGTGGGGCTTAACGTCGCCTTGTTCGGCGACGGCTTCGATCGCTTTGGCCGTGTGACGCAAAGCACGGTGGGTGCGCACATGGCCAAGTTGGAGCGCTTCTTGCCGCGCGGTCATTTGCCGCACGGCCTGGCGATGCACCACGTCGTTTTCCAACTGGCTATTCAGCCACGCCTTGATGAGCGGCCCAAGCTCTCGCCACACGCGCGACAAGAACCAGCCCAACCCCGCCAGAATCGCCCCCGGCGCGCCGACCGCCGATACAAACCGTTCCCAATCAAACGGAGCCGATTCCAAGAAACCCAACAAATCCATAACCATAGACAACTCAACCTGGCGAAAGGGATTACCAAAGAACCAAGAGCTTCCAACCACAAGCCGAAGGCGAACAGCCTCCGGCGGCTTGCCCGCTGCAAGACACGCCAGCAGCACGCACAGCACAACCCAAAAACCGAAACGAAAATCCCCCACGCACACCGACGTCAACCAAACGCCTGCGCAGAGAAGAAAAGACGTGAGAGGTCAAGCCCGATGAGGAGTGAGGAACGGTGGCGGGCTCGCGGACAGGTAGGCTTGTAGGTGGGCGCGGAATGTTCCGGCGCCTGTAAGACGCCGGTTCTTTCTCTAGGGAGGGGGCCTAATGCCTTCGCTTACCAAGCGGGTTGGCGTTCGTATAAGAGGCCCGTGCGGTACTCTTGCGGTAAGCGGTCGCGCTCAATGCGCTCCACATCGTATTGCGTCCAGGTTTCGCGGAAGGTGGTTGCCCGGACTTCGCGCAAGAGCCCGCCGTCGTGGAACACCATCACCCAATCGCCACGGCGGAAGTCGCGGGTGGGCCGTTGATATTCACTCTTGAGCAAACGCCACGCGCGGACTTGGTACTCGCCTTGCTGCGGCCGCCAATCGTAAAACACTGCCTGCACGAGCACGGGCTTCCCCTGGGCGTCGTACACGTGATTCACTTCCACCAGATCGACGTGATCACACGCGATATCTTCCTGGGGAAGAATGGCAAACAAGGTCAAGGCAAGCGCAGTCCACATAACATCAGTCCTTGTTGTGCATGAGGCGTGGGTCCTCACCAAGTGAAAATCGGTCACGGTTGTTACTTCGCGCCGGGCGAATAACAGGTGATGACGCAAACAGTGGGCCAAACTCACGCCGAGTCGCCCCCACTGGCGCAGCGCGAGTGCCGGCCGAATGTTACGGCCGAACGATCACCCGCAAGCGGCGGCTAAGTCCGCGACGGGGAACGCTGACCACACGGGCGCCCCTTGCCGCTAAATCGGGCGTCGGGAACACCACGACTTGCGACGCCCGCGGGGCGACATGGCTCTCTACAATCACCACTGGCGGCGCCGCCAACAGGAAGGCCGGGGCGTATTCCGCAGCCGCCGCCGAATGAACGACAATCGCTTCCGCCGGCGCATGGCACGATGCAACCGCGGGTTGTGCTGCGGCCAAAGCCGCCATACACGTCAACAAGAGGAACACACGCTTCATCGCTCGGTCCTTTCTAAAGAAAGAAGGGCAGGAAGGGCCTGGCCGATCTCGACCTCCGAGAGCGGCTCGGCCGGAGGCATCTCACGACGTAGCACCCGACGTTGCGCGTTGGTCACTTGGGCGGCGGTCAAGGGCGTTTTCCCATCGAGCCGCAGCCCGCCTTGCGGCGCCGCTCCGCCATGACAGGCGGCGCACCGTCGAATCAGAATGGCCGCCGCGCCGCTTGCCGACGCCGCGGGCGATGGCGCCGGTTCGGCTTGGCCGCGCAGCGATTGGAATTGAAGGAACCGTTGGTAGTCGGGATCAGCCCGCTTCTCGGCTTCCCAAAGCGCTGCAATGCGCAGCGGCTGACCCACGAAGTAAAAGAACTGCTGGGTGGGAACCACAATCGTGGTTCGCTGCGAATAACGCGGGCGGTAGTCAGCCGCCGCCGGCGCCAGGAACGCTAGAAGCGCAGGAAGAACAAGAAAAGTGGCAAGTCGCATCGGAGGGATAAGAAGAGAGGGAAGAGAGAAATGGGAAAAGCCAAGTGGCGGTCAGGCAGGTATCACGTAAGCGCGGTAGCGAGAGCCAAGGCATTGAAGCTCGACCAGTTGGATGTCGTAAGCGTTGCCCGCGGCGTCGATAAGGCGGTCGCCCACTTGCGGCGTCTGGCCTCCGAGCGTGGTCTTCCAAAGCTGGAACTTACTGGCGTCGCTGGCGAGCGTCAGGTTGGCGATTTCGCCCGGCGTCGCCGCCCGCCACAGCGCCTTGACCCCACTGGCGATCGGCGTCCCCGCGGGCCGCTCCAACACCACGTCTTGCACACCATCCAAGAACCGATAATCCAAATCCAAGTTGAGCATGGCACACCCCTGACCGAGAAAACGCAGCTTCTGCTTACCGCCGGTTTACGTCCCCAAGATCGGCCTGCCCCTGCGTCGCCTTCCGCCACAACGCCATGACCTCATAAGCCGTACCGAAAGCATCTTCCCATGCAGGTCGCGGCATGGGCTGATTGTGCGCCAGCGCACTAAGGCGGGCCCCGAGCGGAACCTGGCGAGCCGAAGCGTAGGCCAGCGCTTGCCGAAGTTCGCCGGGCGTTGTGGCCAGCTCGCAGGCGGCTTGCGCTAACGTGACGGGGGCGTCGTAATGGTCGATACATTGCTTCAACTCCCAGGCGTTCGTTTCCGGGTCGTTCCCCGTGATAAGCTGCACGATCACGGCGTAGTCTTCGCGATTGCGCTCCACTTCGGTGGCGATGTCCGCCAGGTGAAAGCGTTCGAGCTGCTCTTGTGTTGGCCGGTCGGCGTAAAGGTCAACGCCTGCGGCGATGACGCGGCGAAGCAGGTTGTCGCGGGGGCCTTTGATCCCGGCCACGTGGCACTGCATGCAGCTTCCGCAAGTGCGAATCTCGGGCAAACCGCGAAAGCGCGTCTGATCGGCCACAATGTCGGCCGGCGCCCGGTCTTGCCGCTTCCCTTGCCCATTGGCCAAGAGATAGGCTTGGAGCGTTCCCCGCGGTCCGGCGGTCGACCACTTGGGGATGCCGACAATCCACTCTTCGGCGTCGTGGCGGAACGCGCCGTCGGGACGCTCCAGCGGATCGCTGGCTGCGTTAATACGGGCCGAGTCGCGCGTTCCCCAGGCATAGCCGCGGGCGGCGGTGGGGCGGTTCTCAATCCAGCGCACGCCCGCGAGCGCCACGCCGCTGTGGCCTTCGATCAGCCCAAACCGCAGCGCCGGGTCGGCGTCAACGCGCCAAAACTTCAAAAATTCATCACGAGTTTTTGGAATATTCCGCCCGCCATAGAGCAAGCGGTAATAACTGTCAGACGCAAAGGCGTCGGTCAGTTCGACCAGCAGCCAATCGGCCCGCACCACCAGCGGCGGATGGCGGTCGGGGGCGTACGGGTATCGTTCAAGGACTTGCCGCCAGTCGCGCCAGTCCCATTCCAGCCCGCGCAGGTCAATGCGGTAAAGGTCGCTATCGCCCACCTGCTGCGGAAGTTGCCGCTCGATCACCACCGCGCGGCTGGCCGACGCCACCACAAACGCCGTGGTGCGAGCCAGCGCCGCCCGATGTTCGGCCGGCGCCGCCGTGGTCGAAAGGTAATACAGGTAGCCCCATTCGGCTTGGGGCCACTGCGCCCGATCGGCGCGGGCTTGCTGGGTTTCGTCGGCCGCGCCCAAGAGCGACAAGACCAAAAAGAGGGCACACATGAAGGAGAGGAAGATCTGAGACAGGCGAGAAGCGAGGAGCAAAAGAACGGCGGCAACAGGAACGCGGCGCCCATCAGGAGCCGCCCGCTTCGGCTCACGGCGAACCGCTGGCTTCGGTCGCTTGCCAGGAGTACCGTTGCCCGTTAATGGCAAGCGTGATGACGCACGCTTGCACTTCGGCCGCGGGAGCTTCGGCGGGCGGACCATAGCGGCGGACCGCTTCGCGAATGTCGGCCGCTTGCGGGCGACGAATCTGGGGATCGTACACGGGGCCCATAAGC
>CAYWIS010000102.1:0-15223 GCA_964458385.1 uncultured Pirellulaceae bacterium
CAATCCGTTCATGGATTATCAATTGCCCGAGGCAGTCATCAAACTGCGGCAAGGGTTTGGCCGCCTCGTGCGCACGCAAGACGATACGGGAATCGTCGTGATTCTGGACCCTCGCGTCCGAACCAAGCCTTACGGACGCATGTTCTTAGAGTCTCTGCCCGACTGCGAAGTGGTGGAAGAACACTACGCCGCCGAGCCCGTGGACGAGCCGTAGCCAACGGACCAGGCGCGGTCGCTCGGCGCCAATCAAAGCAAAGGACGTAAAGACCGCGCCGCCAAGAAGTTGCGTTTCAATCGCCAGACGCCCCTGGCTGCCCCGACGATTGGTTCTTGCCGGAATTCACCCTCATTCCGCAGCTGGCCGATTGTGCTTCCGTCGCAGTAACCTATTGCGTATATTAGGCTTGTTGCGATGAACAAACCATTTTTGCCTCGCGTAAACTGGGGCAATTGAGGAATATCGGCGCCCTATCACAGATTCTTCCATGAGCAAGAGCAAAGCCAAGGACGCATCGGCGAACAAAGACTTGGTTCATCCGGCAGGCAAGTCCCCCAACCCTCACTCGTCGGCTGCGTTCCGAGAGTTTGTCGAGTCGGTGGTTATCGCCGTAATTCTGGCGTTTCTCTTCCGCTCGTTTGAAGCCGAGGCGTTTGTCATTCCCACGGGCTCCATGGCGCCGACCTTACAAGGGCGCCACATGGATGTTGCTTGCCCCCAGTGTGGTTTTCAGTTCCGCGTGGGAGCGAGCTCCGAGAACCCCGATTCCGAAGAACAGGCGCTGGTGGTGTCGGGCGTTTGCCCAATCTGTCGGCATCGGATGACATTCGACCGTCGTGACCCGAATCAAAACTCATTCAACGGCGATCGCATTCTTGTCAGCAAGTTCTCCTATGACCTGTTTGAGCCGGAGCGGTGGGACGTAATTGTCTTCAAGTATCCGGGCAATGCCAAACAGAACTACATCAAGCGACTTGTCGGCTTGCCGGGTGAAACCGTGCGAATTTATCAAGGCGACATCTTCGTGCGGCGGGGCGACAACAGCGAGCTCCGCATCGCTCGCAAACCGCCCGATAAGCTCAAAGCCATGCTGCAACTGGTGGACGACAGCGACTATAACGCGCAGGCTCTGATCGACATCGGTTGGCCGTCCCGCTGGCAAAACTGGTCAGCCACGGGCGAGGAAGGCGGCGCCGGTTGGGAAATTTTCTACGAGCAGGAAGAAGAAAATCGCTCGTCGCAAAGGTTTGTCGCTTCGGGCGGCGGCAAAGACCAAGTTGCTTGGTTGCGTTATCGGCATCTGGTCCCCAATCGCGACGATTGGTCCCATGTTCTTAACGGCGAAAAGCCCGCCAACCTTGACCAGCGGCGGGGCTCGCTCATTCGCGACTTTTATGCCTACAACACCGGGCAGTTGGAAAGTTATGGCCCTTATGCTCCGCCCGCCTTTCGGCCGGCGGACGACGCGGGCATTCACTGGGTGGGCGATATCGCCCTGGAAGCCGTTTTGGATGTGAAAAGCAACGATGGGGCGGTGCTGCTGGACTTAGTTGAGGCGGGCGTGCATTACACTTGCCGCATCGACGTGGCGACCGGCATCGCCACGCTGTCGATCGACGGCGGTAAAGGGCAGTTTTCGCACGATGACGGTTCGGCGTCGACGGCCGAAGTCCAATCCAAGGCGCCTACGCCATTCAAAGGCGCCGGATCGTACAAAGTGCGTTTTTGCAACGCCGACAATCAACTAACCCTCTGGATCGATGATAAAGTCATCGAGTTCAACGGGCCGACCACCTACATTCCGGCTGGCGAGTTGCGGCCGCATTGGTCGCTCGACGACCCGCTCGACTTGGCCCCGCTAGGGATTGGCGTAGAGGGAGCAACGGTCGAAGCCTCGCAATTGCGAGTTTTTCGAGACGTTTATTACATCGCCTTAATTGCGGGTCGGTATTCCAACAACGATTACGAGACGAACTTATCCGAGCAGGAGATTCAGGCCATCTTGGACGATCCTGAACGGTGGGACTCCACCAGCCTGTTCGTCAAGCGGCGGTGGGTGGAATTCAAGATGGGTGAGGACGAGTTCTTCCCCTTGGGCGACAATAGCCCGCAAAGTAAAGACGCTCGCATTTGGGAGCCCCCACCCTACGTGCGCCGCGAGCTTTTGACCGGTAAGGCGCTTTTCATTTATTGGCCGCATCACTGGCGCCGTCCGATTCCTTTCATGCCCAACTTTGAACGTTTTGGGTTCATTCGCTAACCGCTGTCGAACAAGGCGTCGATGGGAACTGATGTCACGGAGGACCCTATGCCGATTCTCGAAGTTCGGAGTCTAGAAAAGAGCTTCCGTATTCCCAAGACGTTCAAGATGCGGAAGGTCGTCGACGGTGTAAGCTTCCAGGTGGAGCCAGGAGAAATTGTCGGTCTTCTGGGGCCCAACGGAGCCGGCAAGACGACCTGTTTCCGCATGGCCTGCGGCCTGGTGACTCCCGACGCCGGACAGGTCTTTCTGAACGGGATCGAAGTTACGCGCTGGCCCATGCATCTACGCGCCAAAGATGGCGGCATGGGCTACCTCGCTCAAGAGTCGAGCGTGTTCCGTTCGCTCTCGGTGGAGGAAAACCTGCTGGCGATGATGGAAATGCTCAATATGCCTCGCAAGCAGCGGTTGGAGCGGTGTGACCAACTACTCCAGCAGTTCAACATTGAGCATATCCGCAAGTCGAAGGCTGGTTCACTCTCGGGTGGCGAACGTCGGCGGTTGGAGATCGCTCGGTCGCTGATTTCCGACCCCGATATCATCTTGCTTGACGAACCTTTTGCCGGCGTCGATCCGGTAACAGTTCAAAGCATCCAGAACATCATCCGACAACTACGCGACGAAGGGATTGCCATCCTGATCACCGACCACCAGGTGCGCGAGACGCTTCAAATTACCGAGCACAGTTACGTGATTCGCGGCGGCAAAGTACTGTGCCACGGTCGCCCCGATGAGGTCATCCGCCACCCCGAAGCCCGTCGCTATTACTTTGGCGAAGGGATCGAACTCGAGCCGCTGGCTGAGCCTACCTCGTAAAGCACAACCGCAGCCAGCCCGCGTTTTCCTTGAATTCCTCGTAAGCGTCCCCAGCCGCATTTCCTCAACAAGCCGTAAATCCTCTACGATCCACCGAACCGCAACGGCGCACGTCGACGTTTGCCGTCTTGTTCGCAGCCCCAGGTTCGGTCTGGGCCGTTGCACGGGCCAAGAAGGCTACACTTTCTCGCGACATACTCGGGTGTAGCTTTCTGATGGCCTGGAGGACGCATGGCTCCCTTTGCGCAAGACGAATGGCTGACGTTGGTTCGGCCCGCGTACGATCTTGATGTTCCGACGGTCCCCGCGTCGACTCCAGCGCTTACCCGCCCGGCGCAACCCCATCCGACCATGGAGCTGGCGCGGTTTCGGGTCTTGCATCTCATTAACGGCGAACATTACAGCGGCGCCGAACGGGTGCAGGATCTACTCGCACAGCGGTTACCCGAATTAGGCTTTGACGTTGGCTTTGTCTGCGTCAAGCCAGGAAAGTTTCCCCAGATGCGGCAAGCCACGCACGCACCGCTACACATGGCGCCCATGCGGTCGCGGTTGGATCTCCGGGGGGTGGCCCAAGTTTGCCGGATCATTCGTGACGAAGGCTATCAGATCCTCCATGCTCATACGCCGCGCACCGCGCTGGTTGCCCGCTGTGCTGCTCTGTGGACGGCTCGGCCGATGGTGTACCACGTGCATAGCCCGACCACCCGCGACTCGACCCGCCGGGTGCAAAATTGGCTCAACGCGGCGAGTGAGCGGCTTTGCCTGAGAGGGCGCACGCGGCTTGTGGCGGTGTCATCGAGCCTTGGGGACTATTTAACCGGTCAAGGCTACCCCAAAGACCGAATCACCGTGACGCCCAACGGTGTCCCCCGTGTTAATCCGCCTCCGCGAAAGCAGCCCGAAGGAGAATGGACGCTGGGAACCGTGGCGCTGTTTCGGCCACGTAAGGGAACCGAGGTGCTGATCGACGCCGTGGCTCTGCTCCGCCGCGAGGGACACGCGGTGCGGCTGCGAGCCGTTGGTCCCTTCGAAACGCCCGAGTATGAGCAACTGCTCAAAGATCGGGTACGGCAACGCGCCATTGAAGACGCAGTCGAGTGGATTGGGTTCACACGCGAAATTAACGCCGAGTTAGGACGCATGGATCTCTTCGTCCTCCCCAGCCTCTTTGGCGAGGGCCTGCCGATGGTCGTCCTGGAAGCGATGGCCGCAGGCGTGCCCGTCGTAGGAACGCGGGTCGAAGGCGTGCCCGAGGCGGTTCGTGACGGGGTCGACGGCGTATTGGCTCAGCCAGGCGACGCTCAAGACTTGGCGCGAGCGATTGCCCGCATCATCACGGGAGAACTCGACTGGGCCCGCCTGCGCGAAAGCGCGCTGCATCGCCAAGCGACGCAGTTCTCCGACGAGAGCATGGCGAACGGCGTGGCGCAAGTTTATCGGCAGGTGCTGGCCGAAGTGGGGCTCATAGCGGCTTCTTGAGAAAATACGTCGCGTCGTCCCCGCTATCGCCTTGGAAACCCTGGCTGCGGTAGAGCCGCCGCGCAACGTGGTTCCGCTCGAGCACTTCCAGAGTAACCCGGCAACACCCGCGCTCTCGGGCGCGCTGTTCCACCTCGGCCAAAAGGCGCCGTCCGATGCCGCGCCGTTGAAAGGCGGGGTGCACCGCCAGATCGTGGATATTCACCAACGGCTTCGCCTCGAAGGTGGAGAATCCGTAGAAACACACTGCGATTCCCACCGGCTCGCCTTCCACCAGAGCGAGCAAGATCAGCCGATTCGCCTGTTGCTGCAATGCGGGAATCAGACGCTCCCGCACCGCGTCGGAAAGCGGCAAGCCGCCGCCCATGGGCGTTCCTGCGTAGCCGTTGAGCAACTCCACCACCGCCCGCTGATGCTGCGGGCAGGTCAAGTTCGCCTCGACGATTTGGAGCGAAGGAAGCGCACTCACGCGTAACACCGCACCTCGTAAATACGAGCCGTGTCGGAACCGTTCGTGGCCGAAATGGCGATCCGCACCGCCTGCGCTTCGATCGGCTCAAATTGATGCCGTCGCAGCCGCTGGTGATTGCCTTCCACGTTGGCCACTTCCACCTCTTTCCCTTCCGGTGTGCGAACCAGAATTCGGTAATCGCGCACGGTTTCTGGTTGCGGAGCGCGGATCATGTTACGGTTGTGCGAGTCCGACGCGGTCAGCGTCAACTCGCGATGGAAGCCGGTGTCGAAGGTGATCTGCACCAGGCCAATCTTTTGCGGCTTGTCCCACGACAACTCCAACCAAGCTCCATCGCCGCTCATGGGCGCCGCCCAGCGATGGTTGAGTTCGCCTTCCATGTCGCGCACATAGCCGTCCAACACATTCTCCGGCTTGGCGTCTCGGTACACGCCCGAAGCGGTCGCCTTGGCCGAACGAGCCAAGTCCAGCGGGTCTTCGTTCTTCAGATGCTTGATCGTCTGATCATCGCGAAGCAGGGTTTGCTGGAGTTCCTTAAGCCGCGTTTTGTCTTGATAGAGTTGCCGCGGCGTGAGGTTGTAGCGCGTGCAAAAGGCCGCGGCTGTGCCTACCGCCTGCCCCATGACAGCGCAAGTGCCCATAACGCGTGTTGAAGTAAACGCCACGTGGCTGCAACTGGCGTTGCGGCCCGCCATAAACAGGTTGGACAAATCCTTGCTGTAGAGGGCTCGAAGTGGAATGTTATAAACTTCCGGGAGCCGCGTGCTGACAAACGGCCGCTTGTCGGTGTCGTCAAAACCGCCCGGCGGATGCTCATCCAAGCCCCAGCCGCCGATCGCCACGGCGTCTTCCCAGTCGCCGGTCAGGCCCATCAAATCTTGTTGGGTAAGAATCACATCACCTTCGATGCGGCGGCTTTCGCGTTTGCCTGGCATCATGCCCACCCAGTCCATGCCCCAGTTGGCGGCCGAGGGGAACTTGCCGCTATTCTTGATGTAGTCCCATACCCCCGTCACGATCGACAGCAACTCAAAACGGATGCGTTCGTTATCGCGAATGGTGTCCATCTGGCCGCCCCATTCGATCCACCAGTAGCCATACTCCCACGTGGTGATGGGGCGGAAGCGAAGCTTCGATTCGTCAATCTTACGAGCCCACGACGGCGGCTTATACGGCACCGGCCTGCCGTAGTCGCGAGCGGTGAACAAGAGACTGCTGCCGAGCGTCTCACGCGTGGGCTTATCCCACGCGAGCGGTTCGTTGAATTCTGAGCGAGCCTCATGACCCCAGCGAATCGTGGCGCCGGCCTCAAGCGCCAGGCGGCTATCGCCGGTGCAGTCGGCAAAGTACTTCGCGGTAATGCGGTACAAGTGTTCGCTTTTGTCGCAGCGACACATCACGCGCTGCACCCGGCCGTCTTTGGTTTCGGCGGCGTAGAGCACCGTTTCCAAAAGCAGCGTGACGTTTGGTTCCGTGATGAGCTTATCGTAGAGCAGCAAATCCCATAACTCCCACGACCGATGCGGATTGTTGGCCGCATCGTCCAATCGCAATTCCTCCAGGATGCCCCCTTCCCGCCAGCCAGGCCGCCCCGTGTGGTTGTTCGCGCCGACGATGTGCATCTTTACTTCGCTGCTGGAATTGCCTCCTAGCCGCGAGCGGTCCTGCACCAGAATCACCTTGGCGCCGTTGCGCGCCGCCGCCAGCGCCGCGCACACACCGGCCGGCCCGCCGCCAGCAACCAGCAAATCGCACTCCAGGTCAACCAACGTCATGTTCGGCTCGCCCTCAAACCGCCGCGCCGCGGCTTCGGGGTCGGGCGGGGCCAGTGACTCAAAGGAAGCACGAATTTCCTCGGGTGTTGGTTCGGGACCATCAACCGCTTTCGAATCGTCTGCAAACACCAAGACCGAGTAGGCCGAGAGCCCCGCAGCCGTGAGAAAGCCGCGCCGATCAAGACGAGAAGGTTGGTTGGACATGATGGATCGCCATGAAGAGGAAAGCAAACACCGGCAAGCAGCCAGCATAAGCCGGCCGCGAACACAATGTGTATTCCCGACGTGGAACTACACGTGGGTGTCAATGCTTCTGAGGGCAGCGAATCCTCGTCGCACGGAGTGTTCTTTTCTGGCTCCCACGCTGCGCGTGAGAGTAGTCGTTACAACAAACGCGCGCGAGGATTCGACCTACGATACGAGAATCAACCTTGCTCCAGATACCTCTTGAGCGTTTCGATCGTCTCTTCCAGTGTGTACTCCAGGTAATCATCCTGGGGATGGTTGAGAGATTCCAACGCGACTTCGGCCGCCTCGGGCGTAGTAAAGAAGCTGCACGCGCGAACAGCTTCCAAACGCACGCGAGGATGCTCGTCGTTCGCCCGTTCCTTCAACAACGCCAGCGGCTCACTGACCTGGTCGCGCCAGTAGCATAACACACGCGTAGCCGCGGCGCGGGCACGGTAGTCCTTGGCATTGAGAAGTTGCTTCAGAAGCTTTTCGTTAGTGACGTTATGGTGCTGATAAACCCATAACGCTTCCAGCAAGTGGTGCTCGTAGTCTTGATCGTTCTTATCGAGAGAAGCCGCCCACTTCTCGAGTTCACGGACCACTTCTTGTGTGTCGCGATCGCGCAGCTCGCGCCGCACCGCATACCGTGTCCGATCTTCATACGCCTTGAGCAATTCCAACAGGGCGGGAATCGGCTCGCCGGCGATCTTGGGCGGAGTTAATAACGGACGGTGTTTGTAGGTGATCCGCCACACACGGCCATGGGTGTGGTCGCGGTTCGGGTCGCGCAGCGAATGTTGCATATGGCCGACAAGCGGGTTGAACCAGTCAACCACGTAGAGCGCACCGTCGGGCCCAAACTTCAGATCGACGGGACGGAAGTTCGGATCGCTCGACTGCAACAGCGGCTCAATCTCGACCCCGACAAAGCCCGAGCCGTCCTCGGACATCTTGTGCTGCAACACCCCTTGGAAGCCAATGCAGTTGTTCAAGAGGAAATTACCTTGCGCTTCGTCGGGGAAGTGTCGGCTGAAAACGAACTCACAGCCGCAGGTGGGACGCACACGTTTGACGATGAACTGCTTCATCGTTTTATGCTTGCGAGGATAGTCCACATGCCCCGAGAACGCCGTACCGAAGTAATTGGCGCCCCCCGACGCGTCGGCCACAAAGTTCTGGCCCCACCGGTCGTAAACGTGGCCCCACGGGTTGGCAAAGGGATAAGAAACAAAAACTTCCAGCTTCTGCCGACGCGGTTCATACCCAAACACCGCAGCATCTTTGACGCGTACTGGACCGTAGGGCGTTTCCACTTGAGTATGGTGGAAGGTGCCCTCTTGGAAATGCAACACGCCACCGGGGCTCCAAGTAAAGGCGCTAATCGAGTGGTGGCTGTCGGCGGTGTCAAACCCGTGAAGCACAATCTCACGCACGTCGGCCTTATCGTCGCCGTCGGTGTCTTTGAGGAACATCAGGTTTGGCTGCTGAGCTACGTACACGCCGCCGTCGCCAAACTCAAAGCCCGTAGGCAAGTGCAGGCCGTCGGCAAACACCGTTTGCTTGTCGGCTTTCCCATCGCCGTCGGTGTCTTCCAGAATGAGCAACTTGTCGTTGGGCGGCGTTCCCGGCAAGTACTGCGGATAGCTGGGCATCGTAGCGACCCAGAGCCGGCCCTTCGCGTCGAAGTTCAGCGCTACGGGGTTCTGTATGTCAAAATCCACTTCCGTGGCGAAGGCGTTGACCTGGTAACCTTGCGCCAGCTTGAACGTGCTGATCGCCTCGTCGGGTGAAAGAATCTTGATCGGCTGTTGGTAGTTGGTGGGAATCGGCTCCAGTTTCCGTGTGTTGCTGTCGTCAATCGTTTCGGGAACGGGCTTACCCTGGGCGATGTCCCACACGCGACGGTCACGGTTAGCCACCATCTGGTCGAGCTTTTCCATCTCTTGCGGGAACGACTTGGTTCCAAACGGCTCTTTCCGCCCACCGTAGATGTAATAGCCGTTGACGGCGCGGTAGCGATACCAGAACTGAAGGTTCTTTTCATTGACCGCAGCCCGCAAGGTTTCGGAAGGCTGCTCATCGCTCGTCGCCGGTCCGAAGAGCGCCTCGGCCAATACAGGCGCCAGGCGGCGGGCGCCAGCGTCATTCAAATGGATACTGTTGATCGTGAGCCGCTCTTGCGATTCCTCCATCATTTTCTTCGTCGGGGCGAACACATCCGCAAAGGGCAGCTTGTGCTTTTGCGCGGCTTGCCGCATCGACTCCGTATAGAGCGCCAGGTTTGCGTTGGTGGCCTTGCCATCTGGAATGTTCGGATCACCCAAGTCTTCCACCGCAATCGGCGACACCAACGCCAATCGTGGAGCTGACCGACCGTTGTACTTCTGCGCCAACATGTGGCGGATCAATTCATCAAGGTCCTTCTCGAACTGCGCAAGACCCTGGGGACCGGCGAACGATTCATTGAAACCGAAGAACAACAGCACCACATCGGCCTGTTGCCGTGTGAGGTGTTCGTCGGGCGAACCGAAATCCAACGAGCGTGGCCGCAGTTTGATTTCATCGGCCGACCACCCCAGGTTCCGAACCACCAGGTTGTGTTGCGGGAAGCGTGCGTGAAGCAAGGTTTCGAAATACCCATCCCACTGCATGCGTTCGGCGAGTGTATTGCCGATGAAACATACATGGTCGCCTTGCTCTAGTTTCAGCGTTTCGCCACGCGCGCCGGACGCACAGAGCAGCACGCCCAGGAAGGCCCAGAATCGCCAGATCGGTCGAAGCATGTTAAGACTCAAGTTCAGGTGGGAACGTTCATGAGGAGGGTTTGCCCCAAAGGCAAAGCCCTCCCATCATACGCAACCACGCTGACCGTTGTAAATCCTTTAGCCACATTGCGTATTCGTTATCTTTGCCGGTCAAAGGAAGTTGCGCGTAAAGCCCACGATTACGACCCGCGACTTGGCGAAGTTCAACGAAAGCGACAACAGAAGCGTTACCGCCCGTACGAACATCACTTGTCAGAGACGTCAAAGTTTTTCTATCGCTCAAACGATTCGCAGGTGGGCGAAGCTGTTTTCTCGCGGCGTGAATCTTCTTCACGTGGCGCTCTTATGGTTCGTTTGCGAACTCCCCAGGCGACCGTAGCTCTGACAACCTGCATAACCGTTGCGAAACGCGCGAAAATGTGACATGCCGTCGCTCAAGCGGCGGGTCGACTTGGGCGTCGCCCTTTCTGATTTTCGGGAAGGCTGCTACCATCGCCGGTATGAGTACGTCGCCGATGATGCAGCAGTATTTGGACGCCAAGGCCGCCTGTGGCGACGCCTTGCTGTTGTTCCGCATGGGCGATTTTTATGAGTTGTTCTACGACGACGCCAAGACGGCTGCCCGCATCTTGGGACTGCGCCTCACCAGTCGCGACAAAGGGGATAACCCGATTCCCATGGCTGGTTTTCCCTATCATCAATTGGAAAGCTACTTGGGAAAACTGATCTCGGCCGGATATCGCGCCGCGGTCTGCGACCAAGTTGAAGACCCCAAGCAGGCCAAAGGACTGGTGAAGCGCGAAGTGACCCGTGTCGTCACTGCCGGCACCTTGACCGACGATGCGCTTCTCGATCCCCGCGAAAGCAACTACCTGGCGGCGATCGCCCACGAAAGCAACGGCTCCAACGGAGCGCCATCGCGGATTGGATTGGCGTGGGCGGAAGTGTCAACCGGCCGCTTCTACGCTGCGGTGATTCCTCCCGAGCGGTTGGCTGACCATCTGGCGAGAATTCAACCCTCGGAATGCCTGATCAGCGAAAGCGCGCCCCCGCTTCCGCCGCATGTGGCGCAGTCGACCATGCTTACGCGGCGGCCGAACTGGGCCTTCTCCTACGAAGGCGCGCGAGAAGGCTTGGCCAAACACTTTGGCTCGCGCGGTCTGGAAGGCTTTGGCTTTGACGATCAAGACGCTCCCGCGGTTCGCGCCGCCGGCGCGGTGTTGGACTATCTGCGCGAAACACAAAAGGCGTCGCTCGACCACATCGATCGCCTGTCGCCATTTCATATTGGCGACGCGTTAGAGCTGGATGAGTCGACCCGCCGCAGCCTCGAGTTAACTCGCACGCTGCGCGAAGGACGCCGCGAAGGCTCCCTCTTAGCCAACATTGACCGCACGATCACGGTCATGGGCTCGCGGCTCCTTGGCGAATGGCTCGCGAATCCGCTGACGCGGATCGATAAGATCGACGAGCGGCTTGACGCCGTGGAGGAATTGATCGCCGACCCCGTCTTGTGTCGCGACTTGCGCGAACAGTTGAAGAACGTTTACGACCTAGAGCGGCTATTAGCGCGCGTGGCGACCGGCCGTTCAAGCCCGCGCGATTTATCGCACATTGGCTGCACGTTGGCGGGGCTTCCCAAAATCAAAGCCAAGATCACCGGCCGCAAAAGCGCCTTGTTAGCGCGACTCGAGGCGGAACTGGACTTGTTGCCCGACCTGCGCAGCACGCTCGACGCCGCCCTCATGGACGAGTGCCCCTTGTCGGCCCGCGAAGGCGGATTCATCAAACCCGGGTTCCGCGCCGAATTGGATGCGCTGCGCGAATTGGCCGCGGGCGGCAAAGAGTGGATCGCCCGCTATCAGGCCGAAGAGATCAAGAACACCGGCATCCCCAATCTCAAAGTCGGTTACAACAAGGTCTTTGGCTATTACTTGGAAGTCAGCAACGCACAAAAGGACAAAGTACCCGAGCGTTACATTCGCAAGCAGACGCTGACCAACGCCGAACGCTACATCACGCCCGAGCTGAAAGAGTACGAAGAAAAGGTTCTAACGGCCGACGAAAAAGCCCAAGAGCTGGAGTATCAGTTGTTCCTTGAGTTGCGCGACGAGGTTCACGCCTCAGCCCGGCGGCTCCAAAACACCGCGGCAATTCTGGCCACCTTGGATGTCTTGCTCTCGTTGGCCGAACTGGCGCGCGAACGAAACTACTGCCGGCCCAAACTGGTCGAAGAACGAGTGCTCGATATTCGCGACGGCCGGCACCCGGTCTTGGACATCGTGCAGCCCGAAGGGCAGTTCGTGCCGAACGACACGCTCGCCTCGCCCGAAGAAGGGGTGATCCTGCTTATCACTGGCCCCAACATGGCGGGCAAGAGTACGTACATTCGGCAAGTGGCGCTGCTGACGATCATGGCCCAGATGGGCAGTTTTGTTCCCGCCAAGAAAGCGACAATCGGCGTAGCCGACCGGGTCTTTGCCCGCGTAGGCGCCAGCGATGAACTTTCGCGCGGGCAAAGCACGTTCATGGTTGAGATGACCGAAACGGCCCGAATTCTTAACACGGCCACGCCGCGTAGCCTTGTGATTCTCGACGAAATCGGCCGTGGCACCAGCACCTATGACGGCGTCTCGCTGGCGTGGGCCATTGTCGAACATTTGCACGACCGGATCGGTTGTCGCACGCTCTTTGCAACGCACTACCACGAGTTGACCGATCTGGCTGTTTCGCTGTCCTCGGTCAAGAACCTGAATGTGGCTGTGCAAGAGTGGGAAGAGAATGTCGTCTTCCTACACAAGATCGTCCCTGGCGCCGCCGACAAAAGCTACGGCATTCACGTGGCCCGCTTGGCGGGCGTCCCGCGCGAAGTCAACGAGCGGGCGAAGCAGATCCTTTCGCAACTCGAGAGCGAACACCTGGATGAATCAGGCCGCCCAAAGATCGCCGCCCGCGGCAAGAAGCGCCCGCGGGGCGATTTGCAACTGACGCTCTTTGGTCCGGCCCATCATCCGCTCTTGGACGAGATCAAGGCTGTGGACGCCAACCGATTGACGCCGTTCGATGCCTTGCTGCTCATCAAACAATGGCAAGAGCGTCTGGCGCAAGAGTCGTAGTCTGCGTGTATTTCGCACGCCCAGCCTCAGATGGTCGTCACTAAGGCGCACTACCACGACGGCTTTCTAAGAAACCTCGCGAATTGCGGCGGGAAGGAACCGGAGCAAATCGCGAGCAATCAGCGACACTTGGCCTAACTCGGCGGCGGCCAAGTCTCCCGCCCGTCCGTGCACATAGACAGCCAACCGGGCAGCATCGAAGGGCGGGAGATTCTGCGCTAGGAACGCCGCTGTTAACCCCGTGAGCACGTCGCCCGTGCCGCCAGTCGCCATTCCGGGGTTGCCCGTGGTGTTGTGGAAATGTTGCCGGCCATCGGTAACGAACGTGGCGTGGCCTTTGAGCACAATCACCACCTTATGTTCGGCCGCCAGAGCCGCGGCCCGTTGTTGGGCCTTGGGCGTATCGAGTTTCTCACCACCGATTAATCGGCGAAACTCACCGGGGTGCGGAGTAAGAATCCGCGGCCCTGCTGCGCCCGCCAGCGGAACCGGCCGACGCGCAAGGTTATTCAGGCCATCGGCGTCGATAACCATCGGTTTGTTCACCGAAGTGTACAACCACTCCACCAGTCGGTGCAGATCATCCGATTGTCCCAGGCCAGGACCGCAACCGAGCGTAGTGGCTTCCTCCACAACTTCTGCGATCGCCTCGCCAGTCACAGCGATACGGCCGCGTGGGTCGCATGGAAGCGGCACCGTCATGTACGACGGCTCGAAACTGGCCACGGTTTCCAGGCATACATCGGGAACGCCCAATTTCACCAAGCCGGAGCCGCCGCGCAGGGCCGCCATTCCGCTCAACGCTATCGCCCCCGCCATTCCACGCGCTCCACCCAGAAGCAGCACGCGTCCGAAATCGCCCTTATGGCTGTCGGGTGAACGTTGCGGTAATCGCGGTAGTGGCGCCGTCATAACCGTTTTCGGGAGTTGGCGTGACCAACAGTGAACAAGGACGCTACTTCTGGCCTCGATTCTTTCGCACCAGCGGAGATGCGTCAACCAATGTTGGCTTCAATCGCCAGCACACAGACCGTTCTCCATGGCGGGTAACGGGAAAATGCAGAAAAAGTTACGTCGCGCTGAAGCTCGGCTGGTGCGTCGCAAGCCTCTACAGAACCGCAACTTAGGCAATCCTTTCATTACGTCTTGTAAGCGCAAGTCGTTTTGAGATGGATCGCAAGCAGTCACGACTTGACGAAATGAACATTTGTTCAGTATAATAACGAAGGTGGAGGGCAGGGTATTTGAACGACGAGGTGGGTCCCCAGCCCACTTCAGCCAACTTCGGATGGGTCCCGGTCATGCCATACGTTCCGATGTCGCTTCCTTCCGGTCGATGGCCTACATCGACCGGTTGGTTAAATCATGCGCCAACTCAATTCGTAAGACACGCGGCCACTCTCCCAAAGCCATGCCGGGGATCCCGAATAGCAGCAAGCCAGGCCACCGCCCGTCTCGTTTTTTGCCTGATGGCCCCCACCTCCCTCAGTTTGTTGGAGCGTGCCCGCCGCGATCCTGATTCCGATGCTTGGCGACGGCTAGCCGAGTTGTATACCCCGCTCCTCTCGCGATGGATGGCTCGTTATGGCATCCAGCCTTCCGACGCGGATGACTTAGTTAAGGAAGTTCTAATGACCGTGGCCAAGGAGCTTCCCCGATTTGAGCACGTTGGCCGACCGGACGCGTTTCGGGCTTGGGTGAAAAGTATTTTGACGAACAGGTTGACGAATTACTGGCGTTCCCAGTGGCGGCATGCGCCAAACCACGGCGGCGGCGCTTTCCTTTGCCAATTGCATGATCTGGAAGATCCTCGCAGCCACCTGAGCCGACTTTGGGACCGAGAGCACGACCAAATGCTCTTGGGGCGTTTACTGGAAATCGTTTCCTCCCGATTTCAACCCATAACGGTAGCGGCGTTTCGAGGGGTAGCCCTCGAGGGACGGCCGGCTGCAACCGTAGCACAAGATCTGGGACTTTCACTGAATGCCGTAGTTATCGCTAAGTGCAGAGTAATTAGAGAGTTGCGCCGCGAGGCTCAAGACCTACTCGAGATTTAGGGCAATTTTTCTTACGCGTGGGCGAAATATCCGCCGGGGCTCGGCACTTTCCAGAATGGGGCACGGATTTGCTTCGCAAATCCGCCGTTTACCTCATTGGGGCCGACCGCCAATTATGAACGTTTTAGAAGATCCCCATCCCACCCTCGACGAATTAACTCAATTCAACTTGGGCAAACTCGATGACGCCCGCACTCTCGAAGTGGAGGATCATGTAGCCACGTGTGTAACCTGTGCCCAAGTGTTGGCCC
>CAYWIS010000102.1:15233-20421 GCA_964458385.1 uncultured Pirellulaceae bacterium
CCAGCTCCAGCACTATCATCGGGCACAAAGCGAAAACGCCCCGTCACTTGTTCCGCCTGATGACGCAGTAACGCTGCCTCCCGCGGCCGAACAAGCCACCATTCCGCATGGCAAAGCTCCAACCTGTCTTTGCGACGCCGCGGAAAAGAAGAGGGAACGCCTGCCCCCGGAATTGATCACTCATCCCCGATACCAAATTCTGGAGCGTTTGGGTGAGGGAGGTATGGGAAGCGTTTACAAAGCC
The DNA here is from genome assembly GCA_964458385.1 of uncultured Pirellulaceae bacterium. Lineage (GTDB taxonomy): Bacteria > Planctomycetota > Planctomycetia > Pirellulales > Pirellulaceae > JAHWKS01. The sequence continues at coordinate 15,478 of CAYWIS010000102.1, forward strand.
CAGCACCGCCTAATGAACCGGCCAGTCGCTTTGAAGATCATCAATTCGCAACTGGTCAACCATCCTGGGGCAATCGAGCGATTTCATCGCGAGGTTCAAGCCGCCGCCCGGCTCGCGCATCCCAACATCGTGGCGGCACACGATGCAGAGCAGGCCGGTAACGTTCATTTCCTGGTTATGGAGTTTGTCGATGGCGTCAATCTTCACCAAGTCATTCAGCAGCGTGGCCCCCTGCCGGTGGCTGAAGCGTGTGAGTACATCCGCCAGGCCGCACTTGGACTACAACACGCCCACGAACGCGGCATGGTTCATCGCGACGTCAAACCCCACAACCTGATGCTCGCAGAAGTTTGCCCCGCCGACGGCGGCCCCAAGAGTGGTGAGCCGGGTCATTCTCAAAGCTCAATCCGCACTCCGCAATCGGCAGTTATCAAGATTCTCGACTTCGGTTTAGCCAATCTCGCCAGCGAAGCGGTCGGCGAGGGGCGCTACCAAGATGATGCCCCAAGCCGTGCGATTCCCCGTCAATTGACGCTGTCGGGCGCGATGATGGGCACTCCCGATTACATCGCTCCAGAGCAGGCCGTCGACGCCCACGCTGTTGATATTCGGGCTGACATCTACAGCTTGGGTTGTACGTTCTATTATCTCTTAACGGGGCAGGCGCCATTTCAAGAAGGAACGGTGGTCGACAAAATCGCTGCCCATGCCGAACGCGAACCGGCGCCGCTTTCCACATTCCGCACGGATGTGCCTGCCGATGTTGAATCGATTCTCAACCGCATGATGGCCAAGAATCCCGACGCACGTTTTCAAACGCCAGCCGAAGTCGCCGAGGCGCTGGAACATTGCAGCGCGCTGACGCCGCTCCCTGAAGCGTTAGCGGCCCCGCGTGGCGCTCCATCGCGGCGGCCGGCGGCCCTCGCAGTAACGGCGGTAGCGTGTCTTTTCCTGCTGGCGGCGGGAATTGTTGTCGCCACCGATCGGGGACGGCTGGAGATTTACTCGGAGGTCGATGACGTTCGAGTGGTGGTCAAGCAGGACGGCCAGGAGGTACGGCTCATCGACGTAAAGACCGGCTCGCAAGGAAATTGGCTACCCACCGGCCGCTACGAACTGGAATTGGTGGGCGGCCAAAATGAAGTCGTGCTCGACAAGCAAAATCTCGTTATCTCTCGCTTCGGCAAAGTCACCGCCGCTGTTCATTATACCGGAGACCAACTCGGGTTGATTCGCTCGTTCTCTCCATCGGATCAACCCATCACGCGCGAGGGAATCGAACCGTCCGAGGGTGGTTGGAAACTCACGGCAACCTCCGCCCGCACCGTGAGGTTATTTGAAGTTCCCGATCCCAAGTTGAAGCCCGGTCGGTTCTTTTACCGCGCGAAGCTAAAGACCGAGAACGTGAAAGGTCGGGCCTATTTAGAAATGTGGGTCCGCGTTCCAGGCCAGGGAGAGTTCTTTTCCAAGGGCCTTTACAACGCGCTGACCGGCGACAACGGCTGGGCCGAGTGCGAGATTCCCTTTCTTCTCGGCCCAACCGACCATCCCGACCTTGTGAAACTGAATGTAACCATCGAAGGCGGGGGGACGGTTTGGATCAAAGATATTGAGCTACACGGACGCAGCGATGACAACCCTGTAAACGGAAAGGGCGCGGCGCGAACGCCCGCATCCTTGATCGACATGCATCGCCAAGCATTGCTGGTCGATGCAATAACTTTCACGCGCAGCGGTTATAAGGCTACTCCCCGTTTATTTGGCCGCTGGCTGAACCTTCGTGGCCCCGATCACTTAGTAGGCGTTTATCTCTGACTTGAAAAAAATAGCGAACTGAAATCGACTCGTCCCCGATACAAAACCACCATCCGCTGCGAACTCGCTGGATTAGTGAGAAACCGTGTCATTGCTTTTGACCATCGCTCTCGTCATTGTCCTAACACCGTTATCGATGTTCGGCCTGTTCTTTACGATTGGCGCCATACATGCCGCTCTCGAGCGGATCGGATTGGTTCTCTTTGGCGGCAGGGCGGTGGGCCGCGTCGTCGGGTTTGTCACAACAAATAGGACACCGAACACAGAGCCGAACGTTATCGAGTTGACGGCGCCAGCGCCGCTCTTGCGTATCGCCTTTACCGACGAACGCGGTCAAATGCACGAAGTAACCACGAACACGAGCGTATCGTCGCGGGCGTTCCGCGTGGGAGACTCGGTTCGGCTGCTATACATCGTCAACCATCCTCAGACCTTCGCCATCAGCCGGATGGGAATGCTCTGGGGCGAGCCGCTCTTGATGGCGATCATCGGCATGGTGATGCTGACGCCGGGTCTAGTCGCCCTGGGAAGTTATTGGCCCGCGCTGGGCGCGTGGGCGGTGAATTTGATGCAACCTCTCAAGTCTTGGTCCGTTTCGCTGTTGATCGTTGCACTGCCCCTACTGATAGCCTTGGTGGGGACAGGGACCGTTCTCCAGCGGCTGCGCCGCTTGCGAGAAGACTACCGCACCGAGGGTGTGATTCTGGAAACCGGCCTCGTTCGCAATGGCGGACGCCGTTACCCATGGGTGAGAATCGCCTACCGCGACGCGGCTGGTAACGAGCAAGAACGTAGGATTTTCCAAGGAATCGCCTCCCGCCAGCCGGGCGAAACGGCGCCACTGTTGGTCAATCGCCAACTGCCCCACGATATTTTGTTCAACGAACCCTTAGAATTGTGGTTTGCCCCCGTGGCATGCCTGGCCGTCGCGGTGACCATTGCCGTGGTCGCGGTTTGGGCATGGTGGACAGGGCAACTCCCCAGTTGAAGCGTAACCGCACTTCGGGCGGCGAAGAGCAAAGTACGGCAGTGCGTCAGGCAACCTTTGCGCAGAGTCAATATCCAACAATCAACGGCGAAAATGGGGCAGCGTCCTACGCAAAGTCGCTAAGTCCCTAACACACCGCCCGCCGCCCAACCTAGGAGATAGCGACTACTCAATACCGCACGCGGCGCGCAAACAAACAGGGCGGCCATGTACGCCGCCCTGAGTTCACTTCTTCTCAAACGATACGACAGCGTTAAGGAAGCGATACCACCTGACCGTCGCGACGGTTGCAGAGGTAGGTGTAGATCGTGGTATCGATCGTCTCGGGCAAGAAGTGTATTGAACCGTCAACGAAGACGAACTGGGCGCCGCCCGGATGAAAACTGCCGAACGACGTATTCGACTCATCGCCCGTCTTGCGGTTGATCCAATGATTCGGATCGCCTATCCGCAAGTGCGATCCCATATCGTTCAAGCCGCTGCAATTGGCGTTGTTATTGCCGCCCGCCCACAGCGGGAACCGGCCGTTGCCAATATCGGTCGGCGAAACGTTCTGCGATCGCCCCACTTCGCCCACGATGATTGTGTTGCTGGTGCCATCGGTGCAGTCGGCCATCCGCCACAGCCAAGATTGAGTATTATGGCCGCTTTGGGTCAACATGCCTGTCTGATGCAAACCGTGATACGCCGAAGGAGGATTGGCGCTCCCGGTGCAGCCGCCAAACCAACCCGAAATATCATTCCCTGCACAGCCGACATAGCTGGAAGCGCCATAGCCGTCGTTATCTCTATTGGGCAGAGGACTTGAGGGGCAGATGTACCCCTCCAGCACCGTCTTGGTGAACGGCTGCATGCTGGCGTGGTCGACATTGTGAATGTCGCCCGTGCCGTCCATGCTAATGTGCGACCCCGTCCGGAGGATCAAGACGTGCCCTGCGTTCTTAACAACTGCGGCCATCTGGTCATACAGAGGCTGCTGCTCCATGTAGGGCAAAATATAGAAGCCCCACCCCAACACCTTAATGTCGTCGTCAGGCAGCCCCTGAGGAAACGTCTTGTACGTGTCGTGAAAGTTTTGAAGCGCCAGTCCCAATTGTTTGAGGTTGTTGCCGCAACTCATGCGGCGGGCGGCCTCGCGCGCGGCCTGAACCGCAGGAAGCAAGAGAGCAACTAGAATTCCAATGATGGCGATCACCACCAAGAGTTCGACCAGCGTGAAGCCTGGCCGTTTAGACGGTGTGCGGGGCAACATAAGCGTCCTCTTCTCTGGGAAAAAATGACAAAAAGACCAACTTATCCACAATAATCCCAATCCCCCCAATCGTCAACGAATTTTGTTTCCGACTTGGAGGTTCTCGGTTAGCAACGCTTCACAACTCAACAAGGGGACAAGTACCAGAAATGGGTCAGACGCTTGCTTACGGACTACCCATTAAGGCGTTTGGCGGGAGGCTTAATCGCGCCAAGTGTGGAGGGACACGGCCAGCGTCTAGGCCGTGCTGGAAGGCAGGAAGTATCTACTACTAACTTCGTTAATAATCCGCAAATTTTCAAGAGGACATTTCGTACATCAACGCCTAAAAGCCACGGCGCACGCGTACGAGCGCGTCTTGGTAGAGGGCCGCCACTTGGGGATCGTGCATCCATGCCGACGGCGGCAAGGAATAGGTTTCGCGGGGGAGCGGCTCCGAAAGGGGCAAGATCCAATCCTTGGGCGACAACGACCGCGTTTGCGCTCCCAAGTCGACTGCCGGGTCAATGAGAAGCTGCGGCGAGCGTCCGTTGAGCGAACACAACAGGATGACATGGATTTCCCGATCTTCGCCGCGACGACGCGCCTCGTCTTTCAAGAAGGCAGCAAACTCCCGGGCCATTTCGGGGTCGTAGCTCATCTTGGTCAGTTGCCGCGACGTTAGATAAGGCGCGATATCCACCGCCGCCACTTCACGCGTTTGCGGATCAACGCTCAGAAATAAGGTGGCCGCCACTTTGTCGCATAGCATCATCCGCCACGAGAACCGCGATCCCTCCTCCGTCCAGTCCACATCGCCCGGATACAGAAAATGGCGAAAAGGCAACATCAACTCCCAGGCAAACAGGACCGCCAAGGCCGCTGCGAGAGCCTTCTCGCACCGTGAAAG
>CAYWIS010000103.1:0-20292 GCA_964458385.1 uncultured Pirellulaceae bacterium
TGGCCGACGTGCAAACCATGCCCGCTGGGATAGGGGAACATGTCCAGCACGTACAGCTTCTCGCCTTGCGGAAAATCGGGCGTCTTAAAGGTTTCGTGCTCTTCCCAATACTTTTGCCAGCGAGGTTCGATTTCGGCAGGTTTGTAACGGGGCATAAGCGTTAAGCAGGAATGCAAAGAGGCCAGAGTGGATGAGCGAGTCGCGAGCGCCTCGACGGGGTGAGGCCCCCCTTCGGCGCACGTCATAATACCGGTTTGCGTCCTATCTCGGTAGGACCAACAATCGTCGGCGGGGTTCGGAAGCCTATACGCAGCGCCGCGCAGGAACAAACTTCGCTCGGTGAAAATGGGCAAATTTTGCGGCACAGTCTAGCGGCATTCGCTATGGCGTTGGCCTCAGCGGCGCCAGATTCCCGCACGATCCAGTTGGCTCCGTGCTATCTGGTTGATACACTACATTTTTGGACGTACCTTCTCTCCCCTCCTGTTGTTTTTATGCTCATCGGCCGACGACGACTCCGCTTGACGCCGACCGAGCGCGACGCCATGCGCGCCGCAGGTCGCTTCAACGCGCAACTCATGGACTATATCCGCCCGTTTGTAAAAGCCGGCGTGACCACAGAGGAAATTGACCAGTGGGTCTACGAGTACACTGTGTCGCATGGCCACAAGCCGGCGCCGCTCAACTACCAGGGCTACCCCAAGAGTTGCTGCATTAGCGTCAACGATGTGATCTGCCACGGCATTCCAGGTCCGTATCGCCTGAAGGAAGGCGATATTGTCAACATCGACGTAACCACTATCGTCGACGGTTGGTTTGGCGATCAGTCGGAAACATTCCTGATCGGCAAGGTTTCGCCACTGGCCCGGCGCGTAACCCAATGTTCGTTTGATTGCTTGTGGGCGGCGATCGACAACATTCGCCCCGGTGGGCCGATATCGGACATTGGCGAGGCGATCGTTCGGCGAGCCCGAAAGTACAACTTTGGCGTGGTTGAGGAATATGTCGGCCACGGCGTCGGGCGAGCATTTCACCAAAAGCCCAACATTCCCCATGTACCCACCCCCGCATCGCGGCGCGAACGCCTCGAACCGGGCATTTGTTTCACCATCGAGCCGATGATCAATACCGGCTCGCGCGAAACGGTGCTGGACGAACGAGACGGTTGGACCGTAACGACGAAAGACGGCGGGCTTTCAGCCCAATTTGAGCACACTATCCTTATGACCGAGGATGGTCCCGAAGTCCTCACACTCACGGCCAAGGGACCGCAGAAAGGCCATAAGTTCTAAGCACACCTGAACTTCGGCTTATAGCCAGGCGCTGCTCCGCCCGATCCATCAATCCAACACTCTCTTAAGCCCGCCCCTTCGCCTGCGGGCGCCGCAGATGCTGCGCCCGAATTGCTCTTGTGGCGAACTTCTATTTTCAGCTACATTTTGTTTTGGCGATGGGTAGGAGAGGATCTCCACACACTCGCATCTTTGCGGTCCGGCAGGACGCCGAACACATCTCCTTTGGCCCGCGTACATCGCGACGTCGTTACTTATCCAGGCCACGGTATCCGTCGCGGGCTTCTGGCAGGCCGTCTTCACCGTAGGACGTCTTGCGCCTTGCGTCTAGATTCATGCCGGAAAGGAGTCCACCATGCTTGTCCTCTCACGCCGCGAAAACGAAACGATTGTCTTCCCCACACTAGGAATTACGGTCGAAGTGCTTCGCTTGCGGGGCGGCGCCGCGAAGATCGGCGTCGAAGCTCCCGAAGACGTTCCAGTCAAGCGAGGAGAATTGGTTGGCTTGCGGTCGCTGGAATTTACGAGCGACGATCTGCCCGCCTCCGAAAAACTTCGGCGTTTGCGGCAGGCTGTGCGGCGGCGCTTGGATGAGGCCGCATTGCAGTTGAACGAATTGCACCGGCAGGTGGAGGAAGGCGAAACCAAGCAGGCGCAAGACGCAATTTTGCGGCTGTTTCATGAACTAGAAGCGCTTGAACGCGAAGCGTTTGAAGAACTGCGTGATCCATCGGAGAGCGAACCCGATACCGTCTTGCGCCGTGTGCGTCACGCCCTTGTGGTGGAAGACGATCGGGATCAGCGTGAGTTGATGGCGGGGCTCTTGCGACTAAGTGGTTACGAAGTGACCACTGCGGAAGACGGCGCCGATGCGCTGGACTTCCTTTCGCTGCACGCGGCGCCCGATGCAATCTTGCTCGATCTTCGGATGCCGCGCTGCGACGGCGCCACCATGGTCCGCCAGATCCGCTGCAACCCGAAGTTCCAGGGGATCAAGCTATTCGCCGTCAGCGGCATTTCCCCAAAAACTCTTGGCGTCGAGTTAGGCCCAGAGGGCGTCGACCGCTGGTTTCCCAAACCCGTCCAGCCAGAAAGGCTGCTGGAAGAAGTCACGCGCGAATTGAGCAATTAGCTCTCGCGCAGTGGAGCGACCGCGGGAATCGCGCCAACTCGACCGGCCGTACCACGGATCGGGGCATCGGGGGAATATGGGACCGAGAAAGGGAAATCGCCCGACCTCTTCGTCGTGACGTACGCGTCAGCTCATATGGCCGAAGGGGCGGTCCATTACGAAGCGGCAAGAGTGGGCTCCTGGGTATCCCCGTTACGACGATGCACCACGGTCGCGGTACGCTTGATACGCCGCCACGGCTAACTGGTCGCAGCGTTCATTTTCGGGGTGGCCGCTATGGCCTGCAACGTGATGGAACTTGACCCGGTGGATTTGCAAAAGCTCGTCCAGACGACGCCAAAGCTCCTCGTTCTTGACAGGCTTGAGCTTGCCCCCTTCCTTGCGACGCCAGCCGTTGCGTTTCCAGTTGGGCATCCATTCGCTCACGCCCTTGCCGACGTAAACGCTGTCGGTGAATAGCTCCACTTCGCAGGGCCGCTTGAGCGCTTCCAGCCCCTTGATCACCGCCATCAACTCCATGCGGTTATTGGTGGTCAACGGTTCGGCGCCCGATTCCACCCGTTCTTTACCCGAGGCTTTATGCCGCAAAATGAACGCCCAGCCACCTGGCCCGGGATTGCCGCTGCAAGCGCCGTCGGTATAGAGTTCGACCCGGGAAAGCTCGGTGGAATTCATCACCTATCCGTGATTGAGAGTCAAATATCGGCCGTCTTATCGACCGACGTCAGCGACACATGGGCGACCGGCGAGGCGGCCCAATCCGCTCGGCGCGGTTTCGTCAGCTTTTCCAACTTCTTCGCGATGCCGCCGCTTGCACGCGCAGCCGCGTGCTCGGCAATGCTCCACGGCAGGGTCACAAAGAATTTGCTGCCCACACCCAATTCACTCGTGAAGTCAACTTCGCCCCCGAGCAGTTTGCACAACTCGCGAACAATCGACAACCCCAACCCAGTGCCTGAGTATTCCCGCGTGAGGTTATCGCCGCGACTATGCCGCGTAACGCTCTGCCGGAACTTTTCAAAGATGATCTCTCGATCCTCTTCGGCAATCCCTACGCCCGTATCGGCCACCGTCAACTCTAACTGGCCACGTTCGTCGCGACGAGCCGAAACATCAATTCGGCCCCCCTCGGGCGTAAACTTAATGGCGTTCGACAGCAAATTCGTCAGGATTTGCTGAACTTTGCTTTGATCCTGGAACAGGGGCGGCAGGTCGGGCTCCACCCGGACGGTCAGGTCGATGTTCTTTTCTTCCGTAAGCGAGCGGACCATATCGCACTGGGCCGAAACGATCGCCTCGATCGGGAACTCGCTCGGCCGGACCTCCATCTTGCCGGCCTCCATCTTCGCCAGGTCGAGGATATCGTTGATCATCTCAAGCAACACGCGCCCCGATTTTTGAATATTCTGCACGTATCGTCGCTGCCGCGAGTTCAGCGTCTCGATGTCCTTGAGCACATCGGAGAAGCCGATAATGCTGTTGAGCGGAGTGCGCAGCTCATGGCTCATATTGGCCAAGAAGTCACTCTTGAGACGGTTCATCTCGTAGAGCTGCATATTGGCCTGAGCCAATTCATCGACTTTGGCGTCTAGGTCAGCATTCGCGCGCTGCAACTCCTCCTGAGCGTCAACCAAGTGACGCAACATGCGGTTGAACGAATCGGCTAAGTCCTCGAACTCGTCGTTGGTGTGGATGTCGGCGCGTAGCGAGGTATTGCCTCGGCTAATTTCGTCGCTCACTTCTCGCAAGTGCTTGAGCGGTTTGACGATCACGTACTTGACCACCGCCCAGGAAAAGAGCATGGCGACGGAGAACGTACCGATAGCCGTAGCCCACAACACCGCCCGGTTTGCGTTAATGTCGTGTTGCGTTTTTCCATAGGGAATCGACACCGCCACTACCCGGAATGGCAACTCGCGCAAGAGTTGCTCATCATCGGCAGTGGCGGCGAACGCCTTCGGTCCCAAGTCTTCCCGGTGGCAAGCCAAACACGATTGCTTCCAATACACCGGCTGGAAGTAGTGATATTCCTGTTGGTCGGGGCCTTCCACAAGGCGCGCAAGCGAAGGAGGCAAGAACTCGGGCGGCGATCCGGGCGAAGCCTCTAAAACCGCCGGGTCGATTACTCCATCGGATGAAGGATCGGCGGCATCGGCTTTCAACCGCTGCTTTGCTTCCTCGTACCGGGCCACTTGTTCGCGATAGGCGCGCAGCTCGTTCTCGTATTGGACGATCCGTTGCTCCAGTAGGGCCTTGAGGGCCGGCAGGTTCTCGGCTTCCCATGCATCGCGCGGCGCGACCAGCCGTTCGTCACGCTTCTGGGGTGAATCAAATGCGATGAACCGCCAGTCGTAGTCCAGGTTCTCCATCGCCCGGCTGTAATCAACCACCTTTTGCCGGCTGTCTTCGCTGCTGGTTTCCCATTTTTGCCAGTGATACTTGAGCAGCGCCGAATCGACGAGCCGCCGGCCGGTATCGCGGTTCTTTTCCTCGATGAGTTGCTCGGTCCGCTTCCCGTAAAACCAGAAACTGGCGCTAATCAGGGCTAGCAAACTTAACCCAAACAGGATGCGGCACTTGCGCTCCAGATTGGTTTCGCCCAGCACACGCTTGACAGAGCGATAAGACATGCAACGGCCGCGAGAGAAAAGAAGGAAAACACCGCCTCGTTCCCTGGTATTCTAGGAATACCCGCCCCATGAAACTAGAGGAATGATCACCAGCCCCCCGCTAGCGATTTCCCATCCAGTTCACCTTGGGGAGAAGCCTACTTCAACCACCGTTCTCTTGAACGAATTGCTTCTCCGATCCCTGAAGAGGCCCCCGCGTCTTGCTCGTCTCTTTAAGTCGTGATTGTTTCTTACGGTCGTGAAGCTAAAGTCACGACCATACGGCGCACCCATATTACGTCGCAGTTCTCTGTTCGAGCGTGCGTCCTTTCTAAATCCGAACATGACGGCGCAGGATCGTGCTCGGAGGCTAAGTCGGCCCACAGAACGCACCCGAAACCCATTCGGTAGCCGACTACTAGAACGGCGCCAAGCTCATAAAATCGCCGCCTTGATTAGATCGTTCCGGTATGGCGCGGGCGCCTTGAGAATTTCGTCACGGCGGGGATCGCGTCGCGATGCAGCGACTCTTTGCGGCATCGCTTCCTCACAATCGAGCCGGAAACGAAAACAGCCGCCCGCCCAAAGCCTGTGCTGAAGGCGATTGTCGCGCGCCGAGAATCGGCCAACGAAGAAGGAGGCAAGGCACAAACCGGCAATAATGCTGCTGGTTGATTCCAGACACCACAATGCGGTCAGGGTGGGACAAGTCATCTACAGTCCCACCCTGACGCGTGGTCATGCGCGAGTTTGAATGCAAACGCCTAATTGCTGAGGGCGTTGAAGCTAATCGTTCCGCAGCTTGAGGCCGAGGCTAGCGAGCTTCTCGCGCACTTCGTTCAAGCTGGTGACGCCAAAGTTCTTGCACTCCAGCAAATCGTCGGGCGTCTTGCGGATCAGTTCGCCAATCGTGTTCAGCCCCAGGCGGACCATGCACTTGCGGGCGCGAACCGACAAGTTCAGATCGGCAATCGGGCGCTCCAATTGCGCCTGCTCGTCGGGCGAGAGGTGCGAGGTATCGAACTGGATCGGCTCAGGTTCCTTCTTCTCGTGGGCAAATTGCCCCAGATCCAATCCCTTAGAGGCCAACATCTCGCGAATTTCGGTTAGCGAAGTCTCGCCGAAGTTCTTGCTGTTGAGCAATTCCTGCTCCGTAATCCGCGTCAGGTCGCCCAACGTCCGCACACCCATCTTTTGCAGGCAATTGCGGCTCCGCACCGACAGTTCAAAATCTGTTACGGGCACAGCCAACACTTGGGCCAACCGATCGCGCCGCTTGGCGGCTTCCTCGTCGTAGTACATGTCGCCTGAGGCGCTCGCATCGCGGTAGAAAAGCCGCGCCCGGGCGTTATCGGGATAAGCATCCAATACCCGCTGATAGCATTGGGCGGCTTGCTCGAATTGGTCGCGATCCTCATAGAGCAGGCCCAGGTTGATCAAAGTTCCAACGTGGGTCGGATAGGAGTTGGCCGCTCGCTGATACAACCTGAGCGCTTCGTCATCGTTGCCGTAACGGTCATTTTCCAGCGCCAACCCGAAGAGAGCGCCTGGGTGCATTCCGTCAGCCTGAACAGCTCGTTCGTAAAGGGCGATCACCTCGCGCGGATTGCCGCCCAAAGCCGCCACCGTGGCGCCGCGCTGATAGAGGTATTCGGCCGTTTGCTCGACCGCGCCCGACAGATCGTCCAACACCTTCAAAGCTTCTTCGGGTCGGCCAGAGTTGCGAAGCGCCTCGCAGATCGCCAACGCTACGTCATCGGGGTTATACCCGGCCTTCTTTGCCGAGTTGTATGCATCGAGCGCCTCGTCGTACCGCTCAAGCGCAAAATACGCTTTGCCCAGGTAGTAGTAAGACAGAGCGCCGCCATCGGCCTTAGAAAGTGTGTCCACCGCCTGACGGAACCGGCCCAATAGGTAATAGCAAACGCCCAAACGAGCCGCCGCGGCGGGGGTGCGGTCTTCGCGCGACTCAAGCTCCTGCGTCGCCTCGCGCAACAAGGCGTGATTGGAATAATCCTCTCGAATGGCCGTCAACAACTGCTCGATCTCTTGGGGCCCAAACGAGGTATTTGAGAGCACAATGTCCTTTATATCAACCGCTGTACCTTGAGCCATCGGCGATCAACTCCAAAACCGCAAAGTAAGAGAAAAAAGAGAAACCGGCCACACTCGCGCCAGCCATTATCGCGAAAGCCGGGGTGGGCGGCAAGGGAAGAGAACCCCACCAAAAAGAGGGCGGACTAGCCGCCCATGAAAAGCGATGCAAAGAGCCAGCGAAGGGAGTCGAACCCTTAACCCCCGCATTACGAATGCGGTGCTCTGCCAATTGAAGCTACGCTGGCCAATCGTTTTTTGAAGTTTAGCCCAGAAGGCGATTCCCGGCAAGGCGGTTTGCCCTAAAGGCGCCCCCTGGCGATTTTGGCGGAATCCGTTACATTTCCCCACATTGTTATCAAGTTTTGGACGGCCGCAAGCCGGGAGACGTTGAATTGTCAATGAAGGTCGCCGTTCTTAAAGAAACGTATCCAGGCGAGCGCCGCGTCGCGTTGACGCCGGCCAACGTAGGACAACTCCAAAAGCTCGGTTTGGAGGTGGTGGTGGAGGCTGGCGCCGGTGTCGCGGCGGGTTTCCCTGACGAGGCCTACGTTCGGAGCGGCGCCCAAGTGGTGAACTCGCGGGCCGAAGCGGCCGCTGCCGAAATTCTGCTCTTGGTGCGGGTGCTCGGGGCAAATCCCGAAATGGCGAGCCAAGACATCGCCCTGTTCCGCCCTGGCCAGACGGTCATCGCCACATGCGATCCGCTGGGCTTCCCCTCCCTAGCGCAAGATGCAGCCCCCTCGGGCGCAACGATCTTTGGCCTGGAGTTGGTGCCTCGTATTACGCGCGCCCAAAGCATGGACGTGCTGTCGTCGATGGCGACCGTCGCTGGTTATCGCGCGGTGCTATTGGCCGCCATTGAACTGCCCAAGATGTTCCCCTTGCTGATGACGGCTGCGGGTACGGTGGCGGCTGCCCGTGTGTTTGTTGTCGGAGCAGGGGTAGCGGGGCTACAAGCCATTGCCACGGCCAGGCGATTGGGCGCCGTCGTCCAGGCGTATGACGTACGGCCGGCGTGTCGCGAGCAAGTGGAAAGTCTTGGCGCGAAGTTCGCCGAAATGGACTTGCCCACGGCCGACGCCGAAGACCAGGGCGGCTACGCCAAGGCGCTGGGCGAAGAGTTCTACCAACGTCAGCGCGCGTTCCTGGCCGAGATCGCCGCCGAAAGCGACGTGATCATTACCACAGCCGCAATTCCGGGGAAACCCTCGCCGCGACTAATTACCGAGGCGGCCGTCACGGCGATGGCACCAGGTTCGGTCATTGTTGACTTGGCCGCGGAACGCGGCGGCAATTGCGAGCTGACCAAGGCCAACGAGCGTGTTACAGCGCACGGGGTGACGATTCTTGGCCCGACCAATCTGGCGTCGGAAGCGCCGTACCACGCGAGCCAGATGTTCTCCAACAATGTCGTTCGGTTCTTGCAAAACTTGGTGAAAGACGGGGCGATCAACCTCAATCTTGATGACGAGATCATTCGTGACACGCGCTTAACCTTCGGCGGGGAAGTAGTAAATCCGCGGCTGCGTGATTTGCTCGGCCTACCGCCGCTTGCGCCGGTCGCCGAAGCGCCGGCAAGTGAAGCCGGCACGTCGGAAAACAAAGGAAGCGTCGATGCCTAAACCTGTTGTATTCGCCATAGTGTTGGCGTGCGTCTGCCTGTCTGCGCTGGGCTCAACCGCCTGGGGGCAAGACGGCAAGGCGACGCCCCAGACGCCAGCAGCCGAAGAAGCGTTCGCGCCAGGGCAGTCGCTGGCGGCCAGTGTGACGATTTTCGTGCTGGCGATTTTTGTGGGATTTGAGGTCATCACCAAAGTGCCGCCGACGCTGCACACGCCGCTCATGTCGGGCTCGAACGCGATTAGCGGCATCACCATTGTGGGCGCCATCGTGGTTACGGGCTTGGCGACCGGCGCGGGGACGTCGATCGTGGGCGTACTCGCCGTGGCGCTGGCGATGGTGAACGTTGTGGGCGGGTTCCTGGTGACGCACCGCATGTTGGGCATGTTTCGCAGAAAGTAGACCACGTGGATAAACTGTCGCTGATTCAATTGATGTACCTGGCCGCGGCGGTGCTGTTTATCTTCGGATTGAAGAAGATGGGCCATCCGCGCACCGCGGTGCAGGGGAACGTGTTGGGCGCAACCGGAATGCTGTTGGCCATGGCGGCCGCGCTCCTGGATGTCGATCTCCAGGCTGCCGTGCTCTCGATCGTGGTTGACTGGCGCCGGCACTCCTTGATCGCGGTTGGCGCCGTTGTGGGAGGCGTCATCGGCGCGGTCATGGCGTTGCGCGTGCAAATGACCGCGATGCCCCAATTGGTGGCAATGTTCAACGGCCTGGGCGGCGCCGCGTCGGTTTTAGTTGCGGGAGCGGCCATGGCGCAAGATACAACCCCGACCGCGACCGAGTTGGTCGCCACGGCGGCTTCGGCGATCATCGGAGCGGTGACGTTCTGGGGAAGCCTAGTGGCCTATGGAAAACTCGAGGAATTGGATTGGTTCAAGAAGCCATTCGTTGTGCCTGGCGGTCAGGCGGTCAACGCTTGCTTGGCAATTGTGGTGTTAGCGACCAGCGCCTGGCTTGTGGGCGGCAATTCTTTGGCAGCCTTTGTGCTTGTCGCGCTGTTGGCTTCGGTCTTGGGGGTGTTATTGGTTAACCCAATTGGCGGCGCCGATATGCCAGTGGTCATCGCCCTGCTCAACTCGTATTCGGGTCTGGCGGCCGCAGCCACAGGGTTTGCCATTGAAAACAACGTGCTGATCATTTCGGGCGCGTTGGTGGGGGCGTCGGGAATCATTCTGACGCAACTTATGTGCAAGGCAATGAACCGGTCACTCACCAACGTGCTGTTTGGAGTGATGGACGCCGGAAACGCCGGAACGCAAGCCGACGAGATCTACGCCACCGTTCGCAGCACTACGCCCGACGACGCGGCCCTGATTCTGGATGGCGCCTCGCGCGTGGTGATCGTTCCAGGTTATGGGCTGGCGGTCGCTCAGGCGCAGCACGCTGTGCGTACGCTGCAACGCCTATTGGAAGATCGTGGCTGCACCGTCGAGTACGCCATTCACCCGGTCGCCGGACGCATGCCGGGCCACATGAACGTGCTGTTGGCCGAGGCCGATGTGCCTTACGAACAGCTTAAAGAAATGGATGAAATCAATCCCACCATGTCGAGCGTCGACGTGGCGATTGTCATCGGCGCCAACGACGTGGTGAATCCTCTGGCGCGTACTGACCCCAAGAGCCCCATCGCCGGGATGCCCATCATCGACGTTGACAAGGCCAAGACCGTAATCGTGATCAAGCGCAGTCTTAGCCCCGGGTTTGCCGGCATTCCCAACCCTCTCTTTGCAGCGCCTAACACACTGATGCTCTTCGCCGACGGCCAAAAAGGCGTGCTGGAACTGAACGCCGCCTTGCGCGAGATTGGATCGTAAGGCCGCCTTCGCCCCCTCGGCCGCAGCCGATACGGGGCGAAATCAGGACGCAGCATCCCCCGGATTAATCTGCCATGGAAAGCGGTGCGCATGACGAAGCGCACTGCGGCTGGTCAGCGCCGAGGCAGCAAGATTATGGCAGATCTTTGCCGCCCCGGGTGTTCAACAGGTGGTCGGGGATCAGAAGTTCGGGGATCACTCGGCCGCCGATAATTGTTTCGTCGATAATCCGTGGCACATCTTCTGGCCGCACGCCGCCGTACCAAATAGCCTGGGGATAAATAACGACGGTCGGCCCCAGCTCACATTGGTCAAGACACCCCGCTTTGTTGGCGCGCACTAGCGAATTCAGACCACGCTTCTTGACCTCTTTCTTAAAGCATTTCTGTAGGGCTTCGTCGCCTTGAGGATCGCAGCAGCCTCGCGAATGACCAGGGGCACGCTGATTGCAGCAAATGAAGATGTGGTGAGAGAACTTGGCCATGCCGTGAATCGAAAGAAGGAGAGGCAGGCGCTTTCCGCGCCAGCCGACAGCAAAGTTATGAAGTTTCATTGCACCATCTGGCAGGCGGACAGCCAATGGGTCGTCCGACATGAAAGCCCTCAAATTGGGTCGCTTCAGGTGCAGGCTGCCTCGCGCGAGGCGGCGCTAGAAAAAATGCGTGGCGAATTGCGGTATCGTCTGGAGCTTTGTCCTTGTACCGGCGAATCGTACCAGCACCTTGTGATCGATCTTGACGAGGCGTAGGAGGCCGCGCCAGGCAAAAAACCACCATGCTTTTTTCTTGACTTCCGCCGCTGCAATCCTACATTGTGGGTTTCTAAGACCGCGCAGGGATCGTTTCTTATCCCGTCTGGACATCCCTCATCCAGTCTCCCCAGACGGAAGCGAACGGAACACACACCTCCAGGAACCATCACCTGGTCACAAAGCAACTCCCCCGCGCGGCGTTCCCCTTGTCTTGTGTGCTATAGCATTTGGTCCCTTTCCCTCGTACTCTTTAAGTAAGGAGGATCCCCGTGCCCACTTCCATCCTTGACGCTATCAAGATGGGACTTTGGGATTATGAGCCGGTTGAAGACGATCGAGAATTCGTCGCCACCGAAGCCCTGCCGGGCACCGAGGAAAAGTTGAACATTTTGGCGGAACGGATCCGCCAAGGTCTTCCCCTGTGGCACCCCTTGGACCGCCGCAGTTTTGACGACAGTGAATAACGCACGAGGATTCGGAAATGCCGAGTTTCAGTATGCAGGTGCCGCACGGACTGGGTCGAGAAACCGCCCGGCAACGGCTGCAACAATTTATGGATCACGTCCGCAGCCGCAACGATGTGAGCGATCTCGAGGAAAACTGGGTGGGCGACGTACTGAACTTTTCGTTCAAGACGTTCGGCTTCAAGATTGAAGGCGCCACCACGATTGAAGACGATGTGGTGCGCATGGAAGGCAAGTTGCCGATTGCGGCTGCCCCCTTCCGCGGCCGCATCGAAGGGCAAATTGAGCAAGAACTCAAGCGAATCCTGTCTTAGCCCTTGAAAGGCGCCGGCGATGCGCGGCGCCTTAGCAACCTAGCCCTAGGGCGAATTCGCTGGTTCGCCCTCTAGGCACGAACTGCAAGTCGTTTATACTCGCCGCGCAACCAGCGCGGCACGTCATTGTTGTAGTACCGGGAGAACCGGCTCTCACTCGGACCACCGGGCAGGTTTGTCCAGGCCTCATCCGTGCCCATATCGGTCACAAAGTGATACGAGGGCGCAAAGGTGGTTTCCCGCGTGGCTGTCTGCATCACGTGCCCATGGAATGGCGTAGCGTGGCAGCCAGGCATCGGATGGCGGCGACTGGTAAATCCCAACATGCGCCCCACACGGTGGTTGCCGAAGAAACGGTCGGCAAAGTGGAAGTTGTTCACCTCGCTCCAGGGCGGATCGTCGCCGGCGCCAAGCTTGTCATACGCCTGGCGAATCAGTTGCCCCTTGTCTCTTCCGCGCCACCAGACCGAAGTTTCCTTCGCCAACAACCGGTCGGCTGCCACCAAGACCATTAACGAAAAGCCGGCGCGCGAGCTAAGGTACAACATCCGGCGCCAACCCAAACCGTCTTCGTGGCCGAACACCTCAATCAACACGTTGCGGTAGAGTCGCTGAAATAGCGAAGCTTCTCGGCTGTCGGGCGTGTACCGCCGATCCCATGCGGCCAACCGTTCTTTCACTTCCCCTTCGGGCAAGTGAGGCAGGAAGATCCGCAACAGATCATCGGCCTGAGTGCTGTACACGTCGTACTGCAGTTCACACATATCATCGATCGTCGCCTCGGGCAGTTCCCGCAGACGGTCGACGATACGCCGCTTGCGATAATCGCTAAGCGGCTGCGTGCACAGCAGGAATGTTCCTGGCGGATTAACGTCCTCGTTCGCCGTAGCAACGAATCCTTCGGGCGGATCGTAAATCCGAGGCAGAGCCTCGGGCGGCAGCCAACCACGCCAATGGTTCTCAATGCGCCAGGCCGGAGCGGGCGCCAATCCGATCTGGCCGACGCCGCGCAGCGGAATACGTCCCGAGCCCTGCAGCCCGATATGACCATGCCGATCCGCAAAGACCCAGCAGAGCGTCGGCTGGTGGCAATGCTGCACGATGTCCATCGCCTGAAGCGCCGATTTCGCTTCGATGACCTCCAACCACGTAGCAATAGCGCTCCCGGCGCCATTGTGATTGCCCGACCACGCAATGGCCAAGTGCAGTCCCGGGCCGTCCTTGTCAGGATCGCTCTCGATGATGCCCACGTCGCTTTCATAGATGAGCATCGTCTGCTCGGGCAGACCCTTAGGACGCAGCGTTTCACTTCGGACGTGGAAGTCGCGCCATTCGTCGCCCCGGCGGTATTGCCACTGCCCATCGGGCCCCTGGCGACAATCTTCGACAAAGTAGTCGATGGCGTCGCCCTTCATGTAGGTCACGCCCCAGGCCACGTCCTGCGTGCGCGCTACGGAAAACAGCGGACACCCCGGCAAGGAAGCCCCCATCACGTACTGGTCGCCCCATTGCAACACGGCCTCGTACCAGATGGCGGGCAGGCGGTTGACCTCCAGGTGTGGATCCGACGCCAAGAGCGCGTTCCCGCTCTTGCTGCGCGAGGGGCTTACGGCCCACGCGTTGCTTCCCGCCAGACGAGGCAGATCCGTTAGCAGTTCCATTGCCTCGTCCGAAAGCGGGTTCGCCATTTTCACCTGTCGCAGCATGTCGAAATCGACATGGTCCAACCGTGGGGCGAACAGTTCGCGCAGGCCTTCTTCATTAACTCCGGCATGAATGAGGTTGAGCAACAGCCGCTCGTTCTGGAGTTGGCCGATAGCCAGACCGCCAAAACTCAACAGCTTCCCCACCAACATAACCGACTCGCAGTCCCAAGGGCGGGGCTTGTAGCCGGTGGCGCGCATGGCGAGCGAGCGGCCAAAGTTGGTCAGACCGTCGTTCACGCCGTCACAGTAGGCGCGTAATTGCTCCTGAATCGACGCAGGCAACGCCGCCACCTCTTCCTTCAGACGCAAGTGCAGTCCGACCCGGCGGAAAAAACCATCCGTTTCGGATAGCTCGCGAGAAACGGCGATCTCCTCCGTCGCACGGCCCGAAGCTACGCTTCGGGAAAATAGAAGTTGCGTACCACGATCCGTGGCGTGCAAATAGCCCAGGCCGTAAAGTGCATCCATCCAAGTCGCCGCCGCGATGTGCGGAACGCCGTTTTCATCCCGCTGGGCGGTAAAGCGATCAGATGCGCTTTTCAGCCGTATGGGTTTCAACAACAACGGCTTGGCAGGTATTAGCATACTCAATTGTATCTGCGCGAACGAAACAAACTCGCTCAACTAACGGTTTACCGTCCAAGCCCTGCGTTGCCGATCATCCCAGTTGCGTTCGTAAACCAGAGATTTGTAATAAGTTACGAAGTTTGCTTCGAGGCAAATCCTCCTATGGACCGAATGGATGCGTCACTTCGTTCTGATGTTGTTGGCGAGGGTGAACGTGCAAAACTAACGCCGTGTCGCGCTGTTTCCCTGCGGCCATAACCGGGAATTTCCCAGATGCCGCATGACGCGCCAGTTGCTAATTCCAACTGGGCAGCGTCGCCCACCTCATTGAACTCAATCAACCCCGCATTGGACGCCAAAGCGGTCCAAGGCGTACATTCTGTGTTATCGGCCGGTTCGGCATCTGCGGCCAACACATACGGCAACCAAGGGAAAGTTTGCTTGAAATGGGCAACTGGGGGCGGATAGACTAATCGCACGTGGATGCGGCGTGCGGAGTTCCGTCTTTTCGCCTATATTTTTCTCATGGCATCGCTTAACCCTCACGTTGCGGTCTACACCGGTTCTTTTGACCCGGTGACTCTGGGGCACTTACACATCATCGAGCGCGGGGCGAAGTTGTACGACCGCCTGGTGGTGGGGATCGGCGTGAATATCGAGAAAAAGTCGCTGTTTACGCCCGAGGAGCGCGAGGAGCTGCTTCGCCGCGTCACCAAGCCGTGGCCGAATGTCGAAGTGCAGTTCTTTTCGGGGCTGGCGGTGGAGTTTGTGCGCCGGTTGGGCGCCAAGGTGATGGTCCGCGGAGTGCGCCCACTGACCGACATTGCCGGCGAGTTCACCATGATGATGGCCAACCGGCAGCTCGATCCCGAAATCGAGACGGTCTTTCTGATGGCCGACGAAGAATATCTACACGTGTCGAGCTCGCTCATCAAACAAATCGCGCCGTTGGCGGGCGATGACAAGCTTTTGCGGTTTGTCCCTGCCGAGGTGATTCCGGCGCTCCGGGCGAAAATGAAGCAAGCGTAAAAAACTCGGCTTGCCGCCATCGCCGCGTTCCGGTATTCCTTCCCCACCCGGTAGCGTTCTCTACCGCTGCGCCATGAGGCCGCGCCGGGGGAGAGGGGCATAGTCACTTCGCGCGACGATTCTGACGTTCACTCGTCCGGACGGGACACAAGCAGGGCAAGTTGCATGAGGCACGCACCACGCATCAAGATCCGCTTGCGCCACGGTCTGGTGGTTGGGGCTTTTGGCCTGACGGCCTGGTGGCCGGTGGCGGGCTGGGGGCAACTAGGCGGTTTTGGTAATGGGCCAGCCTTCAACTCCCAAAGTAAGGCGTCGCAGTATCGCGACATCCACGTGACGCCTACTGGACCACAGATTGAAGTGGTTGACGTACAAATCCGCGGTAACCGAGTTACTCCGCGTTCCGAAATCGAAGGTTTGTTGCGCACTCGCCGGGGGCGCATTTTCGACCCCGAGGTATTGCAGGCCGACGTCCACGCGCTGTTGGCCCGCGGGCGGTTCGCCGACGTGAAGACCTACACCCACCAAGTCCCCGAGGGCATGGTGGTGATTTTTGACCTGCTGGAGCCGCCCAAGATCGAATATGTGCGGTTCGTGGGGAACAAGGGGAGCCGCTGGAACATCTTCGCCAAGGGAATCAGTGATTACGCCCTTCAGAAAGAAGTTGGTCTGAAGAAAGGCGAATCGCTCAACGTCTACGCCGTAGAAGAGGCGCGTCGTCGCCTTGAGAACTTTTACCGAGAGAAAGGCTACGCCAAAGCGGAAGTGGTGGTGCTCGAAGGCGACAAACCTCAAGACCGCGGCGTAGTGTTCCTGATTAGCGAAGGCGAAGTGGAGCGGATCTTCTCCACGCGATTTGAAGGCAACACCATCGCCTCCGACGCACGCTTAAAAACGGTCGTTCAGTCCAAGCCGGGCATCCTGTATCTCTTTGGCGGCAAGTTTGATAAGCGCAAGATTGACGAAGACGTCGATCGCCTGACCGCGTATTACCGCAACCTCGGTTTCTTCCGCGCTCGGGTAGGGCGCTATTACGAGTACAACGAAGACGGCGACTGGCTGACCATTACATTTGTCATCGACGAGGGTCCGCGCTACAAGATTCGCGATGTGTCGTTCGTGGGCCACGAGAAGTACGACGCCGAGGACCTCCGCGCCCTATTGGGCCTCAAGCCCGACGATTACTTCAACCAGGAACAGCTGCTGCGCGACGAAAACACGCTGAAGGACCTGTACGGCAGCCGGGGACACATCTTCGCCGACATCAAGGCCGAGACGGTCTTTTTTGAAGAGCCGGGTTACGTCGACCTGGTGTATACCATCAAAGAGGGCGACGTGTATCGGGTGGGGAAGATCAATGTGCATATTGGCGGCGATCACCCCCACACGCAACGCAACGTGGTGTTGAATCGACTTTCGTTGCGGCCGGGCGACATTATCGACATTCGCGAATTACGCAACAGCGAACGACGGTTGAAGGCGTCGCAGTTGTTCGAGAACGACCCGGCGCAGGGCATTACACCGCGAATTGTGGTGCGGCCTCCCGATTTGAACGACAAGGCGATCGCCGCCAATTCGGCGGGCGCCGCCTATCGCGGTCAAAGCCCCGATGGAGTGCGCTACGTGGTGCTTGACGTGTACGCCGATCCGGCGCATTGACCAGGGAAGGGATTTCGTCCACTGTCGCAGGATCCGCGTTGGCAACGTAGGAGCCGTCGCAACTGGCTAGGGAAAGCAACGTGAAGACAAGCCGCTGGCAAATCCAACTTCTGGCTGGCCTCGCCGTGGGGGTGGTCGGCGTCGGCTGCGCGGCGGCGCCGCCGGCCGCTTGGTCCCCTCAGCAGGGATCGAGTACACCACTGGCAGCCGCGGGCGACGCCTCATTGGTAACTCACCGCCCCGCCAGCGAGAAAACTATCGTCCGCGGCCAAGCCGGCAGCTACGCTCCCTTGCCCGCGCCCAATCCGGCGCCTACATACAGCAATAGCCCGGCTCCTGGTTCAGAGAATCACCTTCGCTATCCCATGGCGCCTTCAGGCGTTGGGGCGGGACCGGTAACAGGAACTCCCATCGCGCCGGGGACTGCGGCTCCGCCCGAAGTCATTCCCGCGCCGCAATACTACAATGGCGCAGTGTTTGGCGCAGCGCCCCCTACCGCGGGAACAGCGCCGCCGACCTATGCCGCTCCTCTGCCGCCGCCCCAGCCGGGTGTGATGCTGGCGCCAGGCGATGTACCGTTTACGCCCCCCTCGGCGCTTCAAGGAACGGTTCTTCCACCTCCTGAGTCGTACGCCGACATTGACGTGTTCGTTGACGAAACCCGCACGGGCCGCTTCATGTTCGGCGTGGGCGTTAACTCCGATGCAGGCGTCACAGGTCAGGTCGTTATCGACGAGCGCAACTTCAATATCTTGCGTCCCCCGACCAGTTGGGATGACATCTTGAACGGCACGGCTTTCCGCGGGGCAGGCCAAGGGTTCCGTATCGAGGCGATGCCCGGTAGCGAACTGCAGCGATACCTGGTCAGCTTTACCGAGCCGTACCTCTTCAACACGCCGATTAGCTTCAGCACCAGCGGTTACTACTACGACCGGCGGTTTTACGACTGGCAGGAATCGCGGGTCGGCGGCCGTATGGCGCTAGGATACCGAATTACGCACGACCTTTCGCTTGCCACGTCGATTCGGGCCGAAGATGTGGAAATCTCGCGTTTGCGTATCCGCGGCATCGAAGACTTGGAGCGGGTGTATGGGCGGAACGACTTGTTCACCGGCCGCGTCTCGCTAACACACGACACCCGCGACAGTCCTTTCGCGGCAACCGAAGGGCACTTCCTCGAGCTGGCTTACGAGCAGGGGTTTGGCGAATTTGACTACCCGCGCGGGGAGATTGATTATCGCCAATACTTCCTTCTGCGTGAGCGGCCCGACGGATCGGGGCGGCACACGCTTTCGTACTCGTTCCGGTTAGGGTTTTCGGGAAGCGACACGCCGTTGTTTGAGCATTACTTTGCCGGCGGTTATACGACGCTTCGCGGTTTTGACTTCCGCGGCGCT
Organism: uncultured Pirellulaceae bacterium; assembly: GCA_964458385.1. Lineage (GTDB taxonomy): Bacteria > Planctomycetota > Planctomycetia > Pirellulales > Pirellulaceae > JAHWKS01. The sequence continues at coordinate 18,461 of CAYWIS010000103.1, forward strand.
TCGCCGGTGGTGGGCGACGTCATTGTGGGTGGTACCTTCCAGATGCTCGGCACCGTTGAGTATCTGTTCCCTCTGACGGCCGACGACATGCTCAAGGGCGTTATCTTCACCGACTTTGGTACGGTGGAGCGTGAGATCGAACTCAACGCCGAAAACTACCGCGTAGCACCTGGTTTCGGATTGCGAATTTCCGTACCCGCGATGGGACCGGCGCCGATCGCGCTTGACTTCGCCTTCCCGGTCGCCAAGGCCGATACCGACGACGAACGCGTCTTCAGCTTCTTCATCGGATTTGGCCGGTAATCGAACCAAGCGTCAGCCATCCGCTGCCAGGTCTGTCTGGCAGCGAAGATAAAGCAACGACTTCCTGAATAGCCGCGATATCGCTTACGCGCCGCGCAAAATGCTTTCCAACAGTTTGCGCGGCGCGCCGATATCGAGCACGTGAAGCCGGCCCACGTAGGGCTTCGCTTCTTCGACCACCAGTCCTGGCTTCGCGGCGACGAAGGTACACGTATGGTCGGCGCGAAAGGTGGTGCCAGAAGCTTGTCCGGTGTCGCAATCCAGGCCGCTGGGAAGATCCACGGCTAACTTCTTGGCGGGCCAAGCATTGAGGATTCGAATCACCTCATCCATGGGAGGGCGAGGTTCGCCCCGAGCGCCGGTTCCCAACAGGGCGTCAACGATCCAACCGGCGCCGTCGAGCGATTGACGAAGTTCGTCGCGGGAAAATGGCTCGCCGAGCGTGATGATTTCAATATCGGACTTGGCCAGAATCCCATAGTTCGCCGCTGCGTCGCCCGCCAGGCTTTCGGGAGGCGAGCACAACACAACGCGCACGGCGAAACCGCGCAAGTCCAAATGCCGCGCTATGACGAAGCCATCACCCGCATTGTTCCCCCGTCCGGCGCACACAACGACGAGGCCGTCGATCCCCAGTGATTGTAAGACATCAACACAGCCTCGCCCGGCATTCTCCATGAGCACCAGGCTCGACATGCCATATTCTTCCACCGCTCGCTGGTCCACTTCACGCACTTGCTGACGGGTCAGGACGGCTGGATTCATCGCACGTGAGGAGCGTAAAATAGGGCGAAAAATCGTTTCATCCACGGCACAGGAAGGTTACTTACCATGCCTCTGTACGAGTACGTTTGTCGCAATTGTGGCGCCGAATTTGAGCTGCTAATTCGCGGCGGCGAGCAGCCCGCGTGCCCCACCTGCCAAAACGCCGACGTACAAAAGCAGTTCAGCGTAACCGCGCCTCCGACCGCCGCGCGGCAGCCGTTGCCGATTGCTTCTGGCGGCGGATGTGGCCGCCCCCAATGCGCTGGCGGACGATGCCAATTTGATGACTAGCCGACCAACGAGATTTTCATCCGCGGATCCGCCATGGCAGCGGATCCGTGGCTGCCAAGGTTCTTGCCCGGTTGGTATCTTTCGTTTTCGGGATCGTGGGCTGGTCGCAACCGACGCACGCATAGGCGCCGTTACCGCCGCAGCGTCTGATCGATAAGACGCTTCATCTCGCGCACAGCCGCTTCCATGCCGACAAATATGGCGCGAGAAACGATGCTATGGCCGATGTTCAACTCACGCATCCCCTCGATGGCGGCAATCGGCTGGACATTGTGATAATTCAGACCGTGCCCCGCATGCAGGCGCATCCCCAAGTCGCGAACCTGCCGCCCGGCTTCGGCCAGGGCCGCCAGTTGCGTAAAACGATCGCGTTCCGGGGCTAGCGCGTATTGGCCCGTGTGCAGTTCAACTGCTTCAGCGCCCATGCGCGCCGCAGCGTCGATCTGTGCCGGATCGGGATCGAGAAACAAGCT
>CAYWIS010000104.1:0-20228 GCA_964458385.1 uncultured Pirellulaceae bacterium
CCGCAGATGGTTGGCGCCGGCGTGCTGATCCAGCCTCTCTTGGGATTCCCACACTGGATGGGCGTGGTTCTAGTGGGCGCAACGGTGATTGTGATCGTCGTCACCGCGGGCATGGTTTCGACCACGTGGGTCCAATTTCTCAAAGGTTCGTTACTGGTTCTGTTTAGCGCGGTGCTAGTGGCGATGCTCCTCGTACGTGGCTTTGAAGTGCGCCAAGGCGGCGTCGACGGCTACACCTTTCGCACGCTCGGACCGTTCTCTCGCACTTCGTTTGAGGCCGAGTTGGCGCAGGCGCCGCAATTACGGGGCTCCGTGTTACTCGCCCCCGAAGGCGAGTGGCAAGACGCTCCTTTCACGTCCAGACTTCGGGCGAGCGAAACGGGTTGCGGTCGAAGGCGTCGGCGGCGTCCTTGCGGTGATACTCGTCGCAGAAGATCGCCCAGCGCGGGTTCTCGGCGCCGATCATGCCCAGGCGGAACGGCCCAGCATGTCCAACCACATCGGGCGACTTGCCATGCGGGTCGTCCGGTTCGGGCGTGTGGTGAGTGGTGATCGAGGGGAAGGCCCCCACGTCGCGAATCTCGCGGTTGTGCTGACGGACGATTTTGACCAGTGTGGACAGGTCGTATTTGCGAGGCTTGCCGTCGCGACCCACCGTCTCATGCTCCGCAAACACGCAATGGTCGCGAGACAACTCGTAGCGCTCGGGCGGAAAGGTGCGCTCCGCAACTTGCTCCTCGGCGGGGGCGCCGCGGTGCATCGTCCAGGAGTGCTTGACCACCGCATTGCGCTCAGCCGGATCGGCAATCACATCGAGCAGTTCGCGGTGCGCGCGAATGGTGTAATGCTCGAACGATTCGTCCGGCAAAGGAGCAGGAGCGGAGATTTGCCCAGAAGCTGCCACGTTTAGGCTGCATGGCCCGCAAGCCTTCTTACGTGGTCAGTTTTGAATTAAGAGGGGGAATCGGTCAAAGGGAGTTTTTTTATTTTGCCCTGGCTTGCCCCCCGATGGGAGAAAGAGAATAATTCGGGCAGGAGAGTGAGCATAGGCGCGCTTGCCTGGGGGGCAGGAGCGGTTTCGGACGTAAGCGATGGGCTTGCTCTCCATTATTTTGCTTTGTGCTTTCGCATCGTTTTGAACCTCAACTTCTCTTTTCTGGTGGCCACGACTTCAATCACAACAAGAGTTCCGTTGACGCGCTTATTGTACTGAAGTCCATAGTGCTTTCCGTCCGAAGCAGGCTTGACCAAATCTGGGTCTGCAATGATCTCAGGAATCAGAGCAATATCGTCGGCGCTAATTGGCTCCTGATCGGCCGCTGTTTCTCGGCCGGGGCCGTGTTCTTCAAGAGCGTGCCGAATATCAGCCTCGGAAATTGAGTGAACAAAGCGAGACGCATCGACGCCAAACGCTTCTCGCAGCATGTCTGCTCTTCGCACACGCGACGAACAAACGGGTGTTGTGACCGTGTGGAGCGTGGAGGAAACCACTGCGGGCGACATCTTGCTGCGCGAAGGGCAATCGGTCACCCAAACCCGCGATGGCCAAATGCTTGTTAACGGCCTGCCGAAAGGTGAAAAGAAGGGCGAACCCGAGTTGCATCCTGTGGGATTCATCAGCCGCCTTCCCGATGAGCAAACCCGAACGGGTCCCGTCGGTCTCTTGGGTTTCTTCAGCACGCTCCAACAAAGCGAAGTCATCTTGTGGGACAAGAGCAAGCCGCTCACCGACGCCAACGGCGATGTGACGACCGTTTACTCCCAACGGCCCACTCCCGGAAGCCGTGTATTGCGGCCGGGCGAGTATCCCGAGTTCCGCAGCATTCGCGGCGATAAGATTAGCGACAAGTTCAATTTCCTCTCGCTCATGTTAGCGCTGTTTTGCGGCACGGCGTCGCTTCCCCACATCTTGATTCGGTACTACACGGTCAAAGATGAGGTGTCCGCCCGCAAGAGCACCATTGTGGGCATCGCCAGCATTGGCTTCTTTTACATCCTTACGCTGTATATGGGCCTTGGGGCCATGACCAGCGGCTCGCTCGACGTAACCAACAGCAACATGGCGGCGCCGCTCTTGGCCCGTAGCATGGGCGAATGGCTGTTCGCCGTAATTTGCGCCATTGCTTTTACCACGGTTTTGGGAACCGTCAGCGGTTTGATTCTCGCATCGGCGGGAGCCGTGGCCCATGACCTGTTACGCCATGTGCTACGCGTCGAGATGACCGACCACGAACAAGTGCGAATCGCCAAAATTACTTCCGTCGTCGTGGGAGTCGTGGCGATGGCGTTGGGCATCCTTTTTGAGAAGATGAACGTCAGCTATCTGGTGGGCTGGGCGTTTAGCGTGGCGGCGTCAGCCAACTTGCCCTCGTTGGTGATGCTCCTGTTCTGGAAAGGCACAACGCGCCAAGGCGTGATTGCCGCCGTCGTGGTGGGGATGGTGAGTTCGTTGGCCTGGATTCTTCTGAGCGGCGACACCTTCACCAACGTCTATAAACTCCCAGCCGAGAAGGCGCCGATGCCCTTTAGCCAACCCGGCCTGGTAACGATCCCTCTGGGATTCTTGACGCTGATTGTCGTTTCGTTGCTCACGCGTCCGCGCGAACCGCAGCCGGCGGGAGCATCTTCGCCAGCATAACGGAGCAACACAGCCGCCGTTACGCGAGAAACATCCGGCCTTCAGTCAGACAGTCGCACAGTTGGCGATAGACCGCCCCCAGTCGCTCAGGATCCTGACAACCGTCGCCGAGCGCCCGAACAATGCGTCGCGCAAGCGGGCCTTGTTCCAGCAGGACGTTTAACGGCGCCAACCAAGGACCGGAAGCCGGCATAACGTCTTCCAGAAGGTGACGCCAGAGATCGCCCAAGGTCGCCGCGGGACGAGAGTAACCGAACTGCGCCAGATACGCGCTGTTCTGGACAACGGCTTGCTCCCCGTCGCGAATCGCGGCCAGGAACACCTCGGCCAGCGGCTCGACCTCAAGCGATTGCTGATCCGCCAGTGGCGTCCAGCGTTCCTTGGTCAATGCTTGGAGCACCGCCGCGGCGGCAGCGCAGATCGCCACGTCCGCCAGCGGGCATTCCTGGACATCCAACACACGAATCTCAATCGTGTTGCGGTCAAACCGCGTGATGGCGCCTCGCGAGTTCAACCACTCGTGTTGCAGAATCCCCGCTGGGTCATGCGGGGCGATATCGGCGTACATGCGTTCCAGAATGCGTTGTTGATAATCCTTCCGCGTGAAGACGGGTTCGGGAATCACGGCGCCGGTGATCGACGGAATACGTTGCGAGTTGCTTCGGTACGTTTCCATTCGTGTATCGAGCAATCCGCTCAAACGCCGCTCAACCACCGGCGAACTGGCCGCCAACGCCGGCAGGATGGGTAACAACAAACGAATCGCCGCGTGGAGCCGGCCGAACTCTTCGTCATCGGCAAAGGGAAGGTTCAAATGCACGCTTTGCAGATTCGCCCACCCGTGGCCACGGCAGTCAAAAATCCGGTTGTAGGACTCATATACCGGATTGTAATCGTGCGGCCAAAGTCGCAGTTCTTGGTCGGGGTTCATCCAGGGGTGCATCGCGGTAGGCATGAGCCGCGCGTCGTACCGCGCCAGGATCTCTTGGATTCTCGTCACCTGTTCCTGAAACAGAGTCGGCAAAGGAGCCAGCGACGGGGCAGGGCCGTTGGTCTTCAGTTCGATCACGTGCAGCGCTAGTTCGTTCGACCAGGCAATCTCGCCGCATTCCACCTCCGAAGTGATTTGGCCTGCCGCGGCCTTGAGCACCTCGTCAGCAATCGGCCGCACCGAGAGCGTGCGGGCGTCGACAATCATATATTCCAACTCGACGCCAAACGCGTGAAACAAAGAAATCGGAGCGGCAGCCATGCAAACGGATCCAAGTGCAAGGAAGATTACGGCTCCATGGGAGCCAATACGGTTTTTGTCGTAGGAGCTTCTCAGAGGGGCGCCGAAATTGAGCACAGACAAGCCATGCGCAGATGAGGCCAGACTTGGGCCCGGCCAAAACCTTGCACGATCCGAGCCTCATCCGTGGCTCCTAAGGTTGTGCTTGTTCGGGAGTTTTGCTTTCCTTTACGCGACGCCCGCCTTTCGGCGTTCAATGCGGCGGAGAAACACCGCCATAATGCGGCGATACAGTTCATCCTTGAGAATGGCATCCTCGCAGCCGGCGTCGATATTGGGATTTTCATTCACTTCGATGACGCGGAAGACTCCGTCCGACTGCTTCACATCGACGCCGTACAACCCATCGCCCACCAGGTTGGCCGCTTTCAGCGCGGCCGCGACAGCGCGCCGCGGCGCCATCTCGACCGGCAGCGTTTCAAACTTGCCATAGCGGCTGTTTTGGTCGCCCGCATCCTGCTTGATGATCTGCCAATGCTTGGGCGCCATATAGTACTTACAGGCGTATAGGGGCTGCCTGTCCAGAATGCCGATCCGCCAGTCAAACGTGGTGGGCACAAACTCTTGCGCCACGACCAAATCGGATTCTTCGAAGAATCGATCCAAGCAGGCGTTCAGTTCTTCGGGCGACTCCACTTTGGCCACGCCCTGCGAGAACGAACTGTCGGGTTTCTTCAAGACGCAGGGGAACCCCAACTCTCGTGGAATGGCGTCCGCCGTATCGCGCTGCACAACCAAGGTTTTGGGCGCGGGGACCTTGTGCCGCGCCATCAGCTCCGCCAGATAAACCTTATTGGTGCAGCGAACGATCGACTGGGGATCGTCGATCACGACCAACCCTTCGCTGGCCGCCCGTCGCGAGAAGCGATACGTATAGCGATTTACGAACGTAGTGTCGCGTATGAACAACCCATCGAACTCGCCGATCCGTCCGTAGTCGTCGCGGGTAATAAGCTCGGCGCTCATATCCAACGACTCAGCGGCCTTGATGAATTTTTTGAGAGCTTTCTCATTGGAAGGCGGCTGCGGATCGGCAGGATTGTACAGGATCGCCAAATCAAAACGGGCGTGGGGCTTCCGCCGCACCGTGGAGCGCCGCCCCGCGAAATGCTCGGTTGCCGCTTGAATTACAAAGGGCCAATGGGCTTCGGGCACTTCGTTCGCGGCGATCGCCCCCAGCTTGCGTAGCTCCCAGCCGTCTTTATCTCGTGTAAAGTTCGCTCGCAATAGCGGCGCCTGGAACTGGTTGAACAGCTTCTGGCTTAAGCGTTCGTATCGCTTGGCCAAATTGCGGCCAAAGTAAATGCTCAACGTAAACCGATCCGACTTGATCGGCGCCAAGCTTTGCTGGATCAACTCTTCCAGGTCATCCGACACTAGCCGCACAATGGCGTGCGTTTTGAGGTCTTGAATGGCCGTGATGCTTGGTTGCGGTTTGTGTCCCCGCGCCTCGGCCAGCAGCGAGACGTAGTAGCCCGTCGTCTGGTAACGGTAGGAGCGGCAGAGATTGAAGACCTTGGCGCCGCGAAGCTCGCTGTACTCGGGATTTGTCAAGTACGCGCGGGCATCCACCACGTCGACGTTTTCGATGGGCGTCGGCCAGTCCTTGGGATTATTGGTAACGATCAGAATGGGCATTCCATTGAACCTCGGGAGGCGCGTTTCCTACTGGCCTTCCTCACACGGCGAAAATCTTCCAAGCGGACGGCTCAAAGCCGCTTATAAACGTGGCGAAGCGTCCTCACCGTCCTTATAGTTAACCCCAAGTTAGCGCCAACAGGACGACGCCCCCATCCTTCACACCGTCGGTCGCTATCGTCTCTTACAACGGCGCCGGTTGACTCCGCGGCGCCAGGCCCGGGTGCTTTGGATCGCGCTGGGAACTGCGTTGGAGGATGCGTCTCCTTGCCCGTCGTCCTGGTTCAATAATCAGCAAGTTCGCATCATAGGTCAACACTCCGAGCATGATCGCACAGACCAGCCGATCGAGCGTAACTTCGTAATAGTGCGCCAAGCCCGCCAGGTTGGGAAGGTAGGGATCAGCCACAAGCACCTTGCGGCGTCTGCGGTCGTAACCGCAAAGTACGACGAAATGCCCTGCCGCCACGCCGGCAACGTCATCGGGTTCGCAAGTCGCTGCAATCTCTCGCGAGCAGCCATACAGGTACGTTGAACTCAGCCCCGCCAATACGGGTACGTCGCGATTGAGGTAGCGGCGCAACAGGTTCGCGGTCAGATCGCGCATCACGATCTTTCCACCCGCCTGAAGAAAGTCAATGTAGGCGTGACTTGCCACGTGGAGACGGGGGGACGACTTCACCTCCATCTGGGCATAGAGCCGTTCGACCAGGTCGGGTCCGCCAGGCAAGAACCAAGTCGGATCGAACACCTGTAAATTATAGGTGTAGATCGTCGCACGGTAGCCTCGCGACAGAGCGTGCTGCCCCAAGAGCACCGCGAGCGTGCCGCCATCTTCCAGTTGCGGCGTTTCTCGAATGACGGTTTCCAAAGGAATCTCGTCATGGTAATAGCGGTAGACGGCGTGCAGGCAGGTGGGGCCACACGTTACGTTGTCGGGCTGCCGCAGAATGTCAAGTTCGAGTCGTTTCCACACGTTCGGCTTGCTCGCAGGCCCGTAGGATCGGGTACACGATAGCGGAATCGGCCTCAAGAAACACCGTCAATCTTTCCTTACAACTTTCCCTATAATTCTAGAACCACCGTTTTTCTGCCGCGAGCGGCAAGCCACCGCTTCCTCGTCTTTTCCTCCACTTTTACGGGGCGAGGGCGGCGTCTCCGCCGCAGCCCGTGCGACTGGCCAGGTAAACCAACCTTGGCAAGGCGGCTTTCGGCCGTTTGGCGCCTCGCCTAGTCCCTCTTAAGGCGAACCGGTATCATGAGCGCGGTGTCTTTAATTTCTTGTGAAAACATATACAACCAACCTCAGGGGCTGCCCGATTAGGGTGAAGGAGTAGCCCGATTACCTGTCCGCCGTCCGCCCATGAAAACCGACGAACTTCGCGAAAAATACCTGACGTTCTTCGAATCGAAAGGCCATGCCCGAAGGCCCAGCGACGTGCTCGTGCCCACCTGGGATCCCTCGGTGCTGTTCACTCCCGCCGGGATGAACCAGTTCAAAGATCACTTTCTGGGGAAAGTGAAGCTGGAATTCACCCGAGCCACCACCTGCCAGAAGTGCCTCCGCACCGGCGATATCGATAATGTCGGCCGCACGGCCTACCATCACACGTTCTTCGAGATGCTGGGGAACTTCAGCTTCGGCGACTATTTTAAGCGCGAAGCGATTATCTGGGCTTGGGAGTTCCTGACGGATAAGAAGTGGCTGGGCATCGACCCAGAGCGTCTGAGCGTCACCGTGTACCTGGACGATGACGAGGCGGCCGATATCTGGCACAACGAGGTGGGGCTGCCGCTCTCGAAGATTGAGCGGATGGGAGAGGACGACAACTTCTGGCCCGCGGGCGCTCCCAGCAAAGGCCCCGACGGGGTTTGCGGTCCGTGTAGCGAAATCTTTTATCACACGGACAAAGGCGCGGTCGAAATCTGGAACCTGGTCTTCACGCAGTACAACCGCGTAGGCGATCCGCCCGACAACCTCCGCCCCTTGCCCAGCAAGAATATTGACACCGGCATGGGTTTGGAGCGAGCCGCCGCGGCGCTCCAGGGGGTCGAGACGAATTTCCACATCGACATTCTGCGTCCTATTGTCGAGGCGGCGGCGGAAGTTTGCGGCGTGAAGTACGATCCTCACTCGGACAACGGCCGCCGCTTGCGCCGTATTACCGATCACGTGCGGGCCTGCACCTTTGCTGTGCACGAAAACGTCTATCCTGGCCCCAAGAAGGAACGCTACGTGATCCGCCGTCTGCTGCGCCGTGCGGTGCTGGACGGTTATCAAATGGGGGTCAAGGAGCCGTTCTTGCATCACCTTGTGCCGGTCGTGGTCGAGATGATGAAGAACCCGTACCCCGAGCTGCAAGAAACCGCTTCGCGCGTAGCCAAAGGGATCGAAAACGAGGAGAAAGCCTTCTTCGCCACCATCCGAGAGGGCCTCAATCGCATTGATAAGATCTTTTCCGAAATGGAGGCGCGCGGCAGCGCCGTCGTCAGCGGCCAGGATGCGTTCGAGCTGTACGACACGCACGGCTTTCCGCCCGAGTTGTTTGAGACGCTGGCGGCGGAGCACAACTACGCCTTCGACTGGGATGGCTTCAAGAAAGCCATTGAGAGCAAGGGGGGCGACGTGGGCGGTCCGGTATTCAAAACCGGCCCCATCGAGTCAATCAAACGCACTATGCACTCGACCGAGTTCCTGGGTTATGAAACCACGTCGGCCGAGGCGGAGTTGTGCTTTATTGTGGCTCAGGACCATCTGTGCGAACACTTAGCCGAAAACGGCCACGACCCGGTGCGCGTGGTGCTTGACCGGACGCCGTTCTATGGCGAGTCCGGCGGTCAGGTCGGCGACACGGGCGAAATCATCGGTGAGAATTTTCATTTTGAAGTTATTGATACGCAAAAGGACGGCGACCTGATCATTCACATTGGCCACCTGCGAAGCGGTGAGATGCGGGTCGGCGAAAAAGTGACCGCGCGGGTCGATACTCACCGCCGGCAAGGGATTCGCCGCGCCCACTCCGCCACGCACCTCTTGCACCACGCGCTCCAAACCGTGCTGGGCGGACATGCCCAGCAGCAAGGGTCCAAGGTGGATGAAGATTGGCTGCGTTTCGATTTCGCCAATATGGCTCCTGTGACGGAAGAGCAGCTTGCCCGTATTGAGCGCAACGTGCAAGAGAAAGTCCAGCTTGCGGCTCCTGTCAAATGGGAAATCATCCCGCTGGCGGAGGCTCGCAAACAAGGAGCCATGATGCTCTTTGGCGAGAAGTATCCTGACCCGGTGCGAATGGTGTCGATGGGCGACTTTAGCCGCGAATTGTGCGGCGGCACCCATCTGAACAACACCTCGGAAGTTGGGTCGTTTGAAATCATCAGCGAAGAGGCGGTTTCGGCGGGCACGCGTCGGATTGTCGCTCTGACCGGCGAGAAGGCCCAGGAGTACGCCCAACGCATTGAAGACGCTTTGACCAAAGCGGCCACGCTGTTGGAGGTTCCTCCGCTAGCTGTGCCCGAAGCGGTCAAAAACTTAGCGCTCAAGGTGCGTTCCCTAAAGAAGCAACTATCGGGTGGCGGCGCTTCCGAGCCCGAGCCGAAGCCCGTGTCGGTTCCCAGCAGCGAAGCCGCCGATCACTTGCAACGCAAGGCCGCGTTGCAAGAAGCGGCTCGCTTGTTGAACGTGGCGCCGTTTGATGTGCCCGAGCGAGTCGCAGCCCAATTGGAGGAAATCCGCCGCTTGGAGCAGCAACTGCAGCAACTGAAGCAATCGGGAACACTGTCGGCCGACGCGCTGTTGGAAAAAGCGACGGAGGTTGATGGCGTTAAGGTGGTGGTCGCCGAAACCCCCGGCGCTAACTCCAACCTGATGCGTCAATGGATTGATCAGTTGCGAAAGAAGACCAGTCCCATTGCCGTTCTGTTGGGCGCCCGCGAGGGAGATGAAAAGGTCCTACTGGTCGCGGGCATCAGTCGCGATCTGGTGGAGCGCGGCGTGAGCGCCGGCGCCTGGGTCAAGGCTATCGCCCAAATGGTCGACGGCAGCGGCGGCGGCAAACCTGACATGGCCCAAGCGGGCGGAAAGTCTCCCGCCAAATTACCTCAAGCGCTTGAGCAAGCCGCAGCGGAGTTGCAAAAGCTGCTCAAAGCCTAAGTGACAACGGGAGTTCACAACTTCCGTCAATGGCCGTAGCAAGCGTTCCCGCCGGGGCTCCCCCCGGCGGAGAACATGATTTAACGGGCTCTAGGCTGCGTTCCGAAACGTCCCGTCAGGGCGGCCAGTTCCTCCACGTCCGACAGGCGCCCCTCTACGGCGCCTGAGGAATCTGCGCTTCGATGCATATTGCACGTCGAGAAGCGATTACCAGACCGGCCATGTCTCAACGCGGTAGCTAACGAGGGCCAGCCCCAACCCCACGGCCCGTGAATAGCACGGGGGCATCTCTCGGCAGCTCGAGTTTTGCCGCTCAGAGAGGGGAAACGGTATGACGGGGCCGGGGTGTTCGATTGTTCGGCATGAGCTGCCGAACAGTTCGAAGTTTTTTTTCTCGCGAAATCTGCGAGGTTTTTGGGTGGTTGGGACGTGTTCGGCGCTTTGTTGCCGAACGAACCGTGTAGGGTGTAAGGAACCTGATTGCCGGGCGTTCATCTCCGGCCTTCCCCTCTGTAGCACATCCCCCTACACCTTCCAGCGATGCAACGTAGATGGCACGGCGTAAGGGCCGCCAACAGCAACTTTGCCGCTACTCGAGCGCAAAACGCTCCCGGTTAACGCCTGCTAAAGTCCTTCGTCTTCCCAAGTTCTGGTTTGACAACCTCGAGATTCTCGGATGCGTTTGGATGAGTCGCCGTCAGCCACCTGCCGCCTACAATTGACCGCAGGAGGAGCTGGCCAATCCTCACCAGTGGCATGTCATTTGCGAGCGACCTCGAGGCAGGGCCCTCCAGCGGTGTAGGAGGCCCGGCGCCCTTCATTTCAGGAGCTTACAATGAATTTTCCACTTCGAGTCGTCGCGCTGGCGGTTGTTGCCGTAATGGGTTGGACCGGATTTGTCGTCGCCCAAGAACAGGCAGGCCAAAGCCAGCGTCCTCGCGGACAGGATGCTCACCATGATCTCAAGGAGCATTTGCCGCTGCCGACTCGCGGCGTGGCGGTGCTGCATCCGAGCGAGGGGAGCAAGGTTCGTGGGGTTATCCTGCTGGATCAGCACAACGACGGACTGCACATTCACGGCAAGGTCGTCGGACTCACCCCAGGCAAGCACGGTTTTCACATTCATGAGTTTGGCGACCTGCGCGATCCCAAAGGAGAATCAGCGGGCGGACATTTCGATCCTCACGGCCACAAACACGGCGGGCCGGGCTCCGAGGAGCACCACGCAGGCGATTTAGGCAATATTGAGGCAAACGCAGAGGGAGTGGCCGAGGTGAATATCAAAGCGCCCTGGCTTAAGTTGCACTTTGTGATTGGTCGATCCATGGTGGTGCATGGCGATCCCGACGACCTGACGAGCCAGCCCTCTGGCGCTGCGGGTCCGCGTGTGGCGTTGGGAGTGATTGGCATTGCCAAGTCGGATGAAGCACCGCAGAAAACGCCCACTGCGACCAACTAGCGGGGGAGTTTCTCCATCGGCGCCCTCTCGATGGCTGTCGAGTGCGACGGTCTTTCGCCGCCTCGTTATGGTGTCATTTGCCAAAAAAAGGCGGAAGCTAGCGCTTCCGCTTTGTGGTTACTTCGGCTGTGAGATCAACGCGACAAGCTTGATCGACCGTCGTCGGTGCTACGATTCGTCCGTCGAATAGCGTGATTTCCAACCGCTCGCGGCTGGCGCTGCGGCCGGCTTGATGATTGCGGGCTCGCTTTCCAACGCCGCGGCGGCTACGGCGTCGCGCGTTTCCTGAGCGGTGGAAGCAGAAATGGTGACCTTCGGCTCAATGAAGCTGGCCGGCGCAGGCTCACTTATCGCCGCCGCGACGGGCGGCTCCTCGAACCCGCGCACGCGCTGCAAGCTACGATTTGTATTGGATGCGCCCTGCGACAGGTCGGTCATCTCGATCAGTCCGGTCGAGGTGGAAGCCGGCGCAGGAGTCGCAACCGGAGCGGAAACAGGCGCCGAGTAAATTACCTGCGTTGCAGCAGGCGCAGCGGCAACGGTCGAGGCGACAATCACGGGCGCCACAGGAGTCGCCATCGCGACGGGCGCCGGTTCGTTAGCAACGGCCTTCGTCAAGTCATGAGCCCGCATCCCGCCTAACAACAACGGCGGCGTTTCGGCTGGCTCGACCGCGCGCTCAGGAATGAGAATCGGCGGTTCGCCCGAAGGACTCTGAACCGTCTCGGCGATCGCTTGATGCGAGGCGAGAGTCGCCGATGTCGCCTCCTCGTCTGCACCGGGAACGGGCGATCGAGCTGACCGCCAGACCGCCGTAGCGACCTTTCCTGCAGGAGTCGCCGATGGAGTGGGAGCATCGCCGCCCTCGGGCGATTGCGGCAACGAAACACCCCGCACACCATTGGAGTTCGGATAATACGGTTGCGTATTGCTGGCGGCCGACGGCGCCATGGCGGTCGGCTGTCCGTAACTATGCGTACCCGGCGGCGGCACTCGCGGAGGCCCGTAAGGAGCCAGGAGATTGAACGAAGGAGTCGGCATCTTGAACGTCGAGTTCATGGAGGCATTCGGTCCATGACACCCCGCAAGAGCCACGACTGCCGCCCATAACACGGTTCGCCGCGACATCGGCAAACTCCTGTTTGTTTAGAGAAGAATGTTGCCCCGTAGTGTCTGAAAGGGCAGGTAGCGTAGCGAGCACGTCCAAAACCTCCAAGACCGGTTTGAGATTAATTGAAGATTTTCGGCCAAAAAGCCGAAGCGTCGCGGCCGCCAAAGAGAGCGGTTGCGTCGCCAGGAAAAGATGGGAAAATTGCAAAGGGCAATCCCCCCCCACGCAACACTCCTTTTGGCGCCGTTCTCCCTTCTATGACGACTGCTTCCAACCGTCCGCGACCACGTCCGATTCGGACGGCTACAACGCCTACGGCTGGTGGTGTCCCCGGTTTTGGCACGGAATGCGTTTGGGAGACTGGTTGCGCCTGGCGGCTCGGAATCGCTTTCGGATTCACCCCACGGCGTGGCCAATGGCGTTGGCGATTACAGGGTTTGCCGTCTTCAATTCGTCTTGCGCTTGGCTTCAGCGCCGACGCTACGACAAGACCATTGCCGAGACGGAAATCGAACAGCCACCGATCTTTATCCTTGGGCATTGGCGCAGTGGAACCACGTACCTGCATGAACTTCTCTCGCTTGACGAGCGTTTTTGCACGCCCAACAGCTACCAGTGCTTTGCGCCAATGCACTTTCTGCTGACCGAGGGATGGGTCACCAAGTGGTTTTGGTGGATTGTGCCCTCGCGGCGGCCCATGGACAACATGGAGGCTGGCTGGCTTCGTCCCCAAGAAGATGAGTTTGCCTTGTGCAATTTAGGCATTCCCTCACCCTACTTGCGCATGGCTTTCCCCAATGAGCCAGCCCCCTACATGGAATACCTAGATATGGAGGGGGTTTCCGAGCAGGACCGCACCCGTTGGAAAGCAACGCTCGTCCATTTTGCCAAGGCGATTACTTATCTCCGAGGAAAGCGGATCGTTTTTAAGTCTCCTCCCCATACGGGGCGAATCCAAACGCTCTTGGAGGCGTTTCCGGGCGCCAAATTCGTGCATATCGCCCGAGATCCCTACGAGCTGTTTGCATCCACATTGCGGTTGTGGAAATCTCTCGACAAAGTACAAGCCTTGCAACGGCCCAAAGATCAGGGACGCGAAGAGTACGTGTTCGCAGCCTTTGAGCGGATGTACCGCGGCTACGAGCAACAGCGCTCGCTCATCCCCGCAGGCCAATTGCACGAAATTCGCTACGAGGATCTCGTTGCCGACCCTGTGGAGGAAATGCGCTCTCTGTACGAGCATTTGGATTTGGGCGACTTTGAACAAGTGCGGCCACGATTGGTGGAATATCTCCAAGAGCACCAAGATTATCGCCGCAATCAACACGCATTAGCCCCAGAAATTCGCGAAGAGATCGATCGCCGCTGGTCTTGGTATTTAGAGCGATTTGGCTACGCCCCCAGCACCTCGGCCAAGTAGGCCAGAAGTTCTCTTTTGGCGGCTCCTGGATTTCGCTAAACTTCGCAGGCAATCGCGGGCTGGCTTGGCGAACGGACAAATGGAGACCGATCGCCATTCGGCTACCCCAAAGAGAGTTTACTGCGAGAGCAGAACGAGCGGTGTTCGCCAGCGCTGAACAAGATCGCATGTTGATGCTGCGGGGCGAAACATTCGCCCTGGCGCGCGGCATTGCGCTTGGAGTAGTTGTGCTGCTCGCCGGGTGCGGAACAACCAAGAGTCGGACAGCCACCGAGCAGCTTCTGACCTCAAACGCCGTCGACCAGGCGGTGTCGCAAATCGACTTCCGCCCGCTGGCGGGGCGAAAGGTTTACTTTGACACCACGTACCTTCAACCAGTCAAGGGAGTGGGCTTTGTCAACGCCGAATACATTATCAGTTCGTTACGTCAGCAGATGATGGCGGCCGGTTGCCGCCTCCAAGATAAGCAAGAAAACGCTGAGTTTATTGTCGAAGCGCGGGTAGGCGCCTTAGGTCATGACGCACATGAAGTGACCTATGGCATTCCGGCGAACAACGCCCTAACCACCGCGGCCCAAGTGATCACCCCGGCGGCGCCCCAACTTCCGGCAATTCCGGAGCTCTCCATTGCTCGACGTGACGATCAACGGGCAGCGGCCAAGATCGCTGTTTTTGCTTACCATCGCGAGACTCGCCAGGCGCTGTGGCAGTCTGGCATCTCCCAGACTTCCAGCACGGCGAAAGACGTTTGGCTCTTGGGGATCGGTCCGTTCCAACGCGGCACAATTTACGAGGGCACCAAGTTTGTGGGCACGCCGATCGAGCTCTCGTTAGAATCCGAGCCAGACAATAGCGCGAAACAGCCGCCAATCGCTTTCGAGGAGCCGCACACCTTTGACGCGTTACGCATGGAGCAAGCGAGCAAAGTGCGCGTGGTTAGCTTTGACGATCCCCTGGGCGCCGCCTCGGGCGATGCCAACAGCGAGCCCAAGACTCTACCCTGACCAACTCGTGCTTTGCCCAAAATGGTGTATGGCGGGCGTGCTTCGTCAAAGGGGAATTCCATCCAAGATCGAACGTGCGATAAGGGCTCATCTCCCTCGTCTGGCTAATCCTCGCGTTCCAATTCACCAGCGGCGTAAATTGTGCGTCCCGCGTCAACCGGAAGGCAAGCGCCGGTAATGAACTCGTTCTCCAACAAAAATTGAACCGCTTGCGCCACGCATTCGGGTCGGTTGGCCTGCTTGAGCAAGGTGGCCTGGAGCACTTTTTGGCGTTCGGCTTCCGACATCTCGGGTGGGTACAGCACGGGCCCCGGATGAATGCAGTTCACGCGCACTCGCGGATTGCGACGCGCCAGTTCCACCGCTAGTGCGTAAGTCAGCGTTGGCAGGGCGCCTTTCGAAGTAAAGTAGGCGACATAGTCGGGATAGGGCCGGTGAATGGCCCAATCGCCAAAGGTCACAATGGCGCCCCCTTCCTCTTGGGCCGCCATGAGCAGCCCTGCGCGTCGAGCGCATAAGAACGTTCCAAGTGTGTTCACATCGAAGTGGCGACGCATCTCGGCGGCCGTAATTTTCTCCAAGGGCATAGACGACCAGATGGAGGCGGTCGCCACCAAGCCATCTAACCGGCCGAAGTGGTCCATGGCCTGATCGAACATCCGCGCCACTTGCGCTTCGTCGGTCACGTCGGCGCCGAATGCGACCGCCTCAATTCCGACAGCCTGCATGGTTCGCACGGTTTCTTCGGCCTCGTCCTTGGACCGATGGTAATGCAGTGCAATACGGTATCCTGCTTCTCCCAGCGACCACGCAATAGCATGACCGACCCGCTTGCGGCCTGCCCCGGTAATCAAGGCTACGCGCGCCTGGGAAGGTTGGCTCATCGGCACGAACTCCTTCTACGTGAGATGGTGTGTAGGGCGCCGTATCGCCCCACAAAGGGAACGCAGTGGCTTACCGCGGCCTTGTTGGCGTCGCCGAGATCCGATGACGTAGAGCCAAGCCGAAGCCCGCTCGCCGGCCCCACGATTCCGACACGTCGATCCCACCAGAGAGCGCCAAGACTTAGTACTCGATCCAACCCAGGTAGCTCCAGTAATCAAACAACCAGGGATGGGACCACGGATTCAGCGGTTTGTAATGAACCGCTAACACGCTCATGCCCAGCAACACAACAGCAACAAGCCACCAGCGTGGCCGCCTCGTAACGGCATCGGCGGCAGGCAGCATCACCATTAACCAGAGCGGAATCAGCCAAAAAGACCACCGCAGGCCATTGGTTACGCCGCCGTAGTTGCGGTCCTCCAGCGGCCGCAAGATGTAAAAGGCTAGCACCACGACGGTCAACGTAATCGTCAATAGTCCCATACCACGCCAGGCGCCAGGGCCGCGCCGCACGGCAAGCACGGCCCCAACAACCGACAACAGCCAAACCGGCGTTAACGAGAACACACCGTGGTGGCCAACCAACACATGGAATGCGTAGACCGCTGGCGATGGCTCCCCGCGGTCCACGCCCGACTTTTTGCCGCTTGTCCAATAGCTCCGTTCGTAGTCGTACCAATTATCCCACGCGCGGATCTGAAGGGAGTCCCCTTCACGGACAACGGCAAGCCGATCGTGTCCTTCTTCATCCCATACCATCCACCGGCGCCCGGGCATGCGCACCTCAGCCACGGTTTGCGGCGAGAGCGATACCCCGGCTCTCGCCACAGCCTCGCGCACGATCTCCGGAATGCGTTCCCCGTCGAGATCCGTTTCAGCGCTAATCTCAATCTCGGCCAATACGGGGCCGTCGTCACGGTGGGCATAAGGGGGCCGCAAACTTTGATGGGCAATCCAATTGGTCCCGAAGAAGGCCGCCGCAACCACGGCCGCTGGCGGTGCAAAGCCCACCAGCGTCCGCCTTGGCGCCGCAAACAGCAACGCCGCGCCAAGGAGAACAGCAAACGCCAACGCCGGCAACTCATTGGCAACGGCAAACGTGGAGAAAAAGCCAGCCGAAACAAACCACCGCCAGCGTCGGTCGCCATCGTAGACGATCCGCAGACCGGCATCCAAAGCGAACACCACGGCAATGGCCGCTGGTAAGTGGTTGTTCAAGGTAATCGCAAAGGTCGTTAAGAACGTGCCAAGCGCCGCCGTGGTCATCACGAATATTCGGCCGAGGTCCGTCGTTCCGTAACGTTCCACCATGGAGGCCAAGACAACCAGCATGCCAACCAAGGGGAGCACATTGGTCAGAATGAGCATCAACCGGCCAAGATACAAAGGTTGTTCGGCCAGCGTCATCCCGCTTAGCTGGCGAATGAGCCAATACTCCCCTGCAAGCAAGGTGGGAAGTAGCGGCGGCTTGCTCGAGTAGTAATGCTCTAGCCCGTCCCGGCCGCGGTGCCGCACCATGTCGATAGTCTGCCAATCGCGGTCAAAGCGACCGTCGGGCCGCAGCACCACGGCGTCGATGGCGTAGGTTCCGTGATCCACCAAGGCGCGGATGGTGCACCACCGGCTGCGATCGTTGGCGCTAAGAAAAGGAGTCTTGCCGCTTGCCGAAGCGACACACAAGATTCGGCCCACCATGACGCCCACGGCGACAGCAATTAGTAGTCCATAGATGCCCCACCGCAGACGTGTCTGTGGGTCGTCCTCATCGAACATGCAACCAAGCTCCCAACCATCGATCCAACCTAATGACGGCGAACACCGCCAACCGACGCCGCCGATTTCGGCGACAGTGTTACCTTGGGGGCTTATTGTAGGTTGCCAACGTCATAGACGAAAGCGTCACGACTGTACGATAGGGCGGCCTTCCAATCCGTCAAGAATTTCGGTCAAACGCCGCTTACGACGATGCTCTTGCCGTAGCTGTTCAAGGTAACTTTGGAAATCCTGCTCCCGCCCCAAAGTTCGCAAGAGGCCGCGTATCTTTCGCAAATACCGCGCGGCCACTTCGTAAGCGGAGGGGTTCGCCTGGGCGACTTGCCGCTCCACCTCGGTGCGCCAGAACGCTAAAGAGCGTTCGGGAGCAATCTTCGCCGTCGCGTCGGCGATTGTTGCTTCCAAGCCCCACAGCGGTCGATTTTTCCTTTTCGCCTCGTCATACCAGCGCAGCGCCGCTTGCAGATCGTTCTCCTTCAACGCCAGGTCAATGAGCACTTGATAGTAGGGAGGCTGCTCACGATGGCCATATCGCGTTGGTCCCTCGGCGGGCGTTTCGGGCGCCGGAAGGGGCCAGGCAGGGATTGTTTGATTCCTGACCTTTCGCGGCCGCGTCTGAGGCGGCGAACCCGTTTCGAGAAAATATCGGGCAGCGGCTTCGACTTCGGGGCGACACTGTGCTTTCTCCGCTGCGCTCATGAGTTCTTCAAAGGCCGGAACCGATGGCGATTGAAAGAACTCTTGCGCCCAGTCTGCCGCGACCGATTTCCAGTCGCCCTGCTCCCGACGTAGTTCGCGCAGTTTGGCTCGCAAGCGGTTGGCGATACCAGGATACTGTTCCTGGGTCGCTTCGATGCCGCGGCGAATCCACGCCACAGCAACGTCCATTCGCTGCGCCCCCAGAAGGCGCTCCACCAACGGTTCGTAGGCGCCAGTCACGGGCGCTTCACGTTCACAAAGCGGAAGAATTTCTTCGTTGCGCCCGGCCCGCTCCAGCGCTAGGATCAGATAGCGCCCGAGCTTGTCACGCTCTTGACGAGCCAAAAAGTCGTCGACCTTTTTGCGTTTGGTTGGTTTGAGCCGGCGGAGCAAGGCGTCGGCGACTTCGCTCCAAACCTCGCAAGGAAACTCCCGACTCCAGAACGGATCGAGGCTCGAAAACAAGTTATAGTCGTCGTGGAGTCGTGCATTGACTGCCCATAAAATCTGTTCGGCAGGTGATTTCTTTTTGGATTGAGGCAACGCCTGGGCCACGACGTTTAAACACGCGATGATTTCAGCGGCGGTTTCGCCCTCGTCTTGGCTCTCGGCAACTTGAGCACGGCCCACTTCCAGCAGTTCCTCGCCGAGTTCCAAAACGGCGTCGGCGACTCCTTGCTCCAATAGGATTTGCAGTAAGTTCCGAAAACGCGAATAGTCGGGCGCATAGCCTTCGCCCGTCCAAGGATTGGACCAACCCGGCTCGGCCGACGCCTCGTACAGCGCCGTACGCGCCTCGGCGATCAATTCCTTCAAACTGCTTTCGGCCGCGCGGCGGCGATCCTCTAACCATTGATGCACTTGGGGCGTGGTTTCCGCTAGCTCCAACAGCCAAGCGCGGAGCGCTTCGTAACTCTGTTTCTCTAGAAATTGAACCAGCGCAACCGACACTGCACGCCGTTTGCCCGATTTAGGAGCCTTGCCAGCGTCTCCAGCCGTCCCATGTGAGTGAAGCGCGGCGCGAGTCCCGTCCGTACAGTTCCCCTCGTTCCCATCTTCGCCGCCTCGCTCCCCTTTCTCGCCGTCATCATTCGCCACCGCGCCGGCCTCCTCCCAGGCATCGCCCGTGGTGGTTGCCGGTTGACTTCCGGGAAATTTCGATTGAGCCGCAAGTTTCAAGCGAGGATCGTCGTCTTCCACCTGAGGAATCGGTTCGCCTTGCTTGACGTATTCCAGATACTCCAAAACAACTGCCACAACGTGCTTGCAATTCTGGCCCACAGGACAGGAACAGCGTCCTTGCAATTCCCCCGATTTGATTTCCACCACAGCGGCGTACCGCTCCGCACCGCGCACCCAGGCCACAAGCTGAGCGTTCGCCGTTTGCCCTAATCGCGAGACCGCGCCTTGCCGCTGGTACGTCCTGCCGCGCTGCACCGTGGATGCTCCGAACGTCACGTTCAGATCGTCCCACGTAAGAGATTCATAGAACCGGATAGGGGCAGAGGGCGAGGCCATAAGAATTGGTCTTCCGTGGTGCGTCCGGATACGACGCGGCCCGACGCCCCTCCAGCGCACGAGATCGGCCACATCGCTCTAATTATTTTACGCATCACAACTTGAAGCGACGACTAGAGTAAGGCGACCGATAGACGCAGCAACCGCCACTCGCCGCACAAACGTTGACAAACGCTATTCGTAGGGCTCATACTTGTAACCGCCCCAAGAGGTCTGTTGCTCGCAGCGAGGCAATCGCCACTTTCGTGGTGATCGCTGTCTGGTTGCGTTCCTACCTACCTGCCTCTCCTCCAGCCACTCCGTTCCTGGGAGCGATCTTGACCCATGGCCAAGACAATGCAATACGCGCTGCGGGTGCTTTGTTGGCTAACCTTCACCATTCCCGCGCTGGGGCAAGCCCCTGATCGTGCAGGTATTGAGTTCTTTGAAGCGAAGATCCGGCCGATACTTGTCGAAAAGTGTTACGCCTGCCATTCGGCCGAGGCGGCTCAGAACAAGAAGCTTAAAGGCGGCCTGCTTCTTGATACCCGCGCAGGAATTCAGCGCGGCGGCGATAGCGGCCCTGCCGTCGTTCCCGGCAAAGTCGAAGACAGTTTGCTCATCTCGGCGCTTCGGCATGAATCGTTCGAAATGCCCCCCACA
>CAYWIS010000105.1:0-20158 GCA_964458385.1 uncultured Pirellulaceae bacterium
CACGAGCGCCACGCGGTCGCCTTCAACCGTTTCGGCTTGCAGTTGTTCGCGCCCCGCAACCACGTGGCTGTTGGTAATTGCGTAGCCATCGGGCGTAATGACAAAGCCAGTGCCTGCTCCGCCCCGGTCGCCTCGTGCGCCCGAAACGCTCACGACCGCGGGCGACACCGTCTCTACAACGCCAACCACCGCCCGCGAATAGGCGTCTAGCAGGTCGGCGTCGTCCGCCGCTGGCCGGGCGGGCTGCGGCGAGCCAACGTCGCGCGGCGTCTCGTCCTGCGTTCCTGCCAAGAGGAAGCGGCGATCGGAAGGTTCGAAATAAGACATAGTCGTCAATGCTCCTTTGCAAGGCTGCAAGAATTGTAGCGCTGGCGGCGCTGCAGGCGAGGATTCCCCCGCCCGCACGCAGTCGGCAACTGCTGCTCAAATACCATGCAGCGGAGTGTGCAAAAGCGAAGTTGCCCCCCCAAAAGGAGATAAAGCGTTTACGCAAGGTCGAACAACAGTACTTCGGCGCCGGCCTCGGCGGCGATGGTTAAGGTGGTCTCGTCGCTAACGGCGGCTCCGTCACCCGCCTGCATAGGCTCGCCGTTGAGCGTTGCTGCGCCGCGTAGCAGTTGCAGCCATGCATGGCGGGAAGGACGCAGTTCGAACGTCAATTGCTGATCGGCGTCGAGCGTCGCCAGGTACAAATCAGCGTCTTGGTGGATCGTTAACGCCCCATCGCGCCCGTCTCGCGAGGCCACCAAACGCCATCGGCTGCGCCGTTCCGCTTCGGGAAAAGCGCGCTGTTCGTAGCTGGGCGTTAGCCCCTTCTCTTCAGGGAACAGCCAAATCTGGTACAGGTGGACCTCTTCAGTGGACGACCGGTTGAACTCGCTATGGCGAATGCCGCTGCCGGCGGTCATGCGCTGAAGTTCCCCGGGCCGCAGTACCTCGCCGTTGCCGAGGCTATCGCGGTGCTCTAGCGCTCCAGCCAGCACGTAGGTGACGATCTCCATATCGCGATGGCCGTGCATGCCAAACCCTTGCCCCGGCGCAATGCGATCCTCGTTCATCACCCGCAGCGCTCGGAAGTGGTGATGTTCCGGATCGAAGTAGTCGCCAAAGGAAAAGGTGTGCCAGGTGTCGAGCCAGCCGTGGTTAAAGTGTCCGCGTTCTTGGGCTTTGCGAATGGCGATCATCAGAAAGGCCTTTGCGTTGTCGCAGCAACAAAATGCTGCTATGCAATTAATTGACTAGTAAACCATCATCCCCCAAAAAACTTACCCGCTTTCGCTTGCACAGCGCGCCTTTTCCAACAGACGGCTCAGTTCGCTCAGCTCGCTGCGCGTGAGATGCCCGATCAACGTACGATGGAGCTGCGCGACCGGCTCATCGAGTTGTTCCAGTAGCTCTCGGCCTTGCGGCGTAATCTCGACGTACACCACGCGGCGATCTTCGGTACAGCGCCGGCGGACCACCAAGCCTTGCTTCTCCAACCGGTCAATCAGCCCCGTAATGGCCGGAACCTCTTGAATCAGACGTTCGGCCACTTCCAGGCTAGGCAACGGCTGACCTTCCCCGCGCAAGATTCGCAGCACGTTGTACTGCGAGGGCGTTAGGCCAAACTCGCGGAACAACCGCCCAAAGCGGTTGTGGAATTGATCCGCCGTGCGCAGGATGTTCAAGATCGCCTCTTGCTCTGGCGAATCAAAAGGACGCTTCTTTTTCAATTCGTGTTGGAGGCGACGTTCGTTCATGGAAGTTTTGCTCTCACGCATATTAAGTTTACACATAAACCATTTTCATGTCAACTTTATGCATTGATAACCGCGTGATCCCCGAAGAAACGGCCTGGTGAATGCGCCCCAGCGCGCTGCCGCGTCCGGCTTCCCCACGGAGAAGCTACGCGGCTTACAGGCAGATCGCGCAAGCCGCACTGGCTACCCCACGACCTGATCGTGCCATTCCAGGCCGTGCGGAAGTGGTTCGGCGGCGTATTCGAGATGGATAACGCGGCGATGGCGCGGCGTGCGGGCCGGGGCCGACGCGTGCAACAGCAACGGCCGCATGGCGACCACGCTGCCTGCAGGCGCTTCGCACACGACGGCGGGCGTTGTGGATTTCCAGTGTTCGATCCGCCCGTCCAGCCAGCCGTGAAGGTGCGATCCCGGCAACACCCGCAGCGGGCCATTATCGGCGCCACAGTCATCCAAGTGGACGCGCAAGGCGAGCATTCCCTGCAGGACTTCGACGGGTGGCTCAACCTGCCACACGCCGGCCTTTTGCGACCAAGCGCGAAAGCCCGACGCTTCGCGACGCTCGCGAACGGCAATCACCCGGTCTTGATGCCAGCCGAGGCCCCAGTTGGCGGTTGGAATCTTATCGAAGAAGATCCCCCGCACGGCAAAGCAGTGCTCGCCAAGCACCGCCGCGGCAAGCGCCCGTAACGCGGGCAGGCGGGCCAATTCGCGCGCCACGGGCGAAATCTGGAGCAAATGGCGAGCGCCGTAGGCTCCTCCCTTGCGTCGAACTTCGGCGCCGTGCCCCAATTGCTCCAACGCACTGCGGAGGTTTTCGATAATCTCGGCGTCGATCACGTCGAGCACAAGGGCGAACCCATCTCGGTGGATGCGCCGGCAAAAATCGAGCTTCCCCGTGGAAGCCTCGGCGGATACTTCAGAAGGTTGTGGTACTGGCCGTTGGTGCTGCTGGTCAATTTGCATAGTCACTTTCCAACGAACGACGAAAGCGTCCTCAGTTCGACGCGCTCGTGTGAAACCGCGCCGGGCCATGCTTCCGCCAGATTCGCCAGTATGCCTCCCACCGGCCGGTTAGGCACGAGGGCGTTTCGGCATACAGACGCAGCCCCCACGGATGCGTCATCTTTTGCAACTCAGCGCGACGGCGGTCGAGTAGCTTGAGTAAGGGCGTCGTGTCGTAGTCGAACTCTTCCGCCAATCGCAACTCCCCCCTGGCGACCAGATCGTGCAGCACCGCAAGATCGTGGTCTTGGCCTAATAACTCCAGCAGGTCGTCAACGGCGGCCTGGCGGGTTTGCATTTCGGACTTCCACACGCCGCGCAAAAGGCGCAGGTGGTATCCATGATCTTTCGCACGCTTTCGCCAGGTGTGGAAGTTCTCGGACGTTGGATCGGCGTAGGCGGTTTTCATGGCGGCGCGGCCACGGCGATAAATTTTCTTCAGGCCGGGGCCGATGGCTGCAAATTCATCTTCGGAGAGTGTCCACGTTTCGACATCTCGCCGGGCCTCGTACATCATGGCCGCGAACTGCTCGCAAAGCGTGGGCAAGTCGCCGGCTTTTTCCTGAACCCGCCGCCGATACTGCTCCAATGCAGCGAGAACAGGAGCCGCCGCGGCGTCGTTCAGCCGGTTCGGGTAGCGTTGAACCAGCTTCTCCAATGTCTGATGGAGGATATCGGCGTCGCGCACCCAAGACAGACTACGAGCTGCATCACGAAATCGGGCATTCGCCTGCGAGTAGCCACTCTTAAACGCGGGGCGGACCAGTCGCAACAGGCTACGCACTTTCTTGCACCGCTTGCGGACCTGGTGCACGCTCTGGTCGGGGGTAAGTTCCTGGCTGGAAATTTCCGCCAGCGCCTGGTCGATCTCTTCCCGAGCAATACGGCGCAGGGCTTCTTCCACTGATTCCTTTCGCCGTAGTTGATACGCCATGACGGTTCCCCAAATACCCTTGCCGCTCTTTCAACGTTGCATAACGGCCGTTTTCCGGCAAGGACGACTGCAGGATAATGCGGTCACTCCGAAAACATGAACACGCCGCGGCGGAAACGCTTGCTTCTTTACCTCACCACCCCCCCAGTTGATCGTGCTTTGGTTTCACCGCGATATCCCTTCGCCTTGCCGTGTGGCGTGGTTCCGCCGGTTGTGGGCGGCGTTAGCCTTGGCGCTGGTGGCGGGAACGTGGCAATTGTGGACGCCGCAAACGGCCTATCCCCAGGTCCCCCTCGTTCCTGTTGGCCGAATCGCACCGACGTGGCTGGATTGGTGTGGGCTGGCGGGAGTGGTGCTTAGCTTGCTGACGGCGCTGATCGCTTCGGAGCGGCATTCCGTCGGCCGCGCGGCGCTGTGGCTGTTCGCGGCGTGCATGACGGGCATGTTCCTCCTCGATCAACACCGTTTACAGCCGTGGGCGTATCAGTTCGTCCTGATCGCCGTGGTGTTGGCCACGCGGGACGAGCGACGCAGTTTCGCGCTGCTGCGGTGGCTGGCCGTAAGTATCTACTTCTGGTCCGCACTGGGAAAGTTCGATCATGTGTTTCTGCATGGTGTGGGGCAACAGTTTCTGGCGGTCGTTGCAACCTGGCTTGGCTTTTCGACCGAAGCATGGCCCGAAACAACGCGCATTGCGGCGGCGGGAGTGTTTCCCACCGGTGAACTGCTGGTCGCTGTAGGACTTTGCTTCTGGCGCACACGATTAGCGGCAGTCGCGGGCGCCGTGCTCATGCATTTCACCTTGATCGCGTTATTGGGGCCGTGGGGGCTGGACCATCGGCCCGGCGTGCTGCTGTGGAACGTCTACTTCCTGATTCAAGCAGTGCTGTTGTTCGGCCTTCAGGGCCAATCAACGACCGCAGAAGGAACCGACACGCTGATTACCGACAACCCGCCGCTTCGCCGATGGGGCCTGGCTGAAACACTCGTGGCGTTGGCGCTGCTACTACCGGCCCTGGAGCCGTGGCGAGGTTGGGACGCCTGGCCCTCGTGGGGCTTGTATTCGACACGGGCCGAACGCGTGGTCGTGTTGGTTCATCGCTTTGCTGCGTTTCGCCTGAATGATGACTTACAACCTTTCCTACGGCCGACCGAGGAGAATAGCGACTGGCAAGAGTTGGAAATCGACCGTTGGTCGCTCGAGACGCTTGGAGCGCCGATCTACCCGCAAGCCCGCTTTCAATTGGGCGTAGCCGAGGCGGTTGGAAGACGCTACGAGCTAGGCGCGTTCATTCAAGCGATCGAGTTGGGTATGGCCGATCGCTGGAGCGGCCAACGGGAGCGCAAGGTTTATGTGGGAGTTGACGCCATTGCCCAAGCTGCGGACAAAGCGTGGCTCAATGCACACCCCCGAAAGCTAAGGTCAGAAGGCACAGAGCTGAGCCGATAATATGGGTAAGGTTCGTTCCTGCCTTTTCCCTCGCTTATTCGATCCAACCGCCGCCGAGCACGCGGGGTCCATCGTAGCAGACGACGGCCTGGCCCGGAGCGACTCCATAACGCGGCTGGTCGAAGGTGACGCGCAGACGATCGTCGGGCAATACTTCAGCCGTGGCCGCCTCGGCGGTGCTGTTGTAGCGGATTTGGGCCGCGCAACGGAATGGTCCCGCGGGCGGCTCAACGAGCCAGTTAGTGCGCCGTGCGGTCAACTCCTGCCGAGCAAGCGCTTCCTTGCGGCCGATCACCACGCGCCGGGTATCGGTTTCAATGCGCACCACGAAGTACGGCTCGCCCATCGCCACTCCTAACCCTTTGCGCTGGCCGATGGTGAAGCGTTCGATCCCGGGGTGCGCTCCCACCACGCGTCCTTCGGTGGTCACGATCTCGCCCGACGTGTCTTTGGCGCCGCGCCGGGCTCGGACGAACTCGTCGTGCTTGCCCGACGTGACAAAACAAATTTCCTGGCTGTCCTTCTTCTCGGCGACGCGCAGTCCCAATTCGGCCGCCCGACGGCGAATCTCGGGCTTGTGAAACCCGCCCACCGGAAGCAACATGCGCGAAAGGTGCTCACGCGCCACACCAAATAGCACGTAGGACTGATCCTTCCGCTCGTCCACACCCCGCAACAGCGCCGGCGGCTCCGTTGTTCCGCCCTCCAGGCGAGCGTAATGCCCGGTGGCGACAAACTCGGCGCCGATGCTATCGGCGTAGTCGAATAGCTTGCCGAATTTGATCCAGTTGTTGCACATCACGCAGGGATTGGGGGTCCGTCCCTGCGTGTACTCCTCGACAAAGTAGTCGATGATCTGGCCGAACTCCTCCTGCAAGTTGAGAGCGTAGAAGGGAATATCCAGCCGATCGGCCACGCGGCGGGCGTCGAGCGCGTCGCTGGCGCTGCAACATCCCTGCTTATGGTCGGACCGTTGGCCAAGGATGGGAAGATTCGGGCGTTGGCTTGCAGAGGCATTGCTCGCTTCTGCCCCGTTCCCACTCACTGCGCAGACCGCGGGCGACTCTTCGCCGTGCCGCATGAACACGCCGATCACTTCGTGCCCCTCGGCCAGGAGCAAGCTGGCGGCGACGCTACTATCAACGCCGCCCGACATCGCCAACACTACGCGAGCCATGTACGCAAAAACAAGAAAACGAAAAGACAGCCCCCACCGCAGTCTATCCCTGCCTTCCCCAACCGACAAGGCGACGGAACAAGAGGTTCATCCAACAGGCAAGGCGCATCGCTTTGCAAAACTAACGCAGCTTTCCCCCAAGAAATAGCCGCAGGCCGTTTCCAACGAGGGAAGTTGCGCGTGTGTTGAGCGGGGGGGGGAAGCGAAGGGTGCGTTCTACTGTTGACAGACTTCGCCTTTCCCCAAAATTGCCGCGTCGATACAATTTCACCGTCACATGGAAGCAACCCAAACTTCCGTTAGCGCGCCGGAGCGGCTTCGAGAATTACCCCGGCGATTAGAACGATACGACGGCTTCGACCGCGTTCTGGCGGCGCTTCGAGAGGGCGGCCGGGCCACGCTGGATGGAGTCTGGGGAGGTTCGCGCGCCTTGGTCGCCGCAGCGCTGGCGCATCATTGCCCCGGTTCGCTCGTCGTGGTGTGCCCCAAGGGGGATGCCAGCGACCGGCTGGCCGACGATCTCGCCCTGTTCACCTCCGACGTGGTGGAGCGGTTCCCCGCTTGGGAGTTCGGCCCGAACCAACGAATTATCTACGACGAAATCTATGGCGACCGCCTCCGCGCTTTGAAATTGCTGGCGCGCGGCGAGCGGCCAGCGATTCTGGTCACGTCGATCCAAAGTCTGCTTCAGCCAACGGCCACCCGCACCAGCGTGGCCGAAAGCTCCCGCCGCGTGCGCGCCGGCGAGCGTTTGGATGTTGAAGACTTGCTTGCCTGGCTTGCCAGCCGCGGCTTTCACAACACCAGCGCCGTAGAGCTGCCCGGTGAGTTTTGCCAGCGGGGCGGAATCATTGACGTGTTCGCGCCCGACTGGTTCGAGCCCGTGCGGATCGAACTGTTCGATGACGAGGTGGAGTCGATCCGCCGCTTCGATGTCGCTACCCAGCGCAGCCTGGAAACCCTGGATGAAGTGGAGATAACCGCCCTGTCGCGAGACCGGGGCGGCGAAGGCCACCTGGCCGACTTCCTGCCGCCGGGAAGTTGGGTGCTGTGGATCGAGCCAAGCGAAATTCAGCAAGAAGCCGAGCAATACCTGGGGAGAGTGGAAAAGCCAGCGGATTTCCACAGTCCGGCGGCGGTGCAGCAGTCGCTGGCGTCGCTGGGCCAGGCCACCGCGGAAGGGTTAGCCTTAGGCGATCTTGGCGAGCGGTTCACGCTGGCGGTCGAATCGGTCGAACGGTTTAGCGGCAGCATCGACAAGGTGCGCAGCGAACTAGAAACCATCGGCGCCGGGCAGCAGGTGTTCGTTGTCTGCCAGACAACGGCCGAGGTCGAAAGGTTGCGTGAACTGTTCGCCGCCAGCCGACTGCTACAAGAAGGGCGGCTGCATTTTCCGGTAGGCGTGCTCAGCGCCGGCTTCCGCCTGGCAAGCGAGCAAATGGTATTGCTCAGCGGCGCCGAGCTATTCCAGCGACACGACTTGGCGCGGCGACCGCCGCGACAACGCCGGTTGGGCAAGGCGATCGACAGCTTCCTCGATCTGCGCGACGGCGACCTAGTGGTCCATCTGGCGCACGGTATCGGCCGGTATCGTGGGTTGAAGCTGCTACAGAAGGGGAAGCAAACCGAAGAGCACCTGGAGATCGAGTTTCGTGGCGGGACGCGAATTTACGTTCCTGCTACGCGCATCGAGTTGGTGCAGAAGTACATCGGCGCTTCGAAGTCTCGGCCGGCGCTCGCGGTAATCGGCGGTAAGGCCTGGGCTCGGCAAAAGAAAGCGGCCGAGGCGGCGGTAACCGACCTTGCCGTTGAAATGCTGGAGCTTCAAGCCCTGCGGGCTTCGCGTCCTGGCGTGGCGCTTGCGCCTGACACCGATTGGCAGCGCGAGTTCGACGCCTCGTTCCCCTATCAGGAAACCCCCGATCAATTGGCCGCCATCGAGCAAATCAAACGCGACATGCAATCGCTTAAGCCCATGGACCGCTTGCTCTGCGGCGACGTGGGCTTTGGCAAGACCGAGTTGGCCATGCGGGCCGCCTTCAAGGCCGTCGACAACGGCTACCAGGTAGCGGTCATGGCGCCCACCACCATCCTGGCCGAACAACATTACCACACCTTTCGGGAACGGATGGCGGAGTTCCCGTTCGACATTGCAAAGCTCAGCCGTTTTTGCACGCGGGAAGAAGTACGCCAGACGCTGGAAGGACTTCGCGAAGGGCGGATTGATATTGTGGTAGGCACGCACCGCGTCGCCTCGCGCGATGTCGTGTTCCATAACTTGGGGCTCGTTATTATCGACGAAGAGCAGAGGTTTGGAGTCGAAATCAAAGAGCGGCTTAAGTCGTTCCGCACGTCAGTCGACGTCCTGACGCTCTCGGCTACGCCCATTCCCCGCACGCTGCACATGTCGTTGGTCGGGGTGCGCGATATTTCTAACTTGGAAACGCCTCCCGAAGAGCGTCTAGCGGTTGAAACGCGGGTGACCCGCTGGAGCGACAAGACCATCCGCACGGCCATCTTGCGCGAGTTGAACCGCGGCGGCCAAGTGTACTTTGTGCATAACCGCGTGCAGGACATAGAGAAAATCGCTGCCAAACTACGCGAGATTGTGCCCGAGGCGACCTTGCGCATCGGCCACGGCCAGATGCCCGAGGATGAGCTAGAGCGGGTCATGGTCGACTTTGTAAACGGCGAGTTCGACCTGCTGTTGGCCACCACCATTGTTGAGAGCGGCCTGGATATTCCCAACGCCAACACAATCTTCATCAACGAAGCTGAGCGCTATGGGTTGGCCGACTTGCACCAGCTTCGCGGCCGCGTGGGACGCTACAAACACCGCGCATACTGCTATCTGCTGGTCGACCCGCACAAGCATTTGAATCCCAACGCGGCCCGCCGACTGCGCGCGATTGAAGAATTCAGCGACATGGGAGCCGGATTCGCCATTGCCATGCGCGACTTGGAGATCCGCGGCGCCGGCAATCTGCTAGGCACGCAGCAAAGCGGCCATATTGCGGCGGTGGGCTACGAGCTGTACTGCCAACTATTGGAAGCGGCGGTGCGCAAGCTCAAGAAACTGCCGCCGAAGATATCGATCGATGTCGACATCGACCTCCCTGGAGAAGCCTTCATCCCGGCCGAGTACGTACCCGATCTGCGGCTCAAAATCGACCTCTATCGCCGCTTGGCCCGCATCACCGAAGATAGCCAGATACGCGAGTTTTACGACGAGCTGCGGGATCGCTTTGGCGCCCCGCCCGAGCCAGTAGAGCGAATGTTGCGGGTGAGCGAACTAAAGATCGAAGCCGCCGTGTGGCAGGTGGCGGCGATCCGAATGGAGGACAAGTATCTGGTGTTCGAGTACACCGACCGAGCCCGCATCGAGCAGTTGGCCCGCCTGCACCGGGGCAAGCTACGCGTGGTCGACGAGAAGAACGCCTATTTTACGTTGCCTGCCAGCGCAACCACGCCCGACCAGATTCTGGAAGTCGCCCGGTCGGTGTTGCGTCCTCTCGGATAGATCAGTAGAATCCGCCGCCCTAATTCACCGTCGCCAAGGTAAGGCGAAGGGTGAACGTCTAACTCAGTCGGGTACGAAGAAGAGGGGGCGTCGTTCTGGCTCGTCGGGAGTTGAACGACTGGGAGACCGCGGAAGTTTGGGCGGACATTAGGGAGAAAAAGGGTTACTTTCGGCTGAACTAGTAAACTCGCGGCGCGATTGGGGCGATAGTAGCAGCGAGGGCTCTTCGGTCATCGCGCCGTTCTTGTCTTGTCGTCCCTCGAGCAGACTTCTAACGAAGGGCAAGCCACGTGGCCCGACGGACTTTCATTGGTGCAAACTGCCTGACGCTCCTGCTGGCTCTGGCCGCAGGGCGCGCTGGATTTGCCCAATCGGGATATCCACCGCCAGGCGCGTATCCAACGCCGCCTGCGACACAAGCCAGCGCTATCGATCCGCGCAGCGGTACCTGGAACTCCTACCCCGGCGGCGCATGGGGTACGACGCCAACGCCGCAAGTTGCGTCCCCGCAAGCAACGCAGGTTTGGAGTGGGCCAGGAGGCTATAACTCGCCCACGGCGAATTCGGGCCCGACGACTTCCGTTCATCCTGCCGTCCCTCCGGCGATGGACGGATACACACCCTATCACGGTCCGGCAGATCGTACACCCGCGGCCGCCGCAGCATCCTTGTGGAGTAACCATTCCACAACGAGCGCAGCGCCGCCGCAAGTTTCCGCACCCTATGGCTTGCCTAACCCCGCTCCTTACTCGCCCCCGGCTGGGGCGGCAGGATACGCGGGTCCGCGGCCAAGCGCCTTTGGGCCTCCTCCGCCTCCCGCGCCGTTGGCTGCGCCGCACGTGGCGGGATTGCCAAGTCCGGGAGTCGCATCTCCTACTGCGCCGCCCATGGGCGCCATGCCGCCCGGTCCTGCATCACAGACTGGCGCTTTGGCGGCGCCGCAACCTGTGAGTGCGCCGGGAGTGGGTTCGGCGGAATCCAGCGCGCCGTCAGCGGCTCCGTCGTCAACGGGCTCGCCGCCGGTGGTGGGCGAATTGTTTGAGCCGGCGCAAGTGGTGGCCGTCGTGGGGGATGAACGCATCCTGGCCGGCGACATAATGGCCCAGGTGAACCAATTCATCGAACAGAACCGCGACAAGATTCCTCCGGGCCGCGAAGAGTATTACCGCAAACGCCTGATGGAGCAGGTGCTAGAGAGCGAGATTCAGTCCAAGCTGGTGTACCTGGATTTCCTCCGGCATATCCGCGCCAAGGGCGCCGGCCCCGAGAAAATCACCGAGATCCACAACCGCGTATATGAGCAGTTCGACGAGAAGCGCCTTCCCGACTTAATGGAGAGGGCCAAGGTCGCTTCTCCCGCCGAATTGGACGCCAAGCTGCGCGAGCAGGGTTCGTCGCTAATGAAGCACAAGCGGCAATTCGCCGAGAAGGTGATGAGCCAGCAGTGGATTCGCGACACCGACAAGGTGAACTACAACCCCATCATCACACACGCCCAGATGCTCGACTACTACTATGAGCACCTGGAGGACTACTCCTTTCCAGCCAGAGCGCGCTGGGAGCATTTGATGGCGCGGTGGGACAAATTCCCCAACAAGGCGGCGGCGTACGAAGCGATTCGCGCCATGGGGAACGAAGTCTACCTGGGCGGAGCGCCGTTATGGGCGGTCGCCAAGCGCAGCTCCCACGGTGTAACGGCTTCCGACGGCGGACAATTTGACTGGACCACCCAAGGCAGCCTCAAGAGCAAGGTGCTGGATAAGGCGATCTTTGAATTGCCGCTCAATCAGCTTAGCCCCATTCTGGAGGACGAAGAGGGCTTGCACATTGTGCGCGTGCTGGAGCGACAAGAGGCGGGACGCACCCCCTTCGAAACCGCGCAAGCGGAGATCAAAGAGAAACTCAAGAAGCAGATGGTTCAAAAGCAGGTAGACGCTTTTCTCGCCGATCTGCGCAAGAACACGCCGGTGTGGACAATCTTTGACGAAGAAAAGAAGAAACGCGCCGAGGAAGAAGCCGCCCGCGTCTCGACGTTTGGCGAACGGACGCGCTAGTTCCTCCGTCGAGCAGCTTCACCTGGCTTGCTCAAAGAGCTGACGCATCTGGCGAACGCGGTCCAGATCCAGCCCGGGCGGTTGCTGTTCCAGCAGCCAATCGAGGTCAGCCAGGGCTGCATCGCGGCGGCCCGTTCGGTGACGCAGCACCGCCCGCAGGCCTCGCTCCTGGAATGCGTTGGGCCGCACGGCCACGATCGCCTCCAGGTAACGCAACATGGCCTCGTGATCGTCCTTCTCTTGGGCAACGCCCAGCAAGTTCGCAAGCATCCGAACGATAATCGCCCGCTCGTCGCTTGCCTCTAAGTCGGCATCGGTTAAAGGACGCCCAGCCGCAGCCAACACTTGCGCCTCGATCTGACGGCGCGTCATGGAAGCGCCGCCATCAAACACGTCGATATATTGTGGTTCACCCTCGGTGGGAACGTACCGCACGACGAAGTGTCCCGGCAGTCCCACGCCTTCGATCTTTAACCCCAAGCGGCGGCCCAACTCCATGTAGAGAATCGAAAGCGTAAGGGGCAGCCCTTCTCGGTCATCCATGACCTGGTTCAAGTAACTGTTCGCCTGGTGATAGTAGTTGGTGCGGCTGCCATGAAAACCGTTCTCCTCAAACAAGTAGCGGGTGAGCGCTTGGAGCCGCGTGGCCTCGTCGGCATCAGCCGGAAGCGTTTGGCGAATCTCTTGGGCCATGCGGTCCAGGAGCCGCAGATAGCCGTCGATGTCGATCTCGTCGTTGTCCAGCAGCGCCACGAAGAGCGCCGCCTGGGCCAGTTTGTTATCGTCGCGACTGTCCAGCACGGCGGCGAGCCGGCGGACGACCGATTGGGTGTGCACTTCGTCAGCCACACGACGCAACTCTTGCGCTTGTTTCTCCAACGCCGCAGCGCGGTCGCGCAAGAGCTGCGCAGCCGGCGCCGCCACTTCATCCAACGGAGCGAGATCTTCCGCCTGCAAGGCGTGCAACTCTGGCAGTTGATCGAGCTGGCGTTCTACCTGAGCCAGACGTTCGGGCGGCAGGCTCTCGTCGGGAATTTCCTTTGCGACCTGAAAGCGTTTGAACTCAGCCTTGGTGTCGCGAAACTTAGCTAGCCCGACCTGACCAGACGTGAGGACGTCGTCGTCTGATTCGATAACCAGTTGATCGTTAACAAAGCAGCGGATTTTCCCCTTTTCAACTCGCACCTTGAGGCGGTTCCACGCACCGGGACGATAGTGCTCCGACGGAACTTCGGCCAGCACTTGCCAGGTGAACACCACAGGACCGTCAAAGCGGCTCAGACGCAACTTTCCGCCGCTGGGATAAAAACCGTAATGCCTATCGCCACCGTCCGAATGGAACACCAACCCCGCCGCGCCCGCTTCGTCCTCCAAGCGAACCGAAACCGCCACTTCAAACGGGACCTCGGGCGGTTCCTCACGCCATAAGCATAAGGAGCGGCCGCCAAAACCTTGACCAGCCCCTTCCACGTGAATTCGACCGGCGCGCTGCCGCCAGGAGGCGCCCAGAAGCGGCGTCCACAGCTTGGGGTCGAGTTGGCCAATCGTCAGCCAGCGCGACATCGGCACGGGGTTCGGCTTATCCAATAAGGCGCGCAAGGTGTTGCTTTCGACGGCAAAGGCCAAGTTGTTGCTGACCGCCGACTTGCGCGTTACCACCCCAACCACGCGTCCTTGCTCATCCAGCACGGGTCCGCCGCTATTGCCCGGCTCGACGGGAATCGCCAGTTGCAACATCTTTTGCTCGTCAAACTCGCGCACTCCGGACACCACGCCGCTTACCACGCTGTACCGCAGTCCGTGTGGATTACCCAGCGCCACCACGGCGGCGCCTTGTTCGACTTGCGCCGAGTCGGCCAACGGCAACGGCTTGAGGTTTTGCGCGTCAATCTTGATGACCGCCAGATCTAGCCGCCGGTCCCACGCGTACACCTCGGTCGCCGAGAAGGTGCGTTCGTCGGCGAGTTTGACCGTGATCGGCCGGCCTTCGCCGATGACGTGGGCGTTCGTGGCGATCAGCCCATCGGCCGAAACAACAAACCCCGCGCCAAGATGCAGTTGTTGTGCGTCTCGCCCATTGACGGTAACCAGCACCACCGAGTCTCGGGCCTCGCGCGCCAAACGCTGCGCCAGCGATTCTTGCGGCGTTGGCGGCGGCGAGGCTTCTTCAGCGAACCCGCCTGAAGACAGCCAAATCCCCACCAGGTACGCCAGGAGCACGCCAGAACAACGGCCAGTCATGGAGAACACTCCCCCGTAAGGTCGATGGTAAATTGCGCGTGTTCCCAACATATCGGGAAACGCCGGCCGGTTCTAGCGCTGCCCTCAAGCTTCGGCTTGGGCTTCCCTTGCGGCGTTCGAGACGCGCGTCGCGGCGGGGGACGGGCAACTCAACACCGGCAGACGCTCGTGGAAGCTGTATTTTCCCTCTTGCCGCAGAGAGCAAATTTCGGCAAACTACGCCGCCTTTGTCGTTGCGCACGTCTTGCTTGGAGACGATCGCTCGAAATCCATGCGTCGCCGAGTTTTTTTTGCGGTGGGAGGACTGCTGCTGATCGGCGGGTGCGCCTCGTTGGCGCTAAGCCCGGCGCCGTCCGCTCCTGCGCTGCCGGCGCCGGTGGTGCTGCGCGACAATCCGTTGTTTCTGAACACGCTGGACCGCGAATTCCTTTGGAATGAACTGGTCGCCACGGTAGAGTACTACGGGTTTCGCGTGGAGCGGGAAGAACGCGTGCGACAAGTAGGCGACGTGCTGGTGGAAGGACGCATCGAAACTTATCCCGTCGACAGCCCGACCTTGCTTGAGCCATGGCGCCGCGGCGTTACCCCCGGCTACGAGCGGCTGGAAAGCACTTTGCAGTCGATCCGCCGCCGCGCTACGGTGCGCGTGATCCCCGCCGGCGGCGGCTACCTAGTCGAGGTGATGGTTTTCAAGGAGCTGGAGGACGTAAATCGCCCCGAACGTTCGACGGTGGGCGAATCCACCTTCCGCCACGATGGCGCTTTGGTGCGTCCCGAAGAAATGGCGGAAGAAGGAGGCCCCATCACCTTAGGCTGGATTCCCCTGGGGCGCGATATTGCCTTGGAACAGCAAATCTTGGCCGACGTACAGTCTCGCATTAGTGAGGTCGGCTCGCCTCTTACGCCGGTCCGTTAGCACGCTCCGTAAGCCGGCGCATGATTACACTCCCCGGCGCCTTCGCTTGCGCGTCCATATGCCGCAGAGCCCCTGGGGCGAAAATGCCTGCTCAATAAAGCCAGTTGAGCTAACACTTCTTATGCGAGTTGATTGGCGGCGTTGGCGGGTACATTCACCGCAGGAGCAGCTGCACGCGCAACGGGTAGCTTAATGGTGAACGCCGTGCCGACACCCACCGTGCTTTCAACGCGAATCCGTCCGCGGTGGCCCTCAATGATGTCGCGGGCAGTAGATAACCCTAGGCCCGTTCCGCCTTTGCCGCTCTCGTCGGGGCCGCGTTTCGTAGTGAAGAACGGGTCGAAGATGCGTCGCAGTTTGTCTTCCGGAATGCCCTCGCCGTGGTCCCGAATCAGCAATTCCACCATCCCTTCCGCCTCGTTGTACGAGAGGGCGATAAGCAGTTCGCCTCCCTGCGGCATGGCTTGGCGGGCGTTCACAATTAAGTTTAACAGCACTTGCTGAATCTGGTTCCCGTTGGCGTAGGCAGGTGGGGCGGGCGCCAGTTGCCGCGTTACACGGATACGGTATTTGCTTAGTTCGCGCTCCAGCAGCAATAAGGTGTCTTCCAAGAGTTTGCCCAAATCGGTTGGCTCGAAATGCTCAGAACGGTTGCGAGCCATGCCCAAAATGGAGGAAGTAATACGCGAGGCTCGCTCGCCCGCCGCCAGAATCTTTTGCAGTGCTTTCTCGCGCGTGGCGTCGTCCTTATGGCGCAGCCCCATGCGCGCGTAGTTAATAACGGTCATCAGCACGTTATTGAACTCGTGCGTGGTGGTGCTGACCAACTCGCCAAGGGCCGCCATTTTTTGAGTTTGAGCCAATTGTTCGCGCAGGAGAGCGATCTGTTGCTCGAGTGAAAGTTCTTTGGGGGCCGACGCTTGGTTCATAACCGAATTTCCCAGTCCAAAAAGTCGCCCTGAAGGCGCTGGTTTGCGCGCCTGCCTTAAGATTGGCGAACCGCCCGGTTTTGCTCGGCGGAGTTTCTTAACTTGTTGTAGCTGTGGCGCTTAGCACAAGAGTCATATCGTCCGAGCGACCTGGGCGACTGTAACGCAAGCCAGTATAATCCCGCCTGGATCGTGCAAGCAGGAAGCCAATCGATCGCAGGAGGCGACCGATGCATACAGTGGACGTTCTCGAAGAGGCCGTGCGCGCGGCGCAAATGCTGGGCTATCGCATTCGCCAAGAATGGCTAGACGGAAGCGGCGGATTGTGTGAATACGGTGGACAACGGTGGATCTTTATCGACCTGTCGCAAACCACCGCGGAGCAACTTGAACAAGTGCTGGTGGTGCTTCGCTCCGATTCACGCAGCGAAACCTTGCCGATGTCGGGAGTACTGCGGCGCCTGATTACCCGGAGGCCGCTTGCCGCCACACCGGGCGTTCCGGAAAACCGCAGCGCGTGACCGCTTTGCTACAAATTCGTTCGCCTGTGGGCGGCGCATAAGAAAAGACCGGCAGTGCGCCGGCCTTTTCCGACAAATCTTCTTTGGGGAGCGTTGAATTACTCAAGCTTCAGACCGGGCAGCGTACCGCCCTTGATGTGCTCTTCCCAAGTCTTGCCGTCCGAGCACTTCGACTTGGCGGCCTTGTCCAACGCTTCGAAAATCACCTTATCGGCAGCATCACCGGTGAGCTTGTCATCGCCCTTGAATTGTTCGGCATCCAGCAACGCGTCCAGAACTTTTCCGTACTCGTTGCGGAATTCCTTCTTATCCTTCATCGGCACGTGGCACACATCGCAGGTCACCGCAGCCGACTTCAGGTTGTACTTCTTGGCGAACGCGGTCTTGAACGCAGGCAGGGCGAACGCCGGAGGCGCGCTCACGGCCAACGCCACAACGCCAACCAACAACAGACCGACTTTCTTCATGCTAAATCTCCTCGAAAGAATTGCCCGATAAGGGAGCGACGAAAACTAGCCCCTCGAAAGGGGCCTTGACTTTTGGGTGGGACGGCAAGGCGGGAAAAAATTTCCTCTCTAGTAAAACTTGCGCTATTGGGTCTGTCAAGCCAACATGCCAAGTTTCCTAGGGAAGCCCCCGTTTTCCTCCGCCAGTACGGCGTTCCATGTACGCAGAGGAAGCCCCAGCAGTTCACCTTGGCTGCCTGTTAATGAGTGGTCCCCACGCGGTAGATGGTGGGCAGCGCCGCAAAATTGAACCCGGGCGTTTCCGTCGACGGAGCCGGGTCCGGCTGACGACGCACTTCGTGAGTGTATGCCTCAACCGTGCGATCGTGCACCTGCGGCGCCCACGACGCCTGATGGCGCCACACTAACTCATAATCGGCAAATGCATCGGCCGAAGCCAGATTGCTCCACACCGGATCGCCCAGGCGGAAATCAATGGCCTCGGCCTCTGAGAGGTCGTCGATGCGCCATACGATATCGCCCTGGAGACGCACGTTGTTGCTTCCCATCCATTGCAACAATCGGCCCCAGTCGGAATTCTGCCGGAAACCAGACAGCTCGTTCTGCATCTCGTGTTCGATGAGCGGTGCTTCAGGGTCCGTGGCGAACACGCAGTTATCGGCCTCCACGGCCAGATACAACTGATGTGGGGCCTTCTCGCTCGACGCCAGCCGGCATAGCCCGTCTTCAGCGGCGACCGTAACATGATCCAGCCGAAGCCGCGCCGAGCCAGCCCGCGCCAGCGGCGCGCCCCCCAGATCGGCCATGCGGCCCGTGGTCGCCAATAGTCCCTGCGACCAATAGAGATCAAACGGTTCGGTTTCGGCGGCGGCCAGCAGATCGGCCTCGCCCCGTACGACGCAATCGCTCAGCGCAATTTCCGGCGGAGGCAGCGGGGGCGTTGTGGTTTGCATCATCGCACGCTGGTTCAACGTGGACGACGCCAGGCGGAAGAATGCCGCACCGTTCTCTTGCGGAAAACCGGTTGAGTCCACGTTCTCAATCGTCAGCACGCAACGGCGTAAGGTGACCCCTCCCACGTCGTCCAGCAGAAACAACGCCCAATCCCGCGGAGTGCGATCGGCGGGCAACTTCCAACGAATTTGGACTCCTTCCAGCATCAGACCGCCCCCTTGCACGCGAATCATGTGCTTATCGAGCGCATACCGCGGATTGTCTTCGAACGCCAAAACGGGGGTGTGGTTTCGTCCTGCTCGAACCGTCAAATGCGTGCGGGCCAAGGTAACGGGTTTGACCGTTTGGACGCCCGTAAATTGGAGTTCGATGGTTTCCAATTCTGGCCATTGATTTAGCGCCACCTTACGCAGCGCTTCGTCGGCAGTTTCCACGTGCGTTGCATTCTCAGGCAGTGGCGAGGGGATCGCTCCTTTCGGCCCAACGATCACCATGCGCACCTGCCGCGCCGAGATTCGCTCGGACGGAGCCGCACGTTGCGAAGCAGCGCGGGGCGCCGGTTCTTTCGGCAGAGTCAATTCACCCGCCACGGTCGCCGACACACGGCGGGCGCTGGCGATTTCCCCGGGTGTGCGTGGCGAGTTCAGCCGGGCGCTAGCGTTGCCGCTGCTCGCCACTGGCGATGTGGTTCGATCCGTCGGCGCCGTGCCCAATGCTCCACGGCTTTTGTCTGGAGACGCCGCAGCCGTTCGCTCGGTTGCGGGGCCTCCCTCGGCAGTATCTTGAGTGGCCGCTGCCTCGCGACCGGCAGGCAGGGGCGCTACCGGATCGTCATCAGCCACATTGGCCGGTGAATCGGCGCGTCCCTCGCTTGGCTCCACAATGGGCGGAAAGGCGAACTCGCGTTCCGTAGGAAGCGGACGCAGCACCCATTCGCTCAGAAACACCGTGACAATTAACAGGATCGTCGGCGCAATCCAGGCTATATGATTCTCCCAGGCCTGGCGCCGCACCGGTGGTAAGCTCGCTGTGCGTCGCCGCAGACCGATGTCTAAACCAAGCTGGTCGGCCAACTGCGCCAGGTCGTGAATCAATTCTTCAGGCGTTTGATGCCGGTCTTCTGGTCGCTTCGCCAGCATCTTGTTGACCACCGCCACGGCGGCATCGGGCAAGTCGGGCCGAAACACACGCAGGTCCGGCGGCTGACGACTTTGATGGTCCAGCAGTTTTTGCAGCACCGTGCCATCGGGAAACGGCGGGCGCCCCGTAAGCATGAAGTACAACGTGCAGCCCAGCGAATACAGGTCACTGCGTACGTCGGCCTCTCGCGGGTCGCGAGCTTGCTCGGGCGAAATGTAGTCGAACGTGCCGAGAGTTACGCCGCTGGCGGTTAGATCGTTCTGCGACGCATCGACCTGATGGAGCCGCGCCAGCCCCATATCGACTAGCTTGGTGCTGCCATCGACCGAAACGATCAGGTTAGAGGGCTTGATATCGCGATGCACCACGTCGCGCCGATAGGCGTGATCCAGCGCCTGCGCTGCTTGTAGCGTATGGTGAATCGCTTCCGCCAAGGGTAGCGGGCCGCGCATATCCACCAGCCGCCGGACGGTCACCCCCTCGATGTGCTCAAAAATAATGAAATTCCAGCCGTCCTCCTCGCCCACATAGTAAACCCGCGCGATATTTTCGTGGTTCAAGCGGGCGGCGCTTTGTGCTTCGTTCTTGAAGCGGCGAATGGTGTCTTCGTCCTGACCGCGCGGAAGCACCTTCACAGCGACACTGCGGCCCAGGGTAAGGTCACGGCCACGAAAGACGGCCCCCATGCCGCCGCCAAGAAACTCCTCTAACTGAAAATGCGCCAAGAGCTTGCCGACCAACGCTTGCCCCAACTCGTGCGGAGTATAAGGCTGGCCAAAGCGCAGATCCGCTATCGGCGGACGTTTGGAAATGACGGTGCGATCGTTATCGAGCGTCCCCGCGCCGTTCCCCAGCGCCTCCTCGCGAAGCGCGGAAGACGAGTTGGCGGGAGAGGCGGGAAGACTTTCGGTTGAGGCAACGTCAGAAGCGATTCGCTCTCCGACAATTTCCACCCCCGCTTCATGCTCCTCCGACAAACCGTCGACCAGATCGTCCTGCAAGAGGGGATTCGAAGAAATCACCGTGGGAGTTTCCTCGAGCGAATCCTCGCCCCCCATTGCTGGGACTCGAAGACGTTCGCTTTCGTTCTCGCGGGCGCCCAATGCTG
>CAYWIS010000106.1:0-19854 GCA_964458385.1 uncultured Pirellulaceae bacterium
AACCCCAAACTGCGGATTGCGCCGAATAGGCGACCGACGCCACATTGTCCGTTTGTAGCATGCCCCGCGTGCCCCGCCCGGATGAAAGTAAGTTCAGCCGCGCGTACCGCCGCCGGCATAACCGGACGCATTACAACGGCAGCACGAGGAAAACGCCTGCGCACCGCGGCCCTCAAGGCTGCACGCCTCCCGTTTCGCCGCCTTTCCGCCGCGAAGGGAGCACGGTACATTGAGCGCAAGGAAAAGAAAACGACATGTCCCAGCGCTGGAGAACCCCTACGCATGGCTAAAAAAACGATCGCCGACGTGGATGTGAAGGGCAAAACGGTCTTGATGCGGGTTGACTTTAACGTACCGCTCGACAAGAACGGCCAAATCACCGACGACCGCCGCATCCGCATGGCCCTTCCGTCGATCGAGTCGGTCCTAACGCGCGGCG
Organism: uncultured Pirellulaceae bacterium; assembly: GCA_964458385.1. Classification (GTDB taxonomy): domain Bacteria; phylum Planctomycetota; class Planctomycetia; order Pirellulales; family Pirellulaceae; genus JAHWKS01. The sequence goes on from CAYWIS010000106.1 coordinate 440, forward strand.
GAAAGTTGATTCTCATGAGCCACCTCGGTCGCCCCTCGGGGAAGGGGTATGAGGCCGAATACTCGCTCAAACCAGTCGCCGAGCACCTCCGCAAGTTGCTCGATGGCCCGGTCCACTTCGCCAGCGACATCGTCGGCGAAGACGCCAAGCAAAAGGCCGCACAACTGAAGGACGGCGAAACGCTTTTGCTGGAAAACCTTCGGTTCGACGCGCGCGAGGAAGAAAACGGAGCCGACTTTGCCCAAGCCCTGGCGAGCTTGGCCGACATCTACTGCAACGACGCCTTCGGCACTTGCCACCGTGTGCACGCTTCGATGGTTGGCGTTCCGCAGGCGATGGATGGCAAGCCCAAGGTGTCGGGCTTCCTGGTCGCCAAAGAAATTAAGTACCTGTCCGACGTGATCGACAATCCCGAACATCCCTTCGTGGCGATCATGGGCGGCAAGAAAGTTTCTGACAAAATCAAAGCCATTCGTAAAATTCTCGGAAGTTGCGACAAGGTGCTCATTGGCGGCGCCATGGCCTATACCTTCGCGTTGGCTCAAGGCGGCAAAGTCGGCAAGAGCTATGTCGTGGAAAAGGACATCCCCTTGGCCCAGGAACTGCTGCGCGAGGGGGGGGATAAACTGGTGCTTCCCGTCGATACGCACTGCGGCGACAACTTCTCCTCCGATTGCAACAAGAAGGTCGTTCCGGCGGGCGAAATTCCCGACGGATATGAAGGGCTGGACATCGGCCCCGAGACGGCCAAGAAGTACGCAGAGATCATCAAAAGCGCAAAGACCGTGGTTTGGAATGGCCCGATGGGTGTGTTCGAAATGCCTCCCTTTGACGAGGGAACAAAGGCGATCGCCCAAGCCGTGGCCGACAGTGGCGCCGTTAGCGTGATCGGCGGCGGCGACAGCGCCGCAGCCATCGAGCAATTGGGCTTCGCCGACCGCGTGACCCACGTCAGCACCGGCGGCGGCGCCAGCCTGCAAATGCTGGAAGGCGAAAAGTTCGTCGCCGTCGAATTGCTCGACGACCTATAACAACCAATGCGAATGGCGGAAGGCGGAAGGAAAGAGGGAGACGCGTCACGGTGCGTCTCTCCTTCGTTCCGCGTTTCTTATTTGGCCTTTTCGCATGGAACGTACGGTGCAACATGGCGGGCAAAGGCAAGAAGAAAAAGGAAGCCAAAAAGGGGCCGAGCATCGACATCATTGCCGAGAACCGGAAGGCTCGGCATAAGTTCGAAGTGCTCGATACGCTCGAGTGCGGCATTGCCCTCACGGGGAGCGAAGTCAAAAGCCTTCGCGCCCGCCATGTTTCTTTGGACGAGGCCTACGCGCGCGTGCGCGACGGCGAAGTCTGGCTCATTAACTGCGACATTCCTGAATACAAGAACGCGGGGATCTTCAACCACGCTCCTAAACGCCCTCGCAAACTACTATTGCATCGCGACGAAATTCGCAAGTTCGCCAACCGGGCGCATGAAAGCGGTTTGACGCTCGCCCCCTTGCGACTCTACTTCAACGAACGCGGAATCGTGAAAGTGCTTCTTGGCCTCTGCCGTGGCAAAAAACTTCACGACAAGCGCGAAGCCATGAAAAAGGCCGAAACCCAGCGCGACCTCGCCCGCGCCATGGGCCGCCGCTCTTAGCACAATGGCGTACTGGCAATGAGTTGCCCCCTACCAGAAGATTCATGGTTCACTCATCGCGACCGGAGGCAACTACGGGGGGCCCAACCTGGTCGAACGCCGCCTTGAGGTGCGCAAATTTGCGCACTTCTGTACGCTGGCAGGATGCCGAGCTCGCTACACTCCTTTCGCAGAGAGAAAGGCAAATGCGAACGAGTGCGCACTTATATTATACTGAATAGATGTTCATTTTTGGGGAAATTTTCAGCCTTCCCCCCACCCGACGAAATAGGCGCCCGCGTCAAGAGAATGCCTTTGTTTCGTGCGGCCGATACCCATTGAAAGTTACTGGGAAGCGGTGAGGTGGAGGCCGGGGACGAGGGTGCGCGTTGGCTGGCGATAGGTGATGTCGTGCACCAACAGGCCGCACTTGCCGACGAAGTAGGTGTGGAAATCTTTGACGACCAGGTTGTAGACCTGCGGAGGCGCGGGGCGCTCTTCCATCTCTTCGACGAGCAGTGCGCCGGATACTCCGTGCAGCCAATCTCCCAGCTCCACACGTTTGGCAATTCGCCAACCTTTACCGTTGACCCAGACCACATGGCCGAGCGTGGGACAGATTTCCTCGCCTTCGACGACCAACCGCATCAGCGGCGAAGTCGGTTGGCCCACCGTGGTTTCCAAAACGAGCTTATACGCGAGTTCCCCGGTATTGGGGTCCTGCGAAAGGACGCGGTCGCCGGGCATTATCTCCTCAATGGGCTTCAGGCCCGTGTCGGTCCAAACCTGTGTTCCCGCGGCGAAACACGAATGCTGACGTGCGTATTGTGCGATCGCCTTATAGGGGAACGAGGACTTTGTAGGAACGTAGAGATATTGAATGGGGCGGGGCTTTACGTCTTCGTTGTACTTCTGCCACCAGAACCACCACTGCGCGGCGTTGCGGGCTACGGGCGCTTGCGTGGTTTCTTCCAAGACCTGAAAGATGCGCTCGTTGTTGGCTGCGGTAACCGCGTTCTCTTGGGCCACAGCACGTTCGCGGGCTGCGGCTTGGGCGAGATTCACACGGGCCGCCTGGCGTTGCGCGCGGTCATCATTGATCGGGCGAAAACCTTGTAACACGGGGCGTCCAGTAGCCCTGGGGTTGCCCACAAGCTCGGCGCCTACAGCGTGAAGACGCGGCGCCGAAACGTGGTCGGCGACGATCAAAGTGTTTCCTTCGGTTCCTTCGCGATAGAACACATGCTGGTAACGCACGCTGCCGTCGGGGGTGCGGGCCAAGGTCCACCGCGATTCGATGGGCGACTCCAAGCCCGCCAGCAACAGCGGCGCGTAATCGTGCAGCGGTCGTTCCTTTAGCTGAGCCGTGGCCGCGCGCCGTACATTCAGCCAGGGCGAAAGCACGGCAAAACGCACCAGCGCTTGCGTCGCTTCGTGTTGTTCATAACGGGCGACCAGCGAAATCAGCAGTTCCCCAAACCGCGGGCCGCTATCGGCCAGGAAGGTTTCCGCTACAGGAATCACATGCGGGTCGGAAACTTGTTCCATCTCCGACGCAGCGAGCGCCTGCTGCTGCGGATTGTCTCCCTCAACCGCGGCGCGCCATTCCTCGAATTGCGGACGCCACTTTTTCATGGCGCGTTCGATTTGCTCTGCGGCTTGCTTCTGAGCTTCCAGTTCGGCTTTGGTAAGTAGCACGCCGCCGACGTCGTGCAAGTTGAGTTTCTTGATTGCCTCTTCACGCATCTTGCCGTCGGCTAATGGGTGGGCGGCAAGCTGCGTATAGTGCAACTCGGCTTGCTCACGAAGCCCTTGCCGGGCGCACCAACGAGCCAGGGCCAGGAGTTTGTCGGGCGTGTTGGCGCCTTGGCGGATTTGCCGGTACTGCGTCAACGTAGGATCGGTCGCGGCCTGCCGTTGAGCTTCGCTAAGGTCCAACCACCGGTCGTTGCTCCAGACGCGGGCGGCATGCCAGTTGGCCAACGCGTCGTTGGGGTTCGCCTCCAGGGCCGCGTTTAGCATCACTTGCCGGCGATCATTTTCGCCTTCCAACTCGTACCGTAAGGCGGTTTCCACAAGTTCCCTGGTTTCCTTGGTTTGCTCTGAATTGGGCGCCGCCGAAGGGTTATCGGCTCTTGCCGCAACGACCGATGCGAAGGCTACCAGCGCCGATCCTACCACTTTGTGAAGAGGTTGCCACGTCATGTTTTGACTCCGTGTCTCTCGCCACAAGGAATCGCCAAGGGAATCGGCCCAATCGTTCCGCCACTATACCGTATTGCACCACGAGAAAGCAAAGAAACTCGCTACGCAGCTTCGTGAAAGCGTCGTCTAAGAGGCGAACGCAAAGAAAAACGGGGAGCAATGCTCCCCGTTGGTTTGCCTGTGGGTTGTGGCGTAGGGCCGGAGCGGTTGGCTGGCGGCCAGATCGTCTTGGCTTTGCCCGCTCAGCTCACCGGAAACGTAAGGCTCCCGGTGGATTCCACGCGGCGGGGCGGAACGTGGCTTACTTGATCCGATACACCTGGCCGCGGAGTTTGATGAGCAATTCTTCGCCAGGAAGTTGCCGGGCCAGAATCTCGTTCTCGGCCGTAGTATTGGCGGCGATCAGTCGGAAGTACTCGTCGCTAAAACGCTCCACGTCTTTGATCTTCGAACGGTCTTTGGCGGGATCAACGCCAATCGCGTTTTGCGCGATCCACAGGTTGCCGCGTTTGTAGAGCGCCTCGTTGCCTACGGTTTGCACCGAATCGGCCACCACTACACGATCTTCGTCAATATCGCGGAAGGTGTTGGCGAGGGGCGCACGGCGAGCGTAGCCGCCCAGACCATTTGCGGCGCCGAGCGCTGGAGCGGTTGCGGGCGCCGCAGCATCGGCCGCCGGCGCGCCGAAGGCGCCGCCTGCGGGGGCGGGCGCTTGGGCCGCTCGCTGCAACTCGTTCTTATAGGCGCGCTGCGCAAAGCCCGATCGCCCTTCGGCTTCGCTCAGCCGCTCCACTTGTTGCCGCACACGAAGTTGGAGTTCGGCCGACTCGCGGTAGGACAGCTCCGCTGGCTGCGAGTTCTCGTCGGCCAGGAACGACGTGTAGGGGGTAAGGATGCCGTGCTTGGTGGAAAGCTGCACGAGTTCGTCCACCAACTCTTGGTTCTTCCCCTTGAGGTCCAACTCGTCGATGATCTCGCCAATGCGCCGCACCGCCCAGAGCTTTTCGACAAAGGCGTAAGACTGGTCGTTGCTCTTCTTGGTGAACTTGGCGGGGAAGTCATACTTTTGTTCGTCTTTACCCACCTTGCCCCGGATGACGACTTTGGCGTCGCCCGGCTTCTTATAACGGCCCACCACCACTAATTGCTCGCCTTCAAATAGGTCGTACACTTCGGCGGGGTACATGCGGTTGACAATCTTGCCTTCTTCGGCGTCCGCTTCGTCAAACTCAATGGTCAGCTTCACACCGGTCATCACCGGCGAGCTGATGCGGCTGTATAACCGGGCCACGTGGGCTTCGATGTCTTCGTCGGGCCGCACATATTCGCTAATGCCGTGGTTTTCGCGAGTGAGGCGGTCCAAGAGGCGGCTGTTCACATCGTAGCCAACGCCAAAGCTGATAAGCCGCGAGTCGACCTTGTTTCTTTGCCGGGCGTTCTTAACAATCTCCGACTCGCCGGTTTCGCCCGTGGTTGGCTTGCCGTCGGTCAGGAAAATAACATAGTTGGGGCGCGTGTCATCTTCGATCATGGAGAAGGCGGTCTTGAGCGCCTCGTCGATGTTCGTGCTGCCGCCGGCGTAAACGCCCTCAATGAATCCCAGGGCCGCTTTGCGAGTTTCGTCGTCGTACTTTTGCAACTCGGGACGGAACGACTCCACCGCGCTATCGAAGGCTACGATGTTGAATAAGTCGCCTTCGCGGAGGTTGTTAAGCACAAACTTCAGCGACTCTTTGGCTTGCTCAATCTTCTTGCCGCTCATGCTGCCCGAGCGATCGCACACGAAAATTACGGTCTTTTTAGGACGCTCTTCGTCTTGGGCCTTGATGTCGGGGCTGGCCAACAGCAAGAAGTAGCCGTCTTCGTCGTCATCGGGCCGATAGGTAATCACGCTGGCGCCGAGTTTTTCCTGCGAGGCGTCGTAGAACAGGCGGAAGTCGCTGGTGGGAACGGCGTTCCTGTCTTCCCAGGTGACCACCGCGTGCTTCTCGTCGGGCCGCTTGATGTTCACCGTGTGGGTGGGGCTGTAGACGTTCTTGATCTGGCCGCTGCTTTCGATCGAAACGTGGAAGGAAACTTTCTCCACCGGCTCACACGTGTACTTGGCCGTGGAAAGCGGGAACAAGAAATCGGTTAGGCGGTGGTTCTTGCGCAAGAGTTGGTTGTAGCGGAGCGTTACTTTCCGCTCTGCGCCCGGCGGCACCGGGAAAATGCTCGTGCGGAACATGCCCGTGCCCATCCATTCCAGCAGGGCGGGGTCTTTGTTGTGGCGAATGTAGCCTTCGTAGATGCGCCGGGCTTCTTCCTTTTCCAGTAGCTTGGCTTCGTACTCTTTGCCGTCGATGAGAAACGTCAATTGGTCGACGGCGCCGTCGTAGGGGAGCGGGAAGATAAACTGGGCCTCGATCTGCCGGCTTCCCGTGTTGACGAATGACTGCGATACCTGGACCCGGGCCACCTGATCGGTGATCCGCGCGTTCACGCCGAGTTCTTTGACCTTATACGAGGCGGGTGGTTCGGGCGCGGGCCGGACGCGCGGAATGGGAATGGGGCGCGGAAGGGGATGCGGCCGCGGATCGATAATGACCAGGACTCCTTGCCCCCATGCGGCGGGCGCCGCCAGCGCGACAACCAGCGCCGCCAGCGTCGCCTGGATTACGCCGCGCGCCGCTTGGCGCCAACAACTCTGTGCCGTGAACATCTTTCCACTCCTTGTGCGCAGAAGGAAACCCGCCCGATGCTTTCAATATATGAGACGAGTCACCGGCCACGATAGTTTGTCCAATGCCGGCCAAGCACGTTGTTACACGTTCGTTACCGTGCCGAAGGCGACATGGCTTTCGCCGCTGGACGCACGATAAGCCTTTTCCCATCTTGCCAAGGATCACCTGTTATGAAACTTGAGATACACGCCACCCCACTTTACCAAGGCGCCCTTGCCGTCTTGGCGGCGCTCCTATTCGGTTTGCCGCTTGCGAACGTCTGGGGGGAGGAAAACCAAGCTGCGGCGCCGGCGGCGCGTTTGGGGATAAATCTAGCGGGGCCTGCCGATTGGAGCACGGAGTTGCCGTTTAATGATGTGTTTCGCCTGTCGCGCGTGTGGATCAGTCAGCGTCAGGGGGAGGCGTGGGGCAAAGGGCCAAAGTTGCAGCTCGACGAGCGCGGTTGGGTCACACGGCTAGAGGACGGCTGCTACGCCGAGACGCCGCTTTGCACCATTGAAGGCGGACATTATCCCGCGGGACGTTACACGGTGACCTATGAAGGCGAGGGAACGCTCGATTTCTGGGGCGCCGCGTCGGTCGTTTCGCGCGAGCCGGGCCGCTTGGTCATTCAGGTGCAGCCCGAGAAGGGCGGCTTCTTCTTGCGCCTAAGCAAGACGAATCCTGAAAATTACGTCCGTAACATTCGTGTGCTGATGCCCGAAGCAGAAGGCGTGTGGCGTCCTGGCTTCTTGCGCCGCTGGCAAGGCGTGGCCTGCGTGCGCTTCATGGACTTCATGGAAACCAACAACTCGACAATCACCACCTGGAGCGAGCGCCCCCGAGTGGAAGACGCCACCTATACGCGGCACGGCGTACCCGTAGAGCTCATGGTCGACCTGGCGAACCGCCTGCAAGCTGATCCTTGGTTTTGTATGCCCCATCAGGCTGACAACGAATACGTGCGGAACTTTGCCGCCTTGGTCAAGGAGAAGCTCGACCCGAAGTTAAAAGTCTACGTGGAGTACTCCAACGAGGTCTGGAATAGCCAGTTCGCCCAGCATCGCTACGCGGCCGCCCAAGGACAGAAGCTGGGATTGGCCGAACGGCCTTGGGAGGCGGCCTGGCGGTATACGGCGCTGCGATCGGTCGAGATCTTTCGCATTTGGGAAGAGGTATTCGGCGGGACCGAACGGCTCGTGCGGGTGCTGCCTTCCCAAGCGGCCAACGCGTACGTATCGCGGCAGATTGTGGACTTTCGCGACGCCTACCGACATGCCGACGCACTCGCGATTGCGCCGTATGTATCGCTTAATCTACGACCCGACGGCAATCCGCCTGCGGCCGAAGTGGCAGGGTGGAGCGTTGAGCAGCTTTTAGCGCATGTGGCCGACCATTCGCTGCCCGAGGCGATCGGCTGGATTAAAGAAAACCGTAAGGTCGCTGACGAGTACAACTTGAAACTGATCGCCTACGAGGCGGGCCAACATCTGGTTGGCATTCAAGGCGCCGAGAACAACGAGGCGCTCACGCGGCTACTGCACCAGGCCAACGCTCACCCACGTATGGGCGAAATCTACAAAAGCTACCTGGCGGCGTGGCAAGAACATGGCGGCGATGTGCTGTGCCATTTTTCGTCGATCAGCCGGTGGAGCAAGTGGGGAAGTTGGGGCCTGCTCCAATACGCCGACGATGACCCGGCGCAATCGCCCAAGTTTTCCGCGGTCATGCAGTGGGCGAAGTCGCTGGGGCAGCCAGTGCACTGGCCGCAATAGCGCCGCATGCATGCGGTGGTTTCCCATCGCTTGCCGCCGACAAGGTTCGTGGCAAACGACGGTTGCCTATTTGCCGATTCCGGCCCGGGCGGGTTGCGGAATCAGCGGAACGAGTTGCCCATTGACGTTAAGCCGCACGCCTTGCGGAACTCCGGCTGGCAAGCCGAGTTGCGCGGGAGGCGGGGGAACTGCAACTTCGGGTAGTCGCACACCGCGAAACACGGCGCCCACCGCGTCAACGGCAGGATTCGATTCGCCCGCCTGGCCGAGCGCGCTGCTATCTAGGGGCGGCTGCGGCGGTTCGGGATTGTCGGTAAAGGTGAAGGTGACTCCCAGGTAAGGCAGCACCAGGTTCACCGTGTTGTTGGCCGGGTCGGCTTCCAAAGTGTATTTGTCGTTGCCCATACCGGCGTTGGCGTTGAGTTCGCTCTTTTCAAACAACAATGCCCCATTGCGACGGTCCAGGCAAAGGATCGCCAAGGCGTTGCGCTGGGCGGCGCTTGAGGTTTTGCGCATTTCCCGCCGCATGAGCACCACCACCGGCGTTCCCGTGGGCTGATCCAAGGGAAGACCCCATTGCTCCACAAAGGCAGGCGAGGGCCACAGCGATCGGCCGGTTTGGCGATCAAAGGCGTACACGTGTCCGTTGACCAACGGCGCTTCGGGAATGGCGGGCGCCAGGTAGGCGGTGGAGTTGTTTTCGCGATACGTGGAGTTGGTGAACAGCAAATAGCGATCCTCAGAGGGGAGCACGAAGATGCTTTGCAGCGACTTCTCTGGCTCAACGGTCGTTTCGATTAACGGCCGGCCGTCGTCCAAGGCCAACAAGACGAATTTGCCTTCGGGCTCTAGTACGGCGAGCTTGTCTCGCTCGACGATACAGCCTTTGGACTCAACGGCGAACGATCGCTCCCAATCTTGCGGCGACTTTTCCAGCAGGTTCGTCATGCGCAGCTTCATTGCCTTGCCTTCCTGCTGGAAGCTCAGCAGGCGGCGTCCGAAGGTCGCCCAGCGGTTGCTGCGCGGCGGCACATCGCGATAACCCACCAGCGTGCCGTCTAAGGCGTTGAGGACCATCGCTTGCCGCGCGTGTTGTCCGCTATGGGCAATAACAAACAGATACTCGTCATCGCCGAATACCTCGGAGCCGGGATCAATATTTTCGCGAATCCAGATGGGCTCGCCCGTAAGCGGGTTGACGCACACCAGTTCGCTGCGCCGTTGAAAAACGACGCCGTGCTCGTTTAACGGTCCGAAACGACCAACCGGCAGCGAATTGGAACTGGTGGCGTAATAACGGGGATTGCCCCACGGATTATGCTGCGGCACGTGGGTTACACGGGTGCGCCGGGCGAGGTTGCTGTCGAGCAGATGATCGACCTCCTCCTTCCACAGAACTGACTCGCCTGCGGGTTGGGTGCTGTCGAGCAAGTTAAACGCCATGAGTTGCACGCCGAACGACACCAAGAGCAGGTGCCCGTTCACCTTGGCGTGATAGACGCTGTTATTGCCCGACGGCATCGGGTACCGCATGCTTTGATGCGGGTTGGTGACAAAGATGCTCGACAACACGCGGCCTTGGTCGTCGCGAACGATCAATTGGCTTTGTTGTTGGTCGAATGCGATCGTGGCGCCGCTAGGAAGTCCGCCGCGGTGTTCGGTCAGTTCAATTGGGTAGACCTTCTGATACGACGACACGTTCGCCAGCCGCGCCTCGGTGGTCTTGGTTTCGACGCGCCCCGCCGGCCACGCCGGGCGCCCGGCCAAGGCTTGGGCTAAGGGGCCCTCTTGCGGCAAGTTCGCAAGGTAGGCGGCGGCCGTGACATTATCTTCGATGATGACGTCGGGCCAGCGCTGTTCAAGTTGCCGGTAGTAGTTGGCGGCTTCCGACCAGCGTTGGGTTCGCTCCATGAGCCGCGCTAAGTGAAGGGTCGCTCGCGCCGCAATTGGAGCATCGGCCGACTCCTCCAAGCGTACCAGGAGTAATTCGGCTTCAAGCAGGCTGGACGAATCGAGCAGCTTCTCGGCGAGCCGCAGCCGCGCGCGATCCGCCGCTGGATGCGAGCCAAAGTAATTGAGGAAACGCGTTAACGACGACGGCGTGTCAATCGCCAATGCTTCGTCCAAGCGTTTGGCGATCGCCGCGTCGATCGTTTCTCGCTGCGGTCCGTCGGCGGCGTCCATCAATTCCTTCATGCGGGCGCGAATCCAGCGGTCGCGGCGGACGGTCAAGTGCGAGCCCACCTGATCCATGGGCGGCTGCGAAGGGCTAATGCGGTCATCCAGTTCCAAGCCCGCTAACCGCAAGCACGCTTCGAAGGCTTTATCGGGCTCGTTCACCTTCTGGTAGCCCGCGATCAGCAGCCGCAGGAACTCGCTACGCTGATCGGCGGCGGGATCGAGTTGCTGGATCTCGTCGGCAAAGTCGCGATATTGGGCGAAGTCTTGATCGAGGAACTTAAGCATGGTGTCGATCAAGAGATCGCGCGTGTAGTCATCTTTCGGATCGAGCGCATGAGCGCGCCGCAGCGCGGCCAACGAGGCTTCCTCTTGACCATCGTGCCTTAGCAGTTGGGCGTGCCGCGCCACCGCCCAGGCGTCGTCGGGGTTCTTCGCGAGCCGCTCTTGCACTGTCTTGCGCAGCGGGTCCACCTGGTACAACGCGCCAACCCACTGGGCGCCTTGCGAGATGATCTGATCGCGGTGGCACACGAGGTTGCCGAGCGCCCGATCGGTTTCCACACGATGGACAATCTCGCCCTTCTCGACGTTTACTTGCACCAATTCGAACCGGGCGTATTGTTCGCCTCCGTCGCCCGTGCCGGTGTGGTACACGGGCTGATAGTAATCGCCGTTGCTCAAGAAGCCGCGCCCGGTGGGGAGGCCAACCTCTTGCTCCCACGCGATCTTGCCCGTTGCCAAGTCATAGGCCGTGATGTGGGTCTTCCCGACCACAACCGCCCGGCCGTTATGAACGCCGCCGATAAATAGCGACTCGCCCCGCGGCTGTTGCCAGACCATCTGTCCGGTAAGTAAGTCCAGGCAATGCAAGTGATCCGACTCAACGGGGGTGATCAGAACGCGTCCATCGGCGATAACGGCCAAGCCGTCGGCCCAACGCTCGCCCATCTCGCGCGCCGGACGGTCGTAAATCATGATTCCCGACTGGCCGCCCGCACTTGATGAAGTCCGCTGATATTGATAACCCCACAGCAGCGAGCGAGCCGCCATATCCACCGCGACCACGGCGCCGGCGGAGGTGGGGCAAACGAGCACGCCATCGGCAAACGACGGAGTAGCGCCCGCCAGGCGGCGGTGCACGTCGTACAAAATGGTTTCGCCCGAGGGGTCCACATGGGCCAGTTGCTGCGCCCATTGAAGTTGTCCGTTTTGGGCGTCAAGCACGACCAGCCGAATTTCGGCGTTGACCTCGGCTAACACATAGAGTTGCCCGGCCAAGGGTAATGGCGGACCAAGAAAGAACGCGCCTGCCAGTCGCGGTTCGTTTTCACCGTTTTCGCCGCCGACGATCCAGCGCAGCTTTCCTTCGCCGCGCAGGTCCAGCGCTACTAACTGGTTGTACGACTTGGGGTATTTAGGATTCGGAGCGCGAAACCCTCCCTGTCCGATCAGCATTTGCCGCATGCCTTCAAAGGCGAACCCCAGGTCATGCACGAAGTAGACCGTCTGGCCGTCGCTGCTGAGTTGGCCATAGGGCGCGTCTTCCCAAATGCGTTGCTTTAACTCGCGGCGCTGTTCGTCTTCCGCCTGCAGGGTAGGCAGGGAATCTTCCGCGTCCAGCGTGCGGTCAAAGATGGAATTGGGCGGAGGGAACAGCCAAACACGCTTTCCTTGGTGAAAGTCGACGCCCATCACTTGGTCGGGCGTGCGCATGACGACAATGTCGCCAACCGCCAAGGGTTGCCCTGCCGGCAGTGCGGGGATCTGGGAACTGCGGAACTCGGACTTTTCGATCCGCGAGATGGTTTCTACGTCGCTTGGATCGTTGGAAATGGGCGCCTTCCACACGAACTGCGGCAACGGGAAGCCACCCACTGTGGTCGCGTTGCGAGCCGGGTTGCCGCGGAACAAGGTCCAATCGGATTCTCGCGTGGCGCCCGCTTCGCGCCGCGCTGCAAGCACGTTTTCCAGCCAAGCGAGCGCTTGCGTGTCTTGCGCGAAGAGCGACGTTTGCTCATCGCCGACGCGCACCTTGGCTTGCGGCATGCGACGCTTCAGGCTGACGAGCGTCTCAACTGCGCTGTCGTTCAGGCCCGCTTCTAACCAGCACTCGGCCAGCAAGATCGAAAGTTCCGGATCATACTTGGCGGCGGGGTTATACGGGGCGGCGGCCGGACCAATCTTGGCTGCCTGTTCGGCCGCTTCGGTCAAACGCTTAAGCCAAAGAGCGCCTGCCAACGGCCGGCCACGATTCAAATGGTAGCGGCCCAAGAGCATGGCGGCTTCCATGCCGGCCTGCGTGTGAAAGTACATTCGGGCTACTTGCGACAAAAGCTCCGGGTCGGCCTTTTCAACCGCTTCGTTCAAGAGCCGTCGTGCTTCGTGGCCGAACTTCTGTTCATATGCGGCGCGACCCGCAGGAGGCATCGAGCCTAGAAGCCGATGCGCATCGGCCTTCAAGCTCATTTGTGTGGCGTCGCCTGGCCGACCGAGAAAGTAATCCTCAAGCTGCGGATCGACCAACAGTTGGTTGAGGGCGTCGACCGCATCGCCGTAGTTCTGTAATTGAATCGCTTCTTTGGCGCCTTCAATTAACTGCCGCAGCTCGCGGTCGGGCTGGACGAACACGTTGTCGCGTTCTTCATCCGACGCACGCGGATTGCCAAAGAATACCTGCGCCAAGGCGGGCGAGGCCGCTCCTGTGAAACTTGCCAGGCCAAGCAAGATTCCTAACACGGCGCTGATACGACGATCCGTCCTCATTACAACGGCTCCCCAAACGGGCTAAATAGCATCGGGCAAGATTGAGCGGGTGGAAGAAACACCCAAAATCGGGGCGCGCCTTCGCCCGGAGGAGAACTCGCTAGCGCAAGCGCACAGCGAGCGCAACCCCACTGGTAGCCTATCTTATTCCTTTGCGCCTGGCGCGGCAACGATTTCCGCGGCCGGCAGAATCCAGAACGATGGTCCTTGGGAACGACAGCTTACCATGTTTCGGCCTTCGATGCTTTCGTTCTGCGGAACGCGGTACGGCCCCATAGCCGCTGGGCTTAGGCCGGGAAGGGGGCGACGATCGCCAAGTCGGCTTTATTGGCGGTTTCCGGCGGAGAAAGGTAACCCGATTAACCGGAAATAGCCGAAAACTCTTCTCAGAAGTCCGGTTTTCCTGGTTTTTCCAGTGTTTTTCCGGCGTTGAGGGTTGCAAAGTGGCGTGCGGGGTTTTCTAATTCTCGCAGCTTTTCTCAACGAAAGTGCAATATTCCTCCATTCACACGAAAGGTAAACCACGATGGCGAAGGAAGGTCCTAAGGCCCCCACCAAGTCGGAGATTTTAGCGAACATCGCTGAGACGACCGGTCTAAGCAAGAAGGAAGTTGCGGCGGTGTTCGATGCTTTAGCGCAAGAAATCAGTAAGAACCTGAAGAAGAACGCTGCGGGTCAGTTCACCATTCCCGGTTTGTGCAAGGTCGTTCGTGTTGAGAAGAAGGCGCTTCCCAAACGCAAGGGACGCGATCCGCGGACCGGCGAAGAGCGATGGCTTGATCCCAAGCCCGCCAGCACCGCTGTTAAGGTGCGGGCTCTGAAGGCGCTCAAAGAAATGGTTCAAGGACGCTAAGAGAGCGGGCGCGGCGCCACGTTGCCTGAAAGCGCTTCAAACACTCCGGCGACGAATCACTCATGGTCAAGGGCGAGCACTGGGCTTGCCCTTTTCTTATGCGCACGCCAGGCCCAAGTCGTCACGTTGTTGGGTGGACGATGCAGGGCCAGGTCGGCGCAATGTCTCTTCGAATTGCCGTGCTCGCTGGTGTGCGCACGAAAAAAGGCAAGCCTCATGCTTGCCTCGGACGTCTGTGGCGGAGAAGAAAACGGCATCCGTGCCCAAAAGGGCATCCCTGCTAATATTGGCAGGCGTTCGTCTAATCCGCCACAATTGTTGTGGACTTATTGAAAAATTTTTGAATTGTTTTCCAAAACCTGCGCGCAGCTTCAAACGCTAAAAGAGTTGGATTGGGAGCAATGCGAAGCCGCAAGCGAAGGTAGTCCCGAAGGACGAAAGGGAAACAAAAGAAGGCGTCAGCGAAAGCTTGAATGGCTGAATGTGATGGGTTGAAATTTAACGAAACTCCCGATCATTGCAACCCCGCTGTTGGAAGTTTTTTATTCCGGTAATGTCGACTTGCGACGCAGCATGTGATGGTAATGCTGCGCGAAGCGATGCGCTTCATCGCGCACGAATTGAAGCAGACGCAGCGCGTAGGAATTGCGGCTCAAACGATGGGGCTCTTTTGCTCCGGGCGTAAAGATTTCTTCTTCGCGCTTGGCCAACGAGATGACCGTGGGCGGAGGAATCTCCAACGCTTCAAAAGCCGCTAAAGCGGCGTTTAACTGGCCCTTTCCACCGTCGATTAAGAGAATATCGGGGAAAGGCTCTGATTCGTCGTAGAGCCGCTTGTAACGCCGTGCAACGACTTCATGGATGCTACGGAAATCGTCGATCCCTTGAACCGTTTTGATCTTGTAATGTCGGTAACCAGGCCGGAAGGGAAGACCGTCGATGAACGTAACAAGGCTAGCGACCATGGCTTCGCCGCCCAAGTGCGCAATGTCGACACCCTCGATTGTGCGAGGCGTTTCTTTGAGCTTGAGCACTTTACGCAAGCCAGTCAGCCCCTTCTTAGGATCAATGTAGAAGACTTCGGGCTGAGCGTGCGTGTCAAGTTCGCCACGCTGGTCGAGGGTTTCCAGCATGTGAATTTCATCGCGCAGGCGAGCCGCCGTTTCAAACCGTAGCTCTTTCGAGGCGGCCAGCATTTCCTCGCGCATTTGCTCCAGAAGCTGCTTCTTGTTCCCCTCGAGAAACATTTGCAGGCGGCGAATATCGCGACGGTACTCGTCCCGGCTAATTCGCAGGTTGCAAGGCGCCGTACACTGGTCAATGCTGGCTAATAAGCATGGCCGGAACCACCGCCATCGTTGGTCGCTCTCCTCAATATCCAGGCCGCAGGTGCGAAACTTGAAGACCCGTTGCAACACTTGCACCGCACCCCGCAGTGATCCAGCGCTAGTAAAGGGGCCGTACAGTTTCACGCCGCTGGTTCGTGGCTCGCGTGTGACTTCAACGCGCGGAAAGTCTTCGCCCGTGGTGATCTGTAAGTAGGGGAAGGTCTTGTCGTCTTTGAGCTCTTTGTTGTATTTCGGCTGGACGTCTTTGATGAGCCGAGATTCAAGTAGCAGGGCGTCGACTTCGCTTTCGCATTCAATGAAGTCGATGTCGGCCACCTCCTTGATCCAGTGGGCGATGCGGCGTTCTTCTTCCGCCCCTTTCTGAAAGTAACTGCTCGCGCGGCTCCGAAGGTTCTTGGCCTTACCAACGTAGATCACCCGATCCACGGGATCCTTCATCAGGTACACGCCGGGCGTCTGGGGAAACTCGCGCGCTTTGGCGGCGGCGCGGCGATGGCCAAAGACCGGCTCATCGGCGGATTCAGAATGGGGCGATTCATCCATGGCGTGCAGTTCCAGCAAGCGCGCAGATCGGGGCGGGAATGGGGGAGCTTGCGCTGTCGCTTAGGAGGGCAGAGAGGGAATTCCTCACGCTCCGGTGGACGTGGCTTCGTGCGCTGGTTTATTGCGCCTCGTTGTTGGGCTCCCTTTCACTCATTCTAGGCTCTTGCGCGTCAACGGCAACGTCGGCCGAAAGGCCGCTCTCCCAGGCAACTTCGCGCAAGACTCGCCCCAGCAAACCGCCGCCAAACAAGCCCCCAAAGCCCACCACCCCCAGGATGGCAACCTGCACCACAAGATGATGCTGGTTCACGGCGACAAACGCTGGGGTGGGCCCACTCACGTCGACGCCAAACATGGCGGCCGCCGTCACAACGGCCGCCGCCGACGCCAAAATGCAAGACATCCCGACAAACCCTGCTCGCACGCCGGCCCTAGAGATGGCGACCAATACCCCTAAAGCGACGCCCAGCGAAGCGCCAAGTCCACAGCCTGTTAACGTTCCGACAATCGCCAGCAGCAGGCCCGTGGTGATCAGCGTTTCAATGAACGCAAAAGCAGGATCGGGATTCCCCGTCATTCCAGCGCCGGTCACGACGGCGAACATCACTCCCACCGCGGCGCCCGAAAGCGAACCGACCCAGGCGCCCACGTATCCGCCAGCAAAGAAACCCGAAAGCACAAGACTCCAACGGCGGTCTTTAAGCGACCGGGCGCCGTCGTCGTGCGATGTCGGTCGTGGGCTCTCGTAGGGATTCACGTGCATCATGGCATTGTACCCGAACGCGCGAATTACGGGCCAATCGCCAGATGCGCATGGCGGCGCATGAGACACACGAGAGATGACGCAACGCAGCGTTACCGGCCGTGGACCACGGCCATATTGTCGCGGTGGATGACGGCCTTATAAGGGAGGCGGCCAAGCACTTCCGCAATCTCGGCGGTCTTGAGACGTTTAATGCGGTCCAGGTCTTCCGAGCGATAGTTGGTTAGGCCGCGGGCGAATTCGCGCCCGGCGCTGTCCACCACCGACACGATGTCGCCCTTTTGAAACTTGCCCTCAACTTCGACGACGCCAATGGCTAAGAGGCTGCGCCCTTCGGCCTCAATGGCGCGGCGCGCTCCGTCGTCCACGCGCACTTTGCCCCGCGGCTGGGCCGTCAGTCCAATCCATCGCTTCCACGGGCGGATTGATTTTCCTTGCGCGAGAAATAAGGTGCCAACAGGCTCCCCGGCCAGTACATCGCGGAGGACCGTTTCACGCCGGCCGCTGGCGATAATCACGTTCTCGCCCGCAGACGTGCACAGTCGAGCGGCTTCCAGTTTACTGGCCATCCCCCCTTTGCTCAGGCCGGTCGCTTTGTCGCGCACATATTCGTAGACGGTTTCGTCAATGTGGGGCACCGTGGAAACTAACTGAGAGCTCGGATCTTTGGGGTCGCCGTTATAGAGCCCTTCGATATCCGAAAGAATCACTAAGAGCGGCGCCCGAAGCAGGTTGGTGACCATCGCCGCCAGGCGATCGTTGTCGCCAAAGGTGGTCATCAGCTCGTCCACCGCGACGGTATCGTTCTCGTTGATGATCGGCAGGGCGCCGAACTCCAACAACGCGTGCAGGGTGTTCCGCACGTTGAGATAGCTGATCCGATGATCCAAGTCGCCCGCGGTAAGCAGCACTTGGGCCACGTGGCGGTTATAGCGACGGAAAGCGCCTTCGTACGTTTCAATGAGCCGAGCTTGCCCTACGGCGGCTACCGCCTGAAGCTGCGCCAGATCGGTCGGACGCTTGGTCAAGCCAAGTCGCCCCATTCCGGCGCCCACCGCGCCCGAGCTGACCAGCACCACGCGTCGTCCGGAATCGATCACCGCGTTCAGCTCCTCGGCCAACACGGCGATTCGCTGCTCGTTGAGTGAACCGTCCTCGCGAGTGAGCACGCGCGTGCCCACCTTGACTACCATGGTATGCGCCAAAGCGGCGACTTCCTGACGCACCAGATCCGTCATAGGAATACGCGATTCCGGTCCTTGAGTGTCAACCTCGATCTGCAAAACCTCGTAATAAACCAGAGGGAGACGCAAGAGGGAAGGGGGCGCTGCACGGCCAGGGGGCGGGACTTTTCCGCACCCCCTGGGGGTTTCAAATTGTATGCGGCGCCGTCGGGGCGTAATTCTCAGGGCGTCAGGCAGAAAGAAGAAAGACGATGGCGCGCCGGTTAAGCGCGGCCAACCAGCTGTTGCCGCTTCTGCGCGATCAATTTGAGTAGATCCTTTTGCGGATCTGCAAACTTCTTAATGCCCTCCTCCATGAGCACGCGCTCCATTTCTTGCAGATCGACCTTGGCTGCAATTTCGTCCAGGATCTCTTGCGGAGGCAATTGATCCACCTGTCGGGTAAACGTGAGAGAACTCTTCGCTACGGCGTCGTTGGTGGCCGGCGGGTTGGTTTCAATATCGCTTCCGGCAAATGCCGCAACATACTTCCAAGGTGGATCTTCAGGTTTCTTTGTGCCCGTGCTGGCAAAGATGATTTCTTGCTTCAATGGCGTGGGGTGTTCACGCCAGAATTGCTGGTTCGCTTGCCAAATTTGCTTGGCGTTGACAATTCCAACCTGGCCTTGCGCGGCGGGCGAGAGTTCAGGAACGTGCTTTTCGGTATAAACATCGACGCGCGAGACGAAGATGCTGTAAACGCTCTTAAAGTGCGTCAGGTCCGGCCGCCGCTGGGCGCCGCGCCAGACGGCGTTGCGCGCCTGTTCGTACTGCCGCATGGTGAAAATCAGCGTGACGTTCAGCGTAACGCCCGCAGCGCACAGCTCCTCCAGTGCGTCTAAACCGGCAGGGGTGGCTGGGACCTTGATCATCCGATTGTCGTGGCCGCGAGACCACTGTTTGCCAAGCTCGATGTACCGTCGTACCCGCTCGTCGTGCGATAGGCTCCCTTCCGGATCTTCCAACAGCGGGTCGAGTTCAAAACTGACGTACCCGTCGTCCCCGTTCGTTTGCCGCCAGACGGGCAGAAAGACCGCTTCGGCCGTCGACACCAACCGATCGGTCAAACGCCAGGCAATGGCTTCGTCGTCCAGACCTTCGTCGATCAGCTTTTCAAGATCGGAGTCAAACCGGCCGGTTTTGATCAAGTCGGCAACGATCACGGGATTGGAGGTTGCGCCGGTGGCGCCCCACGCGCGATTGATCCGCACCATCTCGGGATCGACCGAATCCAACCAAAGTTTGGTTCCGGTCGCCATGAGCGATTGCAACGAGTCAGGTGTCACGGCTACTTCCTTGAGAAAGTCGAGAGGTAAATAAGAGAGGGACGGCGGCCCAACGGACACTCCTCAAGGCCCTTGGGTCAACCTAGCAAACGGCGCAGTGGGGTCGCAACCCGCCCCCCTAGAGAAAGAAACCGCTCGTCAGGACGAACAA
>CAYWIS010000107.1:0-19793 GCA_964458385.1 uncultured Pirellulaceae bacterium
CTTTCGGGGTGAACGAACTCATAGAGCGGCGCCACCGTCTTCGGACGCTCAGCGACGTCAGCCGGTAGGGCGTAGAACAGCGGCGCTGCGTCGACAGCGTCCACCGGCGAGGCCACCAGGCGTTCACCATGCTCGCCTTCGATTCGATAAATCGGCACGGCGTCGTTTCTTGGGCGATCCAACGCAAAGAACGCAATTTTATTCCAAGCGAACTCGGCGGGTGGTTGTGTGGACCATGTTGAAAGCGGCGTTTCGGGCGAACCGTAGATCGCCACCGGCAGCGCCGCCCGGGGATCGTCCAAGTCCAGGCGATACATGACTTGGTTGTAATCGTACCGGGGCGTCGCTACAGGATTGCCCGAGAAGGTGTAGGTGTAGGTTCCTTCGAAGTAGATGATGCGCCCGCCGTCCTGGTCGAACATCGGGTGTTGTTTGGGGTTGTAAAAGCTGTACTGATTGTGCGTAACGACTTTCACGGCGTACGCCCACGGGCCGACGGGCGTATCGGCTTCGGCCAACCAGACTTCGCCGAGGAAGGAAGATTCGCCGCCGATCTCCACCGCAATCATCACCCAACGCCGCCGGTGCGCATTCCAGTAAACGGAGCCGCCGTGCGCCACAACCGTGCGGCCGGTATCGCGATCGCGAAGCTGCAACAGCCCTTCATGGGGCTGCATGACGCCCGCCTCGACAAGCTTCTTTTGCTCACTGGGGCCGACCACGGGAGTGTTGCGGCGCCAGGCGTACCGCAAGCGACCGTCCGAGTCGCGGTCCAGTTGTGGCTGCTCCAAACGACTCCCATCAACCAGACAGGTGAACGCCTCATACTGCGAAGAATCGAGAAACGCCTTGGGCGTAGCCTGCACCCGCATCAACGGGTAAGGATTGGCGAAGTAGACATAACGCACGCCGTTCTCTTCGTGTTGGAACGTGTGACC
Source organism: uncultured Pirellulaceae bacterium (assembly GCA_964458385.1). Classification (GTDB taxonomy): domain Bacteria; phylum Planctomycetota; class Planctomycetia; order Pirellulales; family Pirellulaceae; genus JAHWKS01. Next base: position 939 of record CAYWIS010000107.1, read on the forward strand.
AGCGGAATGTAGCGGGGCGCCAGCAGGGATGTCGGCGACGTGCTCAAACCGGGCCTGTTCGTCGTTCCACTCGATCATGCCACGACGATACACCGAGAGCGGCGGACGTATCTTGGCGTAGTCAGCAAAGAGACGTTCGCGGCCATCCTCATCGCGCAGCACCGTCACGCCGCTGATCCACGTGGGCCCTTCGCCTTCCATCTGGGCGGTAGGACGGGCGAAGCCGTTCTCTCCAACAAAGTACTGCAAATCGACGCCCTCGGCCGGGTCGAGTCCTCCGTTCTCGGGCAATTCCGACACGGCTCCGGGCGTGTGAAAATTCCCCAGCGGATACGCCGGCCAGTTGGTGTCGCCCCAGAACCAGTAAATCTTGCCGCGGTAGACGGCGTTCATCACGCTGTCGGAGCCGAAGACTTGGGCGTTGAGCACTGGCTCGCGCAGTGGAACCTTCTCGCCAAGCAGCACGCTGTCGCGATAAATGCCGGCGCCGGTTACGCGGTACAACCGTTCGGCCACGTTGAGGCGTTTGATTTTGAGCGTAGCCGACTTGCCAGGCAGCGGCGTCAACGCCGCGCCCCGCGTACCGAAGCCGTCAGCGGGAAACTCATAGCCGTGGCTTTCGATAAAGAAAAACACTCGCCGGCCCATCAACCCCGGTTCGTCGAAGGCGACCAGGCCATTGCTATCGGTGTAATAACACACGCCGTTCACCGTGCGGAGCTCCACGAGTGGCACGCCGCGGCCGGTGTCCTCGTCGACAACACGAATGGCGAAGTAGCGTTCTTCGGCGCGCGCCGCGGTAGCGAACACCGCCGCGATAACGACCCCCATTGCCAGGCGCGTGAGCATGTGGCGTCTCCTTATGAATTAAAGCCGTTGGAAAGTGTAACGGCTTGGCCGATTTCCTGTAAACTCGGTGGGGCCCATTCTCAGTCGAAGCGCGTGCGACCGTCATCAGGAGAATTTTGTGAATCACGACTCCCTTGCGTCTGAGCTGACGCAACCGCGGTTGGGAATTGTGCATTTGTTGGTCTGGATGACCGGCAGCGCGGCGATTCTGGCGGCTCAGCGCGCCCTAGGCGAGTGGGAGAACCACCCCCTACCGCATCGTGCGTTTTATCTGACCATGGCGTTCGCGCAAAGCATGGTCAGCGGAGCGTTGGTTGGAAGCCTGGCGGTGGGAGTCGGGCGTCGCCTGCAGCGCCGGAGGTTCCCCGTTCATCCCGGCCAATGGATTGCGTTGCTGTGGGGAGCCATGGTCGTGGTTCTCTGGCTCGACGTGGCGGCGTTCAAGCTCGTGTCTCGTGACACGATGAGACTCTCGATCGATGACCCACTCTCGATGTGGCAATTCGGCTCCTTCGCGGTTGTGCAGCTTTTGACGGCGGCGGGCTGCCTTGGAATAGCGTTGATGGGACCGTGGGAGCGACGCTGGCGCGTGCTCCTGGTAATGCTGGCCGCGGAAACGGGGCTGTCCGGCTTGTGCACACTTGCCGTTGCGATTCGCTTCCAAACCGATTTTATGTCCGCAAGCGGGATCGATGGATTTCTGACAGCAATCAACCTGGTTCAGATGATCGGCGGGCTGGTGAATGTGGCGATCTTGAGCCTGTGCGTGACCGTAGACCTGGGCCGCCGCGTCCGGCGCGACTGGATGCATTACGTGGGCGTGGCGGCGGTGTTGTGGAATGCGGCTTCGGGGTGGGCCTATACCCTTGGGGGTATGGCGCTGAGTTGACTTCCCTGGCCCGTCCCACAAAAACGCATCGGCCCCGACCTGCCTGCGAAAAATAAGCTACGTTTGCATTGCGGAACCGGGCGCATCGAGCCATTCCTTTCGCCGTAGAAGCTGATGACCCACCCCCAGAAAATCCAAGGGCGGCACGTATTGTTCGTGGCGCTGATCTTTGTGATGGGCGTGCTCCTAATCCGTGGGGCGACGCCGCTTTCGCCGCCCGTGGCGCGAATGTGCGGCTGGCTCTCGATTGCCCTTGGCGTGTTGGCGGCTTGGGAGACAGTGGCCACGCGGTACGAGTTCGGACGTTCCGAACTGGTCATTCACAGCGGCGGCACGCGGCAGCGGATTCGCTACGAAGCCATTGAGGGGATTCGGGCGCCGCGCGGCCTCAGCCGTTTCTTGGGGTCGCCCAATACGATCCGGTTGTTTGTCGCCGGACGCACAGCCAACGTCGTTTCGCTCTGCCCCAAATACCGCGATCAGTTCCTGCACGACCTGACCCGTGCGGCGCCGTGGCTGGCGGTTTCGGACCACTAATCCCCAGCCATCTAAGCTTCCCCCCTTATTCCCAGCACTGCCTGGAAACTCACCGCACGCAAGGCTCTATCTTGCCAGGAAGCCCCCCTCAGCTCTCCTGCCCCCTAGCGATTCCCTGGCACAGCCCCCTTCCAGGCGCCCCGGCAGTACTTCCCGTCGCCTTTCCAATTCGCCTTTACTCCGCAGGTGGTTTTAGTTTACCATTTTGCGGCTGGCTCTATATCGCCACAAAATCGCAAGGGAGTGCGAATCATGACTGGACTGGCCCTGCTGCTGGCCGCCTCGGCTATGGGGGTCGATTACGGATGGCGACCCCACGAGGAAGGCGGGGTAGAGTACATCATCCAGATCGAACCTGAAGTGTTCGCGTCGCTCAAGGCCAGCGGCGGCGACATTCTCAGCGAAGTTCATCCCGACGCGCCTACCGTGCGCCGATTCCGCATTCGCATTGGGCGCGGGCCCCTCCCGCGCGAATCGGGCGAAGCGGGGGCCGACGACGGGCCCTTGCCTCCAGCCCCGCTGGGCGACACAACTCCCAACTCCAGCGCCACTCCCACTTCGACTTTAACCACCAGCACCGCCGCGACTCGCCGCGACGGCTCGGCTTCGCCTCCGCTGAATCACTTGGCCCAAGGCTCTGGCTACGGCTCGCCGTTTGGCGGATATAGCGGCGCCTATTCGCGAACCACGACGTCGACCGGTTCGGCAACCACGGCTTCGCCCACAACGAGTTCTCCTTCGACCGGCTCAACGTCCGCCGGATCGTTGTCGACTGGATCACTTTCGTCTGGCTCCACGACCACGCCGTCGTCGAGCTACGGCGCTACCGGCTCGACCTATGGAGGTTCGTCGCGCAGCGGCAGCACCGACTACGGCAGCGTCTCTGGAAGCACCGACTGGCAAAGCGGCAGCATCAGAACCGCCAGCAACCAGCAGCCGCTTGGTTCGTCCAATTCTGGTTCGTCCAATTCCGCCGCCACGGTCGGCGCCGGTTCAACCAATAGCGGAACGCTGGCTCCTTCGACCACGTCGACGTCGAATGCGCCGACCACGACCAACGCCAACTCGGGGGCGAGCACCACCTCCACCACGCCGACCAGCCAGTACACGTCGCCGTCGTCACAACCGACCACGTCGACGACGCTCAACCCGCCGTCCAACAGTCCGGCCACCTACGGCAACTCCGCGACCAATAACGCATCGAACGGATCAACCAATCAGCCCGAACCGAATCTTGCGCCTGCCAACAACAATGGGCAGCGCAACGACTACTCCGCGCCCAATACATCGGCGAACAATAACGGAGGCTACACCTCGGGACAGTATGGGCCGCTCTCGCCCGTTTCGTCAGGCTACAACGATTCGTCCCAGGCGCCGCCTCCCGACAACGGCAACCGACAGCCGACAGCAAACGGCAACAACTATTCCAACCAGGCTCCGCCTGCGGCGCCCAACAACAATTACGCCAACCCGGGTTACAACTCCTATCCCAACCAAACGGCGCCGCCGGGGCTGTCGCCTCCGGCCGCAGCCAACAACAACTACGGCTACGCTCCGGCAGGAACGCCGCCGTACCCCCCGGCAGCGCAGCAGGCGGGCGGATACGGTTATGGTCTTCCGGGTCAGATCCCAGGGCTGGGACAGATTCCCGGACTAACACCCTACCCGGGCTATGGTCAGACAGCGGGTTACGGTCAAACGCCGGGCTACTATAACTTTCCCCCCATGCTCACGGCGAACAACTTGGAGTCGCCGTCGCGCTCGCGCAGTCGGCGGGACGACGATGACGATGACGACGAGCGCGATCGACGACGCTACGCTGCTCCGCCGCCCGTCGTGACGCAACCGCCGCCTGCGCCCGCGTCTGAAGGGAACATTGTGACGAAAGAGCCGTGGCTAGCGTTCACGGTCACCATTTTGTTGTTGTTCGCTTCGATCGGCGGAAACATTTATCTGCTGTGGATCTCGCAAGACTTCTACTGGCGTTACAAAGAGCTAGCCAACGACGTTCGCAGCTTCAACTCCACCGCCACCTGATGCCATCTTTGCCGCGGCGAATCTCGCCGCTTGGGGGCGCGGTGTTCATCGGCTTCGCCGACCGTTGGCGAATTCTCACGGCGCTGCGCCGCCCTATGCCCACAGCAGCGATTCCCCTTCGCTGTCTTTGAAAGCGTGCGGGCGCTAACTACTCGCCCACCTGCACCAACCAGGCTTCGCCTTCTTGCTCAAGGAAGACGGGAACGCCTAAGAACATCTGGAGCACTTCCATGTGCGTGTGAGCATGTTGCGAAAGGGGCCCGGTACGGTAGCGTCCGCAGCCTTGGTCGCGCCAGGCCGAAAGCCCCAGCGGCAAGAGAAGCTGATCAGCCAGGTGTTCATCCACGGGAACTCCCGACTCCAAGTACGCGCGGGCTTCTCCCCAAACGCGAGCGGCGACCGCCTCGGCTTTGACTCCTTTCTCGCCGACAGCGGCGAATACTTCGGTAATGTTGGCAAACTCCAACTCAATCATCACCACGTTCCCCGGTCCGGCAGACGCCACCTCCTCAACCTGGAAGCAACTTTCGTCCCAGCCAGATTCACGGGCAATTGTAGCGCATTCGCGTTCGGCAATATGTCGTGGCAAGTTGGCCACGAGCGCCCGCACGCCACAACGAAGCAGTTCGCCCCGCTCCAGCAAGTCCAATCGTTCCAACGTTGGCGAAGGCTGAAGCGAAATCGTAAACTCGCCGCCTCCCGCCGGATAAAAGCCATATTGGCGAAACGCGCACTTGAATTGCGGGCCCATCCGCGCGACAAGCGGCAAGTAGGTTTTCTCTAAAAAGTCGTAGGGAGGCGCAAAGGGGTTGTGCGTGCCTCCTTCCAGATGCAACACGCTGGGGCCATGCAGACTCCACAGAGCCGGAAGCACCGTTTGAGCCACTAACGTGGCGCTGCCCGCTGACCCAATTTGAAAGTCATACTCCCCCGGCGTTACCTCGTTTGGTTCAAACACCAGCCGCGACGAGCCGATCTCGGCGCCTTCTACATGGGCGCGGCCGACGGCGGCCGCCGCCTTCACGGCAGTCAAATGCTGACGCATCAAGCCGGGACGAGCACGGCGGGCCCGCAGGTTCTCAATGATGAACGGCCGTCCTGTAACCAGCGACAGCGTCAGCGACGAGCGCACGATCTGGCCGCCCCCTTCGCCCAATGATCCGTCAATAATGATGTGGTCGCTCATGCCCCCCATTGTATCGCCCCGCGCAAGAGACCAAGTAGCCAAGAATCGCAGCACTTTCTTAGCTCTAGCAAGCAAGAAAGTCAGAGTGCGCCGAGAATCCAACGTACACACGACCGCGAAACGCCAGGATCCCGGTTGCGGGCTGCATGGGCGTCGACGGGGAACGCGTGGTTATGCGAGGCCCAAGCTCCCTGGTCCAGAACCAAGGGGGTATACTATGGGCAACTTGGGAGCAGGCGCCACGCTCTGCCGCGTGGTGTAATTACCGATGTCCGCTTCACTGTTTCTTGTTCTGCGTCGCGTGTCGCCCGCGCTGGTCGCTCTTGGTTTGGCCACCGGGATTGGCTGCCAGTCGTCCGTTAAGGAGGAACCGCCCATGAACGCCGCTGCGCCATCGTCGACAACCGAGCTCACCCTAACTTCATCGGCCTTTGCTCATGGCGAGCCAATTCCCCAGCAGTATACGGGTGAAGGAAAAGATCTTTCGCCTCCGCTGGCATGGTCCAACGTCCCCGAAGGAGTGCAAGAGTTCGCCCTGATTTGCGACGACCCCGACGCCCCGCGCGATGAACCGTGGGTGCATTGGGTGATCTACAAAATTCCCGGCGACGTACGCTCCCTGCCCGAAGGCATTCCGCGTCAGGCGGTGCTGACCAATCCGCCGGGCGCACGACAAGGCGTGAACTCGTGGCCGAGCAACAACCTCGGGTATCGCGGCCCCATGCCGCCCCCAGGTCATGGGCCCCATCGCTACTTCTTTAAGCTCTACGCCCTGGATGCCAAACTAGATCTCCCTGCTGGCAAGCCAACCAAAGAGAAACTGCTAGGGGCTATGCAAGGCCATATCTTGGCCGAGACGGAATTGATGGGGATCTACGAGCGTAAATAGCCCGCTCGCCGTTGAGCCGCCCAGATCGTGGCGGCCCACGGCGGCACGTTCGTGGACAGCGCCCCGTGCAAATCATGTTGACGGAGCGCGGGTAAACACAGGTAACCACGCCAACCGTGGCGCCACCGCTCGCCGTATTTGTTGGCTTCCGGCGAGCGGACGGCATGGCCCGTTGCTGTGCTACTGGTTCGGTTTGCGGCGGAGCAAGCCCGCACGTTCCAGCAGCGAACGGCCCATTACGTCGGTCATCGCGGTTTCTTCGGGCGGCGGTGGTCCTTCGGCGCCATTGTTCTCTGGCGAGTAGACCATTTCGTACCGGTGCTTAGCGAACGCGACTTCATCCCCCGGATCGAGCCGCTTCTTGCTCGTTATGCGCACACCGTTTACCTTGGTGCCGTTGCGGCTTTGCAGATCGCGGACGTACCAGTACCCGCCTTCACATGTCAATTCGCAATGATGGGCGGAAACGTTCGCGAATCGCAGCACCACGTCGCAGCTTTCGCGGCGACCGACCAAAAGCTTGGTCTTCAGTAACGGTATATTGTCGCCGCCTCCCTTGGGGATCATTTCGCCGTACATTGCTCTTGTTCCGGTTTGAAGAGACGCCTCAAGGCAGGGTTCGAACCTGCCAGAATTCCTATTCAGAGGGTTTCCCGCCCGCGGGATTTTGTAGAATAACCGATTTAATGATCCGCCCTAATCATTCCGCCGCCCAACGGAACCCCCGCTGACGGCACAGGATGCAAACTAAGTGGGTGGAAACCCATAACGCTTCACTTTATCCCTGAATGCAACCAGCGTCAACTGATTCGTTTGCCGCCCGCAGCGAACCTGCGGCTTATCCCTGGCGGTCAGCAGGGCTGCGTTACTTCGCTTATAACTTTTACTTACGTCGCCGCTTTGGCCAGCGTGTGCAGAAAGTCAGCATCGACGCAGGGTTCACCTGCCCCAACGTGGACGGAACCGTGGCGATTGGCGGCTGCACATTCTGCGACAATCGCAGCTTCAGTCCCAGCCGGCGGCTGCCCCGGCAGACGATTACTGGCCAGATCGACGAAGGCATTCGCCGCCTCAAACGCCGCTATGTGTGCGACCAGTTCCTTGCCTACTTCCAACCGGCCACCAACACCTACGCCCCTGTAGAGCGTTTGCGGCGAGTTTACGAAGAAGCCCTGGCGCACCCGCAGGTGGTGGGACTGGCGATTGGCACACGTCCTGACTGCGTTCCCGACGAGGTGCTAGACCTGCTCACCGAATTCGCCGGCCGAACCTATCTGTCGGTCGAGTACGGCATGCAAACCATGCACGACCGCTCGCTGGACTGGATGAACCGGGGCCATCATCACGATGCGTTTCTCGACGCCATGGAGCGCAGCCGCGGCCGGGGTTTTGAAATCTGCGCTCATGTGATCCTCGGCCTTCCGGGCGAATCGCACGACGACATGCTGGCCACGGCCCGGGAACTCGCACGGCTACGCGTCGACGCGGTCAAGATCCACAATCTTTACGCCGTGCGGCGTACGCCCCTGGCCGAGCAAGTGGCGCGGGGCGAAGTCACGCTTATGGAGCGCGATGAGTACGTGCGCACGCTTGTGGATGTTCTGGAAGTGCTGCCGCCAGAAACCATTGTCGAGCGAGTCAGCGGCGATGCTCCGCCCGATTATTTCATCGGCCCCACGTGGTGCCTCGATAAGCCAGCAGTGCGCCGGGCGATTGAAGAAGAGTTCACCCGCCGCAACACCTGGCAGGGGCGTTTGTTTACTTGACGCCGCCTTGGCGTCTCTTGCCAGCCAACACCCTCGCGGTCACGCCGGCCGACGCAAGGCGCGTGTAGCGCGGCGCAGCAATCGCCGAGGCGAAATGGTGTCAGCCAAGGCGATTGTTGCATTCTCTAACACGGTCGGGCGCAGCCGACGTCCCTTGAACCGGCCCGCATAGTAGCCGTACCCCGTGAAGTAGCGGAACGGTTCTCCACGCGTCGCAAAGTAGAAACCATACCGCAAGATGCCGTCGCGCGGCTTGGGCGAAAGCGGCTGCCGAAGCAAGCTCATCAACTCGTCGTGGGTGCGCGGGTTGTAGGTGCCGCCTAAGTTTTCATAGAAGCTATGCCCGGCCAGGATCGACGGCTTCCCCCAATATACCGCTTCGGCGCCAGCGGTCGAACCAAACGACAGCACCACGCTGGCCGAACGCATCAGGGCGTAGGTGTCGATCGGCGCTCGAGCGGGAATTACCGTCAAATAAGGCGCCGACAAGGCATGCAGTCCACGCGTCTGGGTATTGTCGAGCTTCGCCAAGTTGGGATGGATGCGCAAGTACAAGTGTAGATTGCCTGGATCATCCTGGAGCGAAGCAAGGATCTTCTTCAGTCCGTCCAACTGGTCTTTGTAGATCGGGTTGCGCCACGATTCGCCAATCGCCGCGAACTCGTCTTCTGACGAAATGTAAATGGCTACGTTATGTCGCTGCGGGTCCCAGTTCTCAGGCAGCGCATTGGGACGCTGGTTGGTGGTGAACACCAACTGCCCTACGGGCGCCGATCCCCGCGCCCGGTCTTTGTACCACTGATGGGCAATCGCCTCGCGCTCGGGATCATTCGCGGCTTCATCCCAAGTGCGGTGGATTTCGGACTCGATCAACGCGCGGTCGTGCGGTGTGGTATTGGGAAACAGAGCGAACAAGTCAATGCTGGCGCCGCGTTCGTGGGTATAACATTCCACCCCCGCCTCTTGGCACGCCCGCAATACGGCACGAAGCGGCGCAAACCGGCCATTGAACAGGTACACACGATCGACGTGGTTCTCTCGCAAGTAGTTCTCCATCGACCGATACGCCATCCACCCGGCGCGGAGTAGCTGCGTCAGCACCGAGCCGTACTTTTTGAAGTCAGGCTCGGGGTCGCGGCAAATGCCGATCAGCGACGACAGCACCGCATAGCCCGCATCAAAACCGCCAATGTGATACCGCTTCAAGTCTTCCACGTCGGCAAATTCGGTGCGCAGGCCACGGCCTTCCTCTTCGTTTTCCGGCGTCAAGCGGAGGAAGGACTCCACTCGCACCGATTCGGGAAGCAGCGCCACGCCCGCTCGCCGACGCGCCCGGCATTTCAAACAGCGCGACAAGTCGCGATAGGGGTTAGAGTCGCACGCGGGCAACTCGCCGGTGCAGGCGAGCATCGTCACCTGGTCGCCCGCGTCGACATGCCGCTGAATCAACTCCAGGTCGGTTTCAAAATGCGGCGTGGGTATGGCGTACGGCGCAAAAACGACAATGTGCTTCACAGCTCCCGATCCTCCAACAAGAGAACCAGGGTATGTAAACAGCGCCGCCAAACAGGACAAGAGCAGTTTCGGCCAGCCGAAAGAATTAGAGAGGCTAGGCAAGACAGAAAAAGAAAAGGAGACCAGGCGTAGCCACTGGTCTCCTTTTCTTAGGCCACTTCTCTTCCCGTGCAACGATTAAGCCTGCTTGCGCACCAAGTAGTAGCAGTTCACAATATCATGCGGCAAACGTTCGATCCGCACGCTTGGGAAGCCTGCCTCTTTGAGCATTTGTTCGGCCAGTTCCGTCCCCCACACCGTTCCCAACCCGGCGCCGTTTTGAGCCAGCGAAACGGTCATGCAGTGCATGGTTGAGATGGTATAGAGCATGGGGCCGATCGGATGCTCGCGGTTCTTTTCTAGATGGCTCGACGCGTCAATATCTTGCATCAGAAACAACCCGTCAGGCCGCAGGGCGGCGTGAATCTCGCGCAGCACTCGTGCGGGATCCGCCTGGTCGTGCACGATGTCGAACGCGGTAATCAAGTCATATTGTTCGCGCTCGTTAAGCTGGGCCACATCGCGCACTTCGAACCGCAGATTCGTCAATCCCCGTCGCTCGGCTTCCGCCTTGGCCATGGTAATCGCCTCTTCCGAGAAGTCGTATCCCGTAAAGCGGCTCTTGGGGAAAGCTTCGGCCAGAAACGCCATGGCGCGGCCGGCTCCGCAACCGACATCTAGTACGTCGATTCCCGCTTCCAACTGCTCGCTCAACCCCGGCTCCAGCGGCAAAATGTAGTCTTTCAATCCAGCGACGACCGTTTGAGCGCTTTCGTCGGCCATCACGTCGTGAAACCGCGAGTAACAGCAGTAATGCACGCCTCCGCCGTGGATGAACTTATCGACCACTTCGCTTTCCACGGCGCCTAGCACCGCCACCCACTGCATCATCGACGCCAGATTGTTCGGCATGGCGGCGCGGGTCAGCACCGCGGCGTGCTCGGGGGGAAGCCAGTACGTGCGCGTCTGGGGGTCGTACTCCATGATCCGCCCAGTGACCATCGCTCCCAGCCACTCACGCACGTATCGCGGCTGCAGGCCGGCCTTCTCGGCAATCTCTTCAACACGCGCCGGAGGCATCTCGGCCAGGCAATCAAACAGCCGGGTACGGTGCCCAATGGAGATCATCAGAGCCAGCATTGCCTGGTTCACCGTTCCCAGCATGCGGTCGGCAAAGGCGTCAGCCTTAGCCTGGTCAAGCTCTTGAAAGGTTGCACTCATCGACTGTTCTCCTTGTGCAGAGGCGAGCCCCGCCACGCCACCTCCGCCAGCGCCGCGCCAACCGGAAACCCGATGAACGTGGTGGGGAATATTCCTAGCGCAGAAGTGTCGCCCATGTTACATCAGCGTTTCCTTAATCTGGCGATTTTTTGCTTCTTCTTTCCCGCAAATCAAGGCTTCGGCCGCCGGCCTCTTTAGGCTGACGTTCATTGCGAAGCGTCACCGGTTCACTCAGGCATGTCGTGCCCGACAAACGGTTTCCGCGCACCCATGTGGAGCTGCAAAATGTGCCGTCAAAAAGATCGCCAGCAGCCAACCAGACCATCGCTTCTGGGCCAGGGTGCGTAGTTACGGCCTGGAATTTTAACTTGCCAAGCACCTGGTCCAAGGTGAGCGGCCTCTGATTCGGGCGCCACGTTTGGTTAAATTGCGGGTAGATTTCTTTCTGGAGATACCGCCGCATTCTCACTTGAATCGCCGGAAACCGCTCCACAATGCGCCGGGCTCGGAGGATACACGGCCGAAGCTGCTCCTGCGGGTCGGTGTACAGGTCAAACGTAACGCGTCGGCCCGCCAAGTGCAGATGAGCTTGGTATTCGTCAACGCCGTCCAGCGCCGCGGAAAAGCGGACCGTTCCCGGCACCGGATCCTCGATGCGTTCGGGCAACGTCGAATTGCGTTTTCGCTTCGGGGGCGCCATGCGAACTCTCCGTTCTGCTCTCGCCACGCCGCTCAGCCCGCGTCCGCTCCCAATCTCTCGTGCGACGCCGACAAACCGCATAAACGAGACAGACCGTTTCCCAACTCGCCCACAATCTTGAAGAGATAGGCGTCTACAGACTGCGCGGCGGCGTGGTGGTCATCCGGTTCGTTGGACTCCGCGTTCCTGCGGCGTCATTCGATGAAAAAAGCTGCTGCCGTTGTGGTTGCGGATTCCACATGGTGTGGAGAAAGCAAAAGACCATCGCCACACCGCAGTATTTATAGATCGTGGGCGACTCCACCGCCAACGAATTTCGGCGCAGAACGGCCATCATTCGCCGGGCGTCAACGTTTCGACAACGCTTCCGACGGGAATGGCCAACGGACAAAGACGCCTCACCAGCGACTAACGTGCGCCGCCCATGCGTCGTTACCCTGACTGCCCCTCGCGGGCGCCAGCCGTGTTTTGCAAAGACACAGCCAGCACTGCAAAGAGTGCGGCGTCTTTTGAAAAGGCCTACTCGTAGCGAAGGGCCTGAATGGGTTCTAGTTTGGCGGCGCGCTGAGCGGGAATCCAGGCAGCCAGCACCACCAGGACCATAGATACGACCAGCCCTGCTGCGCCCAGCCAGGGGTGGAAGCCGAATGTCACCTCGCGGCCGATGGTCGCCATCAGCGAGCGGTTAATGATCCACGACAAGCCCACCCCAAGCAGCACGCCAGGAATCAGGCCGATCGCCCCCAGAATCGCCGCTTGGAAGATGATGGTGCGGCGCGCCTGCCGGCGAGTCATCGCCACCACGCGAAGCATGGCTAATTCGCGTGTCTGTTCCACCACATTCATGCTTAGGGTGTTCGTCACGCCCAAGGCCGCCACCACTAGGCCCAGGACCATCACCACCCACAGGCCGCCGATGACCCCGGCCATCATGTTGTCAATCTCGCGGGTCAACTGCGAGTAGGACTGGAACAGCAAGCCGTACTGGTCAGCGATGCGCCGCAAGTCAGCTTCGACTTGGTCACGGTATCCTTCTTCGGCGCGGATCACAAAAGCGTTGGCCCCGCGCACACCCAGCATCTCCTCGGCAATGCGTCGGTCCAGATGCACCACCAAGCCGCCTCCCATGTAGTCATTGATGATGGCGGCAATGGTAAACTTCCGCGGCCCTTCGGTGGTAGCGATCGTTAATTGGTCGCCTGCTTTCAGGCCAGTCCGTTGGGCCAACACCGAACCGATGGTCACTTCTCCCGCCAGGAGCCGCTGCCGCAACTCCTCGTCGGTGTATCGAACCTGTTCCGCAGTAATGGTATTGGGGGGAAAATCACGGGCGGTGATCATGACCTGCTGCCCTTCGGCCTCGCCGGTAAAGAACCGCACCGCGAAAACGGTTTCAATGTGGGGCAGCGATTTGACTTCCTGCTCCACGGCCTCGGGCACTTCGGGGAACTCCCAAGACGACAGGTTTGGCGTCATCGCCCGCAGGAAGAAGTCACCCGCCATAACGCGGCGGTACCAGCTTTTTACGTCGTTGATGTTGTCGATCACCGTGCTGGCCAGCCCCAGACCGGTGGTCGAGGCGATGAACAACACGCCAATGGTGAGCGTGGTTCGCACTCGGCGACGCAAGAGTTGTTGCCGAGCGATGCGGGTTTCGGCCCGCCCCAGCGGGCGCAATAACAGCGAAACCAGTCGCGCAGCAGGCTCCAACACAATGGGCAGCACCGGCACCATAAAGACCAGGAACACTATGGCCCCCAGCACGTAATCGTAATCGGGCAAGTAACCCAGCAGGTTTGCCGCAAGCAGTCCGCCAGAGATCAGGAACCCCAGAACGCCTATCACAACAAACCACAGGGGCATGCCTTCCACATCGGCGCGGGAAACCTCATGCAGGCCTTCAACGGGCTGCACGCGAGCAGCTTTGCGAGCGGGCAGAAAAGCCCCCAACAAAGCCACGCCTACGCCAAACACCACCGCCAGCCCCAGCACCGCAGGAGTCGGGGGGAGCATCGGAAGATCCGCGCCAAAGAGCCGCCCCATAGCGCGCGCCAACAGCACAGCGCCTCCCCAGCCGGCCACGATACCTGCCGCCGTTCCCAAGAGCGCCAGGAGTATCGCTTCGCGAAAGATCAATAGCCGGACTTGCCCCCGTGTGGCGCCGATGGCCCGCATCATGGCCAACTGACGATGCCGGCGGGTGACATTCATAAAGAAAGCGTTAGCCACAATGAACACCGCCGCCAGCAAGGCGAACGAGGTCGCCAGCCGCAGGGCGTTCTGTAGCGAGCGCATGGTTTCTTCACCCATCTGGCTTCCCAGGGCGGGTTGGCGCACGTTCAGTCCGACGGGCAACCGCTCGGCGATGGCGGCCTGCACCTGATCGATGTCGGCGCCTTCCTCAAGGCGGATCACGATCCGGTTGATCTGGCCCCGTCGCCCCAACCGCCGCTGGGCGGTCGACAAAGGCATGAACAACACGCTTCCCGTGGCCACCGCCGCTCCGGTGCGCGGACTCAACAACCCAGCAATGTTCACGCGGCGCGGCCCACCCGACATTAGCAGTCGCACCGAGTCGCCCACCTGAAGCCCCAAGCCTTCGGCGAAGGCTGAGTCGAGGAGCACTTCGTCCCCTTCCTCCAGCATGCGGCCTGCGATAAGCGTGTAATCGTTCAGCAGGTTATGCCGTTCGGGATCGACGCCCATCAGGATCAGGGTAACGCGATCAGTAGCGCGGCGCGTGTCGCCACCTTCGCGGGCGTCGTGGTACATGACCGTGGGACGCTTAAAGATCGGCGTGGCTTCGGCAACACCGGGAATCAGGCTCAACTCGTCGGCAATGTCTTGGTCAAACAAGCTGTCGCCAGCGGCGTCCACTTCTAAAGCCGCGTCGCCCGCGATGCTAGCTTGCATGGTGCTGAACGAGGTTCGCACCGCCTTCGAGGCCAGGTTCACAGCAACAACCGCCGCAACGCCAATCACAATGCTCGCGGCCGTAAGCAAGGTTCGCCCGCGGTGAGAACGAATTTCGCGCAGGCTCAGTTTCCAGAGAATCATCCGTGGGTGGGGGCTGGAAGTCGAAGGCAAACTCGTTCCGAATTATGACGAAATCGGCGATGGTGGAAAACGCCCCCACAGTCCAAGAAGCAAACCGAAAGCCGTATGGCGTCAGTATTTTGGTAAACCAATGGCCCGGTAAACCGGCCCTTGGCGCGGGGGGCGCCGCCAGCACGATCATTCGCCCGGAAGGGCAGCCAACGGACGGCCCGGCTGGTTCTCCCAGCGGCGGAATTCGGCCCAAACGGGCAGGTGATCCGAAACCTCTAACGCCTCCTCCAGCGTCAGGCCGAACTCGGCGCGGAAGTCGAACACCCCTGCGTAGCCGGCGTATTCGACTGTCGAGCGCGTGTCGAACAAGATGTTGTCGTAGGATTTCGTGCGGCGGGTGTTCGTCGGCTCGCCCGAGATCACCCAAGCAATGCCGGGGACGCGACCCAACTCGCCCAAGCGGCGGTGATCGACGTTCAAGTCACCCAACAGGATGACATCGTCCTCGCCTTGAGCCTGCACAATGCGGAACACGTCATCCAGGGCGTCAAGCTCCTGGTCGGTTTCGTCCGGGTCGGTGTGAATGTTGACCAAGGTAAAGGTGAAAGCTTCTTCCGGCGGCGGCCCCAGGGCGATGAACCGAGCCGCGAGCGGTTCGCGATGCAGCAAGTCATCGGGGTCGGCCAGCGTGAAGATCGATTGCGGGTCGACCGCTACTCGCGTGGTGTCGAACACAAAGGCGTACTGCTCTTTGCTGGAGGTCCGCCCCAGCCGCGGCCCAATCACAAAGTCGTACCGCGAGCCGTCGGCGTTCAGCATCTCTACAAACCGCGGCAAGACGTCTTGCTGCGCCGAGCGGATCTCTTGAATGGCCACCACATCGAACTGGCGCACGATCCGGACCAATACGTCCATGACGGCGGGTTTCTCCAGCTTGGCCTGCCCAAAGACCTGAATGTTAAAGGTGGCGATGCGGAGCGTGTCGCCGCGGTCGGTCGCAGCCGGCGGCGTAGGAGTCTCGTTAGCGACGGGCGCCGGCCCCAACTCCAGATTGCACCCCACGGCCAGCAGGGCCGCCAACAGAATCGCGGCTGTTCTTGCCGCGCGCCACGAGCCGATCATGTTCGCCTCCATGCGAAAACCACCCATCGTCTTTTATCCAAAAAGGGAGGGTAAAGTACGCCCTGGCTCGGTTTTCTCCAAGACCAATCGGCTGAACCCAGGCAAAGAGTAGCGGGGCAAGCACAAAACCCGCACGTTACAAACAACCGTCCAACTCCCAGCAAGCCCCACCGCCAGCACAACCGCCCCACCCAACACAACCACCCGCTCCTTCGCAGAAGCTGCGATTTCGCCACACACTTGAATTTGACAGTCGCAAAACGGGGCGTAGGCTTTCACGACGCCGTATTCCGCGGAGGCGCGGACTATGCCTGCGGCGTTGGTTCTTTGCAAAGGAAGGCTTGGCGATGAGCGCCGATCTTCTCGAATTATTGGAGCCCGCACCGGCGCCAACGAAATCTCCGCAGTCGATCCTGATCATCGAGGATGACGCCGGTCAGCGCGAAGCGTTGCAGTACCGCCTGTCGCGGCAGGGATACATCACCCGAGCCGCCGGGACAGGCGAAGAGGGACTTGCTATGGCGCGGCAAGACCCGCCCCATCTGGTGCTTCTCGATCTGCGCTTGCCCGACATGGAAGGGTTTGAACTGGGCGAACAATTGGCCGACGACCCGACCACGGCGGGCGTGCCAGTCATCGTCCTAAGCGGAATGGAGCGTCCCGACATCGTCCGCCGCACACGGGCCGCCGGTTGCCGGTTCTTTATGCGCAAACCCTACGACCCAAACGCCCTGCTGGTGCTGATCAAGTCGGCCCTCGAAGAATCCTCCATTTGGTGATCCTGATGGAATACCACCATCTGCAAGAGTTGATCGAGCTGGAGGACCGCTATTGGTGGCACACCGCCAAACGGGCCTTGGCCGTCACGCTGCTCCAATGCCACTTCCCGCCGCCGGGCTTAATCGTGGAAGGCGGGATTGGTTCAGGGCGCAACTTGGTGGAATTCCAGAAGCTCGGCTATGACGTAGCTGGCTTTGACATCCTCCCGCAAGCCGTAGAGCACGTTCGGCAGCGTGGTGTTGAACAGGTGCGAGTACATGATCTGTGCGCCGCCTGGCCGCTGGAGCCCGAATCGGCCCGCGCGGTCGTGATGCTCGATGTGCTGGAGCACACGGCCGAACCCGTCGAAGTGCTGCGTCACGCCCACGAGACACTTGCACCGGGCGGCGGCTTGGTGGTGACGGTGCCGGCCTATCCGTGGCTTTACAGCAATTGGGATAAGCGCTTAGGGCATTACCGCCGTTACACGGCAAAGGAACTAGCGCGGCAAGCGCAGGCAGCGTCGCTCGAGGTGGTGCGGCTGACACACTGGAACGCGTTCTCCTTGCCGGCCGCCATGGTCATACGAACGCTCGATCGCCTGCTGGGGCGCGACCGGCCCGCGGAGTTCCCACGCGTCTCGCCGTGGATGAACCGGCTGCTAGGCGCCGTGGCTGCGGCGGAGCGCCGGTGGTTGACGCGCTGCGGCGCCCCATTTGGACTTTCTTTGGTGGGAGTGCTTCGCAAATGATTTCGGCTGCTCCTCCCGGCCGCTTGCGGCCCGACAACCCGTTGGTTTCGGTCGTTCTGCCGCTTTACAACGAAGCGGCCGTGCTCCGCACGCTTACACAACGAGTAGAAGAAGCGCTGCGCTCGTGCACGTCGCGGTACGAAATTGTGTACGTGAACGACGGCTCCACCGACGACAGCCCCTACATCTTGGAAGAGCTGGCCCGTGAAAACCCGCAAGTGCGGGTCGTGCATTTCTCGCGCAACTTCGGCCACCAGGCGGCGGTCCAGGCGGGGTTGATGTTCGCCGCTGGCGACGCCGTGGTGGTGATGGACTCCGACATGCAAGACGACCCCGCCGCCATTCCGCGCTTCGTGGAGCAGTGGCGAGCGGGTTACGACGTGGTCTATGCGGTGCGTTTCCAACGCAAGGAGCACTTCATTAAGCGGTCGTTGTTCTACACCTTCTACCGCGTGCTGAACGCCGTTTCCGACACACCGATTCCCAACGACGCAGGCAACTTCGGCCTGGTCGACCGACGCGTGGCCGAACATATTGTCCGCATGTACGACCGCGACCGGTATTATCCTGGCTTGCGGCGATGGGTTGGCTTTCGGCAGATCGGGGTGCCGGTTGAGCGGCTGGCTCGCCACGATGATCACCCGCGCGTTTCGATGCGCCAATTGGGGCGGCTGGCCAAGTCGGCGATCTTTTCGTTCTCGTCGTTCCCGCTGACCATGTTCTATCTGCTGGCGGCGCTGTCGCTATTAACGTGTGCAGCGGTGTGCGGCTTTGCGCTTTATCACAAATTGTTCACCGGACTGGCGATTCCTGGCTGGGCGTCGGTGACCATTGTGGCGTCGTTCTTTGGAGCGATGAACGCCGCGGGCATTGGGATCTTGGGCGAGTATGTGATTCGCATTTACGATCAGGCCCGCGCCCGGCCGCTGTTCATCGTCGAGCGGGAAGTAAACTTCTCTCGCCGCGAGTCAGAGCCGGTCGGCGCGATTGAGGAATGGCTTACCCCGCCGCTGCAGCGTTAGGCGAAAGGACTTCGCCGCGCGGCGACGCGTGCGAGCTTTCGGCAGAAGTGGCGGAGAGCTGCTTCCCCAGGCGCCTCGCAACTCTTGATCGCTCGAAACGGCCTTATGATTCAGCAACTTTCGCCGGCGCTTTCGCAAGATTCCGCTCCTGCGGAGAATCGTCCGTCCGGCTTCCGCCCAACCGTGCCTGTGGCGGCTACAGCGCTTGCACTTTTGCTGATTACCAACGGCCCGTTGTTCGTGTGCATGCCGTTAACGAACGACACGGCGCTCTACGATCTGCAAGCGAAGACGCTCCGCGAAGGCGGCGTACTTTACCGCGACATTCTGGAGCCGAACCTGCCGGGCGTAGTGTGGATTCATGCAGCGGTGCGGGCGGCGCTGGGAACCAGCTCCGAAGCAATGCGACTGTTCGATCTGGCCGTGTACTCCGTCCTTGTGGGATTGCTCGCATGGTGGCTGGCAACGGCAGGCGTCTCGGCGGCGGCGCGGGTTTGGTTCGCCTTCGCGCTGTTTCTGTACTAT
>CAYWIS010000108.1:0-19643 GCA_964458385.1 uncultured Pirellulaceae bacterium
AGATTGCTTCTGGCTGGCGAGTAGTGTGCGCTGCAAGAATAAACATGAAGTTCTGGCCCGAACGGCGTTTGGATATGCCATATTAGGTGTTCCCCTGCGAAATGCTCGGCGGATTTACAACGGAGGCGTTGTTGGCAGGGGAGACGAAGGGCGATTGGCAAGAACGGCTGGTGTGACGCCCGAAGGACGGTTTCTGGTCAAAGGAATGTCGTTATGCCTAGCGCAACCGATTTGATACATCTTCGCCGCTGCATTGAACTGGCGACTATCGCTTTGGAAGCCGGCGACGAACCATTTGGCTCGGTGCTTGTGGCGGCCGATGGAACCGTGTTGGCGGAAGATCGGAACCGCGTTGGCTCGGGAGATCCGACCCGTCACCCGGAGTTTGAACTGGCGCGCCGGGCTGCGGCGAATATGAGTCCCTCGGAGCGGGCCGCAGCGACGGTGTACACGTCGGGCGAGCATTGCCCCATGTGCGCAGCCGCCCATGGCTGGGTTGGACTGGGTCGCATTGTGTACGTGAGTTCGTCGGCGCAACTTGCGGACTGGCTCTCCGAACTAGGAGTTCCACCGCCACCGGTGAAGACACTGCCAATCCAAGAGATTGTCCCAGGTATTGTGGTGGAAGGCCCGGTCCCCGAACTTGTCGAGCAAGTCCATCAACTCCACCGGCGTTTTCATCAGCGTTCGAAGTAAGTCGCTAGCGACTTGCCGTCGAGAAGCAGCTAGTCTCGTCCGGTCCCAAGGATGAGCAGGAAGCCGATCGATTGGCCTGCCGTACCCGCCGTCAAGTGCGCGGGGATTGTACAAGGCTGCAGCCGTAGCGGTGCAGCCTTCGCAAGAAAACGCTGACGGCCACGGTGCGCGGAAGACAGTCAGGCGTTACGAGCAGGGTGGACGTCGTACGGGCTGCCTCTTGGCGGGGATTCGAGAGGGGGCACTGGAAGCAGCAGGAAAGATTCGGGAAGGAGTAACGTAGAGCTGAAGAAGAATATTGGAAAGACGTCGAGATGGCCCGAAACCGCACCGAGAAACAGTTGCGTGAGGCCTTAACGGAGGAACAAGACTGGAGGGTGTGGGGCTGCCGCATGGAGCGGATTCGTCGCTACTTCGGCGTTCCGACTTACCTCTGTCGTTGTGATGACGGCCGCGTAGCGTCTTCCCGCCTTGGAGCCACTGCCCCTACTCATGGTTAGGGGCTATTGGTCCTGCTGCTTCGAGTTTTTGCGATAGCTCAAAAAGCGATCCATCATCGCCGATGTGCTACGGCTCGCTCCCAGGAACATCCCGGCGCCACTTGGAGCTTGGGGCGGCGCAGTGAAAGGGGTCGCCAAAGATGGCCGTCACCCTTGGAACTGATTGAACGTCAGAGCGCGAAAGTCCATGTTTTCGCCGCAATCAAGGATACGGCGGCTTGAGTTGATGGGGGCTTCGATCATAATCGGCGCTCGACGACTTTTTTGCCTTGAGGAGAAGATTGATGATTCGTTGCTGCATTCCGTTGGTGTTGGCGTTGGTAGCGTTTCCGGTCATTGGCCAGGAGCCGCAATTAGCGCCGCCCGAATCGCCCGACATGCGGCCCATTTTTAATGGCAAAGACCTTTCGGGATGGGACGGCGACCCGCGACTCTGGTCGGTCAAAGATGGGGTGATTCGCGGAGAAACCACTCCCGAGAACCCCGCTAAAGGAAACACATTTCTGATCTGGCAGGACGGTAAGACCAAGGATTTTGAGTTGCGTTTGTCGTTCCGCTGCAGCGCTACGAACAACTCGGGCATTCAGTATCGATCCAAGCACATTACCGAAGGGAACCCACCGAACCGCTGGGTTGTGCGCGGCTACCAGCACGAGATCCGCAACGAGGTGAACTTGCCCAACGTGGCCGGCTTTATCTACGACGAAGGCGGTCGTCGCGGGCGCATCTGCCTGGTGGGCGAGAAGGCTGTGTGGGAGGACGGCAAAAAGAAGGTCACAGATACATTGATCGACGCCGAAGGCTTCAAGGAGCTTTTTAAGCTGGACGACTGGAACGATGTGGTGATCATCGCCCAAGGGAACCACATCCAGCACTATCTGAACGGGCGTTTGATTCTGGACTTTACCGACAACGACCCCGAGCTGGCGCTGCGGGAAGGGGTGCTGGCCTTGCAACTTCACGCCGGCCGGCCGATGTGGGCGGAGTATAAGGACATTCGCATCCGCGAAATTAAGTGATTGCGTCTCAGGCGAGAATTGCCTGCAGCACTTGGCCGTGGGTGATGTTGAGGCGGCGGCCTTGCTGGTCCAGCATGGTGCTGTCCGCTGGCAGGCCCAGGCAATGAAATATGGTCGCCGCCAAATCCTCGGGGCGGACCAGGCCGTCGCGCGGTTCGGCGCCCAAGCGATCCGAGGCGCCGTACACCATACCGCCGCGCACGCCGCCCCCCGCCAGCGCGATCGAGAACACCGACCCCCAGTGGTCGCGTCCGGCTCGACCATTAAATTTGGGCGTGCGTCCGAATTCGCCCATGCAAACGACGAGCGTTTCGTCCAGCAGGCCGCGCTGCGCCAGATCCTCCAAAAGCGCCGAGAAGGCCTGGTCCATTGGCGGCATGAGCACCGTCCTGAGTCGCTTGGCTTCGTAGGCGTGCGAGTCCCAGCACGGCGCGTCGGAGGGCTCGTCCGGGCCGCGGAACCAGTTCACTTGCACTAACCGCACGCCTGCTTCGATCAACCGTCGGGCCAAGAGCGTACTTTGTCCGAACTGTGTGCGCCCGTAACGGTCCCGCACCGAGTCTGGTTCGGCCGCCAGGTCGAAGGCGCGGCGCGAGGGGCCTGAATTAAGCAAGTCGAAGGCTTGTTGTGTGAGGCGGTCATAGTGCTCGATCTCGCCGCTGCGCTGGACCAAGTCCAGGTGGCGGTTCAATTCTTGAAGCAATGAGTGCCGGTCTTCCAGCCGGTCGGGAGTGATTCCGACCGGCAAGGTAAACTCAGGGATTGCGTAATTAGGCGACCCAGGCTCACAACGCAACAACCACGGATCGTCTTGCCTTCCCAAGAAGCCGGCATCTTGCCCGGGCCACACGGAGCCATCGGTGTTGAAGATGTGCATGGGCAAACGGACGGCGGCGGGCAACGCGCGACGCGGCCCCGACAACTGCTGCACTACCGCACCCAGACAGGGCCAGTTGTTGGGAGCGCCGGGATTGGCGTTTTCGACATTCGTTGGCTGGTGCGGCTGCCCGGTAAGCATGTAGTAGCCGCTCGAGGAATGGGCGTTGTCGCCCGTCGCAACGGCGCGCAGCACGCAAAGTTTATCGGCCATGCCGGCTAACTGGGGCATCAGCTCGCAGAATTGGATGCCGGGCACGTTCGTCGCGATAGGGCCGAACTCGCCTCGCACTTCGGCCGGCGCCAACGGCTTGGGGTCCCATGTGGAATGCTGCGGCGGTCCGCCCATCAGAAATAAGATGATGCAAGATCTCGCTTTACCGATTGGCGCGGCAGGCGCTTCGGAACGCAGCAAATCGGTTAGCCGCAGTCCGAATGCCCCTAATCCACCCACGTACAGCATTTCGCGACGGGTAAGGCCATCGCATATCTGGCCCCGATCGGCGCGAAGTCGCAGCATGGCACGGCTCCTGTCACCAAGGTCCTCACTCACTGACGCATCAACATATCATGATGGATTCTAGGGGACAAATCTTTCGCGCCGTGGCCGAGTCTAGGGTTGTGTGTCACGGGGCCGGCGTATCGCCGAGTAGGCGCAGAGTTTTTGGGTCTGGCTCGCCGTTAAAGTATTTGTCGAGCAACTGTTCAAAGACCGAGCCTGGAGGTGAGACGCGCGCGAAGAGGGTTGCGCAGGAGCGCAGCTTCATGTCGTCGGGCGAGCCGAAGATGTCATGCGTCGAATGTCCTTCAATCTGAAGCGCCGCAGCGGCGCATTCGTGTAGGCGTGGGCCGAGCAAAGGATGTTTCAGATATGCTTCGGCTTCGGCCAGGCTCTTGATGGCGTACCGTTGCGACGTAGCACTGAACCCCAGGCCCTGGTATTGCGGGAAAATAAACCACATCCAATGAGAGCGTTTTCGCCCACTGCGGATTTCCGCTAAGGCTCGCTCGTACACCCCGGCCTGGGCTTGCACAAAGCGCTGTAAGTCATACGGGTCGTGGGAATCGTGGGTTTCGCCCGTGTCGGTCATAACCTACCTCTCGCCTTGTGCCCTAACGCTGTGCTGGATCGATTCTAGCGCTGGCAATGGCCCCCTGCAACGCACTTGCGTTATCGGCGGGCAGGGGCTTTCGTTGTTGACTAAAGAGGAAGGCGGCGGAAGGGCGCCATAAAACTTGCGTTTTCTGTTTTAGCCGGCTTCGAAGCGGTAGTTGAGCACGCGTTCGCCGCCGATCTCTTCGGCGCGGAGCAAGAGTGGCTGGCCGAGCAGTTCGGCGCCGTCGGGAAGGTAGTGGAACAACGTGGTTTCTCCGGGCGCCAAGTCGAGCACGGCGCGGCGTATGCGCGGACGACCAGGCGCAAAGAGCTGGCAAAGAAAGCTGATCGGCTGCGACGAACGATTGACCAGCCGCTGCTCCACCACGAGTCGGCCTTCGTCGTCGAGGCGTGCGTGCGCCTCCATGGTCACATCCTCCAGGCCAATATCGATCGTGCGCCAAACGCGAAAGCGGTACACGCGATCGGCGGTGATCTCAAAATCGACCTCCAGACGTTGGGGACCGCTGCTGGCCGTGGGGAGAAGCGTTACCGGGAGTTCCGCGGCGTGCCGTTCTCCCGCCGCCAAGTGCAACGTTACTTCACGCTGCGGGACATCCCACGCCGCAGGAGTGTGGAACACCATGCGCCCGGTCACGTTCTGGTCAAACGGATTTTGCACCTGATACTCCAGACGCTGAGTGCGGCCAAAAACACTCGTTAATCGAGGATCGCGCACGCGGAAGTTCATCCGGCACCGCGCAATGGCGGTGTTGACTCCCGTGATCAACGTGGGAACTGGTCCGACCTCCAACGTTTGCCCCTCGTCGCTGCTGGCCGGAACGGTTACACGATCCCACAAGTCGATCTGCCGCACGCGCTCCCCCAGGTAGAGCGTCTCGCGCACGGGGTGATCATTCCAGACGACCATCACCGATTCGTCGCCGCAGGTGAACACAAAATTGCGGCTTTTTTGGGGCATTTCGATCGTCCCTAGATACTCGGCTCCCGCGAGGAGCCGCGCGACAGTCCGCCACGCTAGAAACAGGTCGCTTGGCGCGCCGTCGGCGTACATCAGCCCCGAATCGGGATCGAAAGGGCGTGGTACAAAGGTTACGGCGGCGCCGCCGATCTTGGCCGCCGCCATTCGTTCGACCAAGTCGCGGGCGCGTGTTGGAAAGTCGTAGTCATTGCGCGACAACGGCTGAATCGCCGCCCAACGCTGCTCAGACGCCGAAGCGACGCTTTGCAGACATTGCGCTAGTTCGGCGCTGGTCAGTGGCGGCTCGTTGGGCTTCAGCGCGTACGAGATGAAATTCCACGGCCCGGATGCTCCCGTGTTTTCGGGGGCTGCATCTAGCCATCGCCATGTGATCCCCAGTTGGAGGTTGCGGCGGTAACGAGCCAGATCTTGACGGACTGCTTCGATGTGCGGCGTCAAGTCGCTTAGCCCCGTGAAGCTGGTATCGTGGTCGGCGCCTAACTGCCACCAGCGAATCGTTGGTGCCAGCCGTGTCATCACCGGGGCGAGGCTGGCGCGCCAAACGTCGTTTTCCGTCAAGACACGGGCAATTACGAGCGGGCCTCCGTCGCGGAACGGGGCTCGATCTTCTGGGGGTGGCAAGTCGAGAACTCCCACGACGGTTACGCCCGCTTGCTCCACATGATCGACAAACCAAGCCAAACGATCGCCGCGCGCCGCATCGTTCGCCGATGACCAAACCGGCAGCTTGACCCATTGGACGCCGGCAAGCCGCACGAGCGAAGCAAGTGTTTCTAGCGGTAACGGATTGTCGTCGGGAGGCAACGACCATCCAAAGGCTCTCGCCATGGGCGCCTGGGCGCTGTGAAGAGGTGTTTCGCGGACTACGGCCAACGTCAGAGAGCGCCGGTGCGCAACGCCGTGTCCGGTGCGCATCTCGACTTCGGCGCGGTAGTAGCCTGGCGATGGGATCTTGGGGGACCAGGCCAACTCGCCGGCGTAACCCACGTCGTGGTCGGCTGCGATAGGTTGGCCGGATAATGAATGGCGGGTTTCATCGATGATTTTGCCGTCAACGTCGATCACGCGTAGATGGAACTCGGAGTTGGCCTCGGCGACACCCGACGCCTGGCAAGTCAAAACAATCGCTTGCGGATCGGAATAGACATGATGAGGGCTGTTCGCGGTGACCGTCACCCGCGGCAGTCGTAGTAGACGCACGTCGTCAAACCCAACAACGCCCGTCAGGTCGGCCTTGTCGGTTGGCGTTACGTGCAAGCCCAGAATCGCCCGCCGGACGCGATCGCTTTTCGGCGCTATCGGCCCGACCCGAATTGTGCGCCATGCTTCGACGTTGCGGACACGTTCCGACTCGTATTGCTCCAGCAGACGGTTTTCGACGTCGTAGAATGCAAGCGAGCAGTAAACCTCGTCGTATCGCAGCTGCGCCGTGCAGAAACGCGTTTCTACGCAGTAAGCAAAATGGGAGCTAACCTCAATGGCGGGGGCATAGACCGCCGCCGCGCCGCCATCTAGCGCCACGCGCAGCCAGCGAGGTTCGTCGGGAGCGTCCTCCACCGGGCGCGGCTGAGCGATTTCGCCTGCGACAATCCCGATCTTCAGGAAAACCGGATGATGCTTATCGCGGCGCCGCGTCCAGTCGTCGGGCCAGGTATCGTAGTTCACATCGGCCGGACGCACCGCGTCTTTCCAGACTTGATGCGTGAAATCGCAGCGGTAAATCTCCACCGCGTGCGCCGCGTCAAGGTCAATGGACGCCGTCGGCGGGACGCTTAGAATGACTAAAGGCAACAACCAATGCATACGGTTACATCCGACGCGTTGATCCTGGATCAGGAGGAGTGGTTCGCGTGCTACATATTAAGGTCGGAATTCAACTGGCGAGCTTGCGGCTTCCCTTCAAGCAAGCCTTGCACACCGCGGCGCAGTTGGGAGCCGAGGCGGTCGAAATCGACGCCCGAAACGAACTTCGCCCTCAGGAAATGACGCGCACGGCTGTGCGGCATCTGAGGAAATTGCTGGACGATCTGAGTTTGCGGGTGGCGGCCGTCCGTTTTCGAACACGCCGCGGGTACGATTCGGAAGACGACCTGGACCGGCGCGTGGACGCTACCCGACAGGCGATGTCGCTTGCATGGGACCTGGGGGCTCCGGTGGTCGTCAACCATATCGGGAGTGTGCCCGATAGTCCCGACACGCCCGAGTGGAATCTGCTCCTTCAGGTGCTGACCGACCTGGGCCGCCATGGCCAGCGCGTTGGCGCCACCCTGGCGGCCGAAACAGGAGGCGACGATCCACAGCGTTTGGCCGCGCTCATCGACGCCCTGCCGGCCGGTAGCTTGGCGGTGGATCTGAACCCGGGGAACTTGGCGATCCACGGCCGATCGTCGGTCGAGGCTGCTACATTGTTGGGGTCCCACATCCTTCACGTTCATGCTAAGGACGGCACGCGCGACTTGGCGCGTGGACGCGGCGTGGAGACGCCGCTGGGCCGCGGTTCGGTGGATTGGCCTGCGGTGTTCGGCGCTTTGGAAGAGCATGATTACCGCGGCTACTTCACGTTGGAACGCACCGAGTCGGACAATCCCGTTCAGGAGCTTGGCGACGCTGTAAAGTTTCTGCGCAGCTTCTGACACCTAACGAACATTGGAAATTTCAGCGACTTCGATTCTTCAATTATGGCGCTCGCCTAGCGGCGTCAGGATGGATGCTGTAACCAGGCCTTTCCATGGAAGCGACTGATTCGCCGTTCGCCACGTCGCCCGAAGCCTCACCGTCGCCAAGCCGCTTGATGCGGCATTGGCCGTTCCTGGCGGCGGTGTTGGGGCTGCACGTTTTGGCCTGCCTTTACATTGGCTTGATCATCGATGTGGAAGGGAACAAGGTGGTCGTTGGCTTGGTGTTCGGCGTGTTGTTTGCGCAGATCACGCTACTGGCGGTATGGACGGCATGGGCGCCGGTTTCGCTCTTTGTGCGTTTAATGACTGGGCTGTTGGTGGCGGGAGGTGTGGCGTTCTCGCTCGCCCTATGCATCCTGCGAAATACTCAAGGCGCTGGGGGAGCGATTGTGTTTGCCGCCATCCTGCTTGCGCAGTGGCTGGTCGCCCAGATCCCGCTTTGGCTAACCCGCATTCTGCGGGGGCAACGCATTGCGCCGTTCCAAGAATGTCTTCGCGAAACGACGGTTGGAGAGTTGCAGTTTGGCATCCGGCAGTTGCTGATCCTGACTACGTGTGTTGCGCTGCTGTTGGGAGCAGCTCGGATGCTTTCTCCCGATCTTAACGAGCTTCGCAACGATGGGGACGCCCTTATACTACTGGCGCTTTTCGCCAGCTTTAACTTGCTGGTTCCGCTACCGGCCATCTGGGCCGCGTTTGCACGGTCGGCGTTTCCGTGGCTGGCGGCGTCGGCCGGTTACGCAGCCTGTGTGACGCTGGCCGAGAGTTACGCCTTTAGGATCGCTCTTGGATCCGTGCCGGATGACAACATCTTCGTGTGGATTAACGTTCCCTTCTTTCTTGTTACCGTGGGTACGTTGCTCGCTTTCCGGTACTTGGGATTCCGAGCAACGCAGGCTCAACTGGCGGGCCGTAGCCCCGGAGCCGCTTAGAGAAAACGCCGCCGCCAGGGCGAATGTTTGTTTCCTCAACGGCGCTGGCAAGTTCTCCTGATGAACTTGAAATTGGCGAACGTGCCTGAGTTAAAGACGCACCGCTAACGGTTGCCTTGGTTGGTCATTGGCAACCCACAAAAGAAAAACAGCCCGCGCGACCGAGGGCCGCGCGAGCTGAGTTCGTCTCGTCTGACGAGGGCCGGCTTAACGGAGCAGATTCACACCGGCGTGAACGACGCGACGTTGACCGGGGTTATAAGCGGCCGGGTCCACCATCGGAGCGGGAGGAACCGGAGCGCCATCGTCAACGGCGGGCGCGGGAGCGCCGTTGCCGTGATAACCGTCATGGCTGTGGCCGCAGGTCGCACAGGCCGAAACGCAGCAGGTGGTGACACAAGCAGGCTTGCAGCACTTGCGACGGTTGCCGAAGATCAATTCCAACAGCGAGGTCCGCTTCTTGCAACGCTTGGGCTTGCAGCACACGGGCTCGCAGCAGGCCGGTTCGCAGCCGCACTCGTGAGCCGGGCAGCACTTGGGCTCGCAAACCGGAGCCGGGCAGCAGGTGGGCTCGCACGCAGGAGCCGGGCAGCACTTGGGCTCGCAAACCGGAGCCGGGCAGCAAGTGGGTTCGCACACAGGAGCCGGGCAGCAGGTCGGTTCGCAGACCGGCGCTGGGCAGCACTTGGGCTCACAACATGCAGGGGCGCAACAGCCGTGGCCGCGGCTGCGCAGACCGAGCATTTGGTCCAGCAAGGTGGCGCCAAAGCTCGTAGAGCTCAAGCCCAGGGCGAGCATGAGCGCGGCGATCGCAGCTTTGCACTTCATTGAGACTCGTCTCCTTTACGGTGTAACGTCGAATCCGGCGCAGGGGCTTAGGTCGCGTTTTCCGTCGAACTCCGCCCGTCGCTCAGCCCGTCGCAACGGGGCCTCGCAGGCAACTGTGGCGCGGCTCACGCGCCTGGGGGTATGCAATGAATCGGCAGGCGATGGAGGATCGGCGGCCTAGCGGCCGCTACCAACTGCGTCGGAACCGGTCGAGTCATCCAAGACTCGAATGATCCGCTCCGGTAAAGCCTGACGCGACGCCGCATTTATCGACGGCACAATGCTCGCATCAAGCGACACGTACCGTATCGGCAGCCTTGTTCCGGCTGCTTGAGCGATCGGAAGTATTTTTCTCGGCGTAGCTTACGACGATTGTTACGTGGACCTTGCCGTTGGTTTGGTTTGGGCAAAATGCCCCTGAATTTACCGAGGCTCCTTTCGGGGTGGGGATGTTTGGCCAAAGGCGCCGTGCGCGTGGAACGCATCGTCGGTTCGGATTACGATAGAGCCAACACCGGCCGTATCTGGGGAAGGAGACGTTTGCATGCCTATTGCGCTTAAGTGCGAGCAATGCGGAAAAGCACTCAAAGTGCGCGACGAACTGGCCGGTAAAAGGGTCAAGTGCCCGCAATGCCAAAATGTGCTTCGCGTACCCGAGGCGACCGCCTCTGCCGAGCGCTGGCGATTGAAAACCGAAGAAGGCGACATTTATGGCCCCGTGGATCGGGCCGAGTTGGATCGATGGGTAAGTGAAGGACGGATTACCGCCGACTGCCAAGTGCAACAAGAAGAGGACGCTGCGTGGCAGTCAGTGACGGAGTTGTATCCGCAATTGGCGACTGCGGCCGTCGAGTCAGCGCCGGCAGCCGAAACGCCGCAATCAACCTCACCGCCCAAGCTGCCCGCAACGCCTCAACAATCCGCCCCAGCGCAGTCTGCTGCTTCCTCCTCATCGTCGGCGTTGGCTGAAGCTTCCCCGACTGCGGCATCAACCAGCAAAGGCAAAAGCGGGCCGGTCGACTTTTCGGCGCTGAACGCCGCCGAGCCACAGACTGCCGCAGATTCTCTTGACTTCGCCCCAACCGAAACCGGCTCGACAACTCCCAGCGGCGCGTTGGACTTCAGCTTGGGCGACACGGGCCGGGGTGGCGCACGCAGTCGCGGCCGGGTTTCGCCAAGCAAGAAAAGTAAGAGCAAGATTTCCAAGGGGACTTCTTCTACCGAAACCGGCTCGGAGGAAGTCGGCCCTAAATCGAAGATCGTCACGCTTCTTTTGGCGTTCTTTCTAGGCGGCCTGGGCGTGCATCGTTTTTACCTGGGGTATCACTTGATGGGAGCGTTGATGCTTGTGACCCTGGGCGGCTGTGGCGTGTGGGCCTTGGTTGATTTTGTGCTTATCCTGATTGGTAAAGTCAACCGCGACGCGCAAGGCCGCTTGCTGAAAGGCTGACGCAACGAGCTTCTTCGCGTTGCCGTTAATGCTCAACTGCGGGTTTCATGCCAGCGCAACGAGGAACATTGCGTTCTGGGGGCAAGGACTAACGCTTGCTAGAAGCGAGAACCACGGTAGACGCACCGTGCGTCGAGCCCTCGCTGGTTCGCGCGGCGAGTGCGATAGTAGGCGCGAGCTAGTAAGAGATTGCGCCTGCGCGACTCTTGGGTTGAGCAGCAGTCAAAGCTTCCGGTGACCGCGCTTCGCTTGCCTCGCGAAAGGAAGGCGTCGCATGCAATCGAAATACGCCCCGGCGCTGCTGGCGGGCAACGTCGGGGCGAGGTGAACACCGCCCAAGAGCGGCGATTAGTAACACACCTTGACGTACTTCACGACGGGCACATGAACGGTCTTGTAGAAGGTCTTGTGCACCGTGTACGGCTCGCCGCAGTGATCATACAGCGTGATGCACCGAGTGTAAGGAATTTCCTTGCACACATAGGTGACGACCTTCTGGTAATGACACGGGTGACAGTCGTCGTAGTAGAAATCGCCGGCTTGTGCTGAGCCGACTCCCATGCCCAAGGCGATCAACCCTGCAAACACGAGCTTTTGAACGCTTTTGAACATCACCGTTTCTCCGATTGGTTGGAATTTTTTCAGTTGCCAAGCAACCTGTCTACTTGGTAATGCGGAAACGGGCGCGAAAAGTAACACCTCGGAGAAAAATTTTTTTGCGTCCACAGAGTACGTGAAGCGGCGCAGCATCGGACGACGTTTGCCAAGCACCAGAGAAACGTTCGCAGGCAAGAAGCGTAAGGACGTGAGAGAGATGGCGAAGGGGACATACTCGGTTCCAAACGCGGTCACGTCGCGCGATGGTCCTTCGAGTCATTGCGGCTGACCCGTGACGCCTCGGTCTTGCGGCGAGGTGTATGCGCGGGGTGAGCGGTCGTTGTGGAGTTAGGATGCGAGAGAACGGCTCCACTTGAGCCCGCGTCGCAGGGCCATTGTGTACGATCTCCACCTTATGCGAACGCCGCGTCGAGAAAGCTATCGCCCACCTTCCAGGATTCAGCGATGCGAGCCGGCCGCTTGGTTGATCTGTTGCGCTAGAGGGGTAGCCAGGCGGAATAGTGGGCCGACGCGCGATAAACCAGCGCCCACCTCCTAAACGGTGATGGTCGTTCTGAGCGAGGACCGATCCTCCCTGTATGCCGACCAGGCTGATAAAGCCAGACGCGTCGTTCAGTGCCCGCACATCTTGGAGTGCGGCTACCGATGCACAGAATAAGGCTTCGGAATTCCCTCCATCTTTAGAGGGGGGTAGAAGGCTGGGCTGGCGTCAACTGGCGTGAAGAAACCAAGGAACAAGCGACGCTTCTCCGCAGAAAGCGTCCACGTCATTTAGGGAACTCAAAAAACCAAGTAGAAGAAAGGATTGCCGTTCTGGGGATTTGCCACGCTCCCAAGCAGAGTGGGGGCCTCGCCGCAGTTGGGGCTACGCATACCACTATACCTTCCGCAGAGAGCGGATTCGCGTTGCCGCTCGTCGTGACGGCAGGTACAATCCCCCGCCCCACAAATTGTTTTTGCACGACGCTTGGAGGCCCTCGTGGTGGAAAACTCGCATTCGTCCCACCTGACGCCATTTCAGCAATTGGCTTTGGCGCGCGAGGTGCTTTGGCGCGAAGGCCAGGCCCTGCTGCTACTCTCGGAACACGTACCCAAGGGGTTTGTCCGCGCCGTCGACATCTTACTTCAATGCCGAGGGTGCGTGCTTGTAAGTGGGGTAGGGAAAGCTGGGCTGATCGGGCAGAAGATTGCGGCTACGTTGGCGTCGACGGGAACGGTTTCTCATTTTATCCATCCTGCCGAAGCGATTCATGGCGATTTGGGGCGTATCGGCCCAAACGATGTGCTGTTGCTCCTTTCGTTTAGCGGCGAATCCGAGGAAATTGTGCGGCTTTTGCCAATTTTGCGCGACTTTGGGAACCCCCTCATCGCCATTACCGGCCGGCCACACAGTACGTTGGGACAGAGCGCTGCCGTGGCCCTTGACGTAGGAGTATCGGAAGAGGCTTGCCCGTTGGGGCTGGCGCCCAGCACGAGTACCACCGCCATGCTGGCGGTGGGCGATGCGCTGGCCCTGGTGGTCAGCCGCTCCAAGGGGTTTTCGGCCGAGGACTTTCATCGCTACCATCCGGGCGGCAGTTTGGGGAAGCGGTTGACGCGGGTTGAAGACGTGATGCGTCCGGTGGCCGAGTGCCGAATTGCGTGTGAAACATACACCGTCCGCGAGGTGCTCACCATGGTTCGCCGCGCCGGTCGGCGCACCGGCGCCATCATGTTGACCGATGATCGCGGCGTGCTGACAGGGATCTTTACCGATAGTGACTTGGCGCGCCTGGTCGAAGATCATCATGACGACCGACTCGATCGGCCGATTAGCGAAGTCATGACTCGCCGCCCCAAGGCCATTCGCCTTGGCGCCCGGCTGAGCGACGCGGTGGAATTGTTGGCCGGCCGCAAGATCAGCGAGCTTCCCGTCATCGACGAATCAGGCCGCCCTTGCGGTATGATCGACATTACCGATGTGGTGGGCCTAGCGCCGGGCGAGGCGAGCGAAGTGGTTCCGCAGGCGGCGTGACCGGCTGGGGACAGAAACAAGGGGACCGTGGCGGAATCCCCGCTGCTGGGAACGATCGCGATAAGCCATGAAATTTGACGCGCGTTGTCAACCCATCGAATTGCTGCTGTCTGACGTTGACGGTGTGCTGACCGATGGGAGTTTGATTTTTGATAACCAGGGCATTGAGAGCAAAGCCTTCCACATTCGCGACGGGCTGGGAATCAAGCTTTGGCGCCGCGCGGGCTATCGCTTTGGCGTGGTGACATCGCGCAATTCGCATATTGTGCGCGTGCGGGCGGCCGAGTTGAGTTTCGATGTGGTTCGGCAAGGCGCCGAGGATAAACTGCTTGCCGTCCAGCAGGTGCTTGAGGATTTGAAGCTGGCTCCGGAGCAGGTCGCCTACTTGGGCGACGATCTGCCTGATCTGCCGGTGTTGAAGTATGTTGGCCTGGCGGTGGCCGTGGCGGATGCGGCGCCGGAAGTACGCGCCGCCGCCGGTCTGGTCACTAAGCTTCCTGGGGGGCGCGGCGCGGTGCGAGAAGCAATCGAAGCCATTTTGAAAGCAAAACGCCGATGGGAAGACTTGATCCAGAAGTACGTCAGCTAGTTCAGACCCTCGATGGGCGAGAATGGCGGAGGAATCCGATTGCCGGCTTGCTTTCCCAGCCGGGCGGAAAACAAGCATGGCATTCGGCTCATATCGGCCGTTCGCTGTGATGCAAGGAACATTCCTCATGGTGACGGCGGCGGGCGTCGTTGCCAGTTAAGCGTATCCTTAGGCCAACATCGGTAATCGTTCCACTGTGGTCGCTCGCCTGCTTCGCGCCGTTGCTGCCTTCGTGGCCGTTTTGGTCGCGTACTTGGCGTATGCGATGCTGGCGGTCCCGTGGATCGAGCCGCAACATTCCTTTCAAACGATAAGTGCAGGGGGAAGCGACGGCCGGCGCGAAATGCATCATGCCCAGCGGCGGCGCATTTTAGAGTCGCTGTTTCCCGCCGGCGCCTGGGAGCTGACTAACTCGCGGGTCAAGGTGCTGGAAACCGAGTACGGCATGTTGCTCTTGCTGGATTATCGCACCCGCGAAGGTCAGGTCGGCGGCAAGGGAGGCGAACTGGAAATTCAACCCTGCACGCTGGTGTTGGAGCTTCCCGGCGATGGCGAGAAACGCGCCCCGCGGTACTTGGCTCTTCAGGCCCCGCAAGGCGCCGTGCTGCAATTCGACCGTAGCATTGACCTGCGTCGGGCCGACATCGGCCAGCCGATCGGCGGGCGTTTGCAAGGTCAGGTGCGGATTTTCAGTCCCGCCACTCAGCCCGACGGGGGCGACGCTTTAGAAATCGTCACCCAGAACGTCCAAATGGACGCTGGCCGTGTTTGGACACCGCATGAAGTGCAGTTCCGTGTGGGACGCAGTCACGGTAGCGGTCGCGGTTTGACCATTGAGTTGCTATCGTCCGGCTCAATCCGCACACAGGGGCTTCGCCCGACAAACGTCGCAGGCGTGCGGCGCCTGGAATTGGCGCACTTAGACAAGGCCCATCTTGAAGCTCCGCCCGAGGGCTTGTTCACGGAAGATGCAGGCCCTTCTGAACCGCGCGCTACGGCTTGGGACACACCAGTCGAGATTTCGTGCCAAGGTCCCTTTACGTTCGATTTCGAGGAGTTCGTCGCCTCGTTTGCTGACGAGGTGAATGTGGTGCGACTCCACCCCAACGGGGTTAACGATCATCTCACGTGCCGGCTGTTGGAAATTCACTTTTCGCCGCCGCAAAACGATTTCTTGGCTGGTTTGAACACCGAAGGACGCCAAACCGCGCTCAAGCCCGATATGACCGCCGCACAAACCGTCTTGCGCCGGATCGTGGCGGTGGGCCAGCCGGTGGAATTGCGCGCGCCTTCGCTGGGCGCGTATGTTCAGGCGGATCGGATGGAGTACGATTTCCCCACGCGTCGCTTGCGTTTGGAGAATCGGCGCTTTCTGCCGCCGGTGGACGGCGCTCACGAACCAGGCAAACCCTATGGAGCGGTTCTCCAGCACCAGGGCCGCTACCTGGAAGCGCCACGTCTGCAGTACGAGTTTGGCCTTGCTGGCCGATTGGGAAGATTCTGGGCTGCTGGGCCGGGAGTGTTCCGTGGGCCACTGCCGAATATGCGTGAGCATCTTCCCGAATTGCCCGAAGGCGCCCTCTTGGAAATCGCCTGGCAAGGGCAAATCCTCTTGCGTCCGCATGAAGGGCTTCATTTGGCCTCGGTAACGGGCGGGGTAGCAGCCCGCGTGGGCGACGTGGGCGAGTTCCGCGCCGGCGAGTTGCATATGTGGCTTCGAGAAATGGCGCCAGAGGCGGCGACGCCCTCGGGCAAGGAGTCGCCGTTCGCCATTGAGCCCGACCGGATGATGGCGCAGCATCGCGTGAAGCTCCGATCGCCACGATTGAGCGGCGCTGTCGACAAATTGGAAGTGTGGTTCGAAGACGCTCCTCCCTTGGCCGCGGATCCAACCGGGCCAGATCGCTTCGCTACATCGCCGCGGGCAGGGCGCGATCCGAGCAACCGTCAAGCGTTCGACTTGCGGGCCAACCTGGTGCAACTCCGGTTGCTGCGCCGTGGCGAAAAGACGGTGGTCGAAGACGCCACTCTCAGCGGAAATGTGCTTCTTCAAGAAACCCAGACCGACAAACCAGGCGAAACGCCACTTGTGGTTTCGGGCGATCTCGTTGAATTGCGCGGAGCGAGCAGTGCACGTATGCAACTGGCGGTGTTGGGCGACCCGCAACGCGACTTGCGCGCTCTGGCCGGCGCCCGTGGCGTGACGTTCAGCGGTTGGCGGCTACAACTGGACCAAGCGGCGAATCGGCTATGGATTGACGGACCTGGCAAGCTGACGCTGCCCTTACGTCAAGCGCCACAGTCGACCATTCCGGCGTTCACTTCGCCCGGCGCTCAGGCGGAGTCGGAATCGTTGGCTGTTGAGTGGCGCAAAGGGTTGAACTTTGACGGACAACGGGTGCTGATTGAGGATCGGGTCGAAACCCGTAGTGGCGGCCGGGTGATTCGCTCCGACTCGCTCCAGGCCATTCTCGCGCAGCCGGTGGACTTTGCGCAGGTCGAACAGGCCGCGCGGGCGGAAATTTCACGCCTATTGTTTAGTGGCCGTCGTGAGGACGCCGGGGGAGTTACGCTGGAAAGCCAGACCGTGGAAAACGGCGTGCTGACAGCGCTGGACCGAGGGCAGGTGCGCAACCTCGATCTCGATGTGATTTCCGGGCGAATGTACGCGGCCGGACCGGGTTGGATCGAGAGCGTGCGTCAGGGCGGCTTCGCTATGGCCAGTTCGTTGGCTGGCGCGCCCACGGCGACCGTCACTCAGCGGCCTCAGGAGCTAACTTTTGTGCGGGTCGATTTCCAACAGGCGATTACCGGACAATCGTTCGCTAAAGATTTCTCGCAATGGAAGATTACTTTCCACGAGAGCGTCGAAACGGTGCTCGGCCCGGTCAGCCGGTGGGAAGAGCGGCTTAGCGCCGATTCGCCTGGCGGGCTGGGGCCGCGCGGCATGCTGCTTACCAGCCGCGAGTTGAGCATCGCGCAAATGGGCGTCTCGCCCGAGGGCGAGCCCCATATGGAGCTATTAGCTACCGGGCGACCGCATATCGAAAGCCTAAGTTTTACCGCCGATGGGGAACGGCTGTCGTACGACGGCGCCAAGGGGCTGTTGGTGCTGGAAGGGGGACGAGAGGACGCTCGCTTTTGGCACCGCGCCGACACCGGATTTGAAACCGACGGAGCCGCCCAACGCATTCAGTACTGGCCGAAAGAAAACCGCCTGGACGCCGACCTGCGCTTCCTTGACCTGACGGGAATTCGCAATGCGCTAACGCCCGCCGCGCCACAGCGCTAACCGCGGTAGAGGCGAGTCTTGCCTTTCGCTGGCAGCGGCTGCGACGGACGCTCTTCTCGCGTGTTTGGACTACGATCCCACCTTGGTTTTTGCGCACGTTTCAGCCGTTGCTTGGTCGAGGACATCAATGGGCGGCCAACAGTGGACGCAGGGGCCTTTCGTTGCAGAAGCAGTCTAGGAAACTGCATCTACGGTTGATGCAGGGTGCTGGCGGGCCCTCTTAGGAGCCTCCGATGGCCGCGGGGGTTTTCTGCTCCAAGTCTTTGGGCGGAGGGCCGTAGATCCGTTCGCCCAAGGCCGAGTAACGACCGCCATGGCAGGGACAATCCCAGGTTTTCTCCATGCCGTTCCACTTCACATGGCAACCGGCGTGGGTGCAAGCTGGCGAGAGTAAATGGATCTGCCCGGCGTCGTCACGGTAGGCGGCCAATTGCTCGCCTTGGTATTGGATAAGCCGCCCTTCGCCTGCGGCAATCTCATCGAGCGAATCGATCTTTTCGCCAGCGAACCGGTCGACCACAAAACGCACGGCGGTATCCACGTTCTCGGAGATCAACCCCGCCGCTGCAGCTAACGGCTTAAGACGTGCGGGCGAGAACACATCGGCCCACGGCGACTCAATTCCCTGCACCAAGTCTGAGAGAATCACACCCGCCGCCGTGCCATATGTCATGCCAGTGCCCGAGAAGCCTGCGGCAAGGTAAGTATTCTTGTACGTGGGTACGCGGCCGATGAAGGGAACGCCGTCGGCCGGCTCAAAGAATTCGGCCGACCAGTATTGTTGAAGGGCTTGTACACGGAATCGCTCGCGCACGTATTCTTCCAACTGGCGTACGCTTTCGGCCGGATCGCCGTGGCCTGTCTTATGATCGCCACCGCCGATCAGGAGCAAGCCAGGTTTGTTCGACTCAGCCCAGCGTGTGTAGTGGTAAGGGTCGGCGTCGTCCCAATACAACGCATCGGGAGGCGGCTCTAGCACATGGGCCGCCACCACGTAGGACTGGTACGGCTCCATGCGCATGTCAAACATGGAAATACCCAGATACGCTGAGTGCGTGGCTACGATCACGCGATCGGCCTTAACGATCCCTTGCGCGGTAACCACCGTACAAGGCTCGCCGTCGTCGGGCGGCTCGGCGCGGGTTTCCTCGTAGATGGCGCATCCGCCACCATGCACTTGGGCCGCCAACGCCTTGAGATACTTCATGGGGTGCAACCTCGCCTGGTTCTCAAACCGCACAGCGCAGGCGATATCAAAGGGGAGGCCGATGGCGTCGGTCATTGACGACGGAATCCCCAGCCGCTGGGCTGCGTCGCACTCTTTCTCCAACTGGCGAATATGGTGGTCTTTCTCAGTGTATAGGTATGCGGGGATGCGGCGGAAATCACAGTCGATGTGAAACTCCCGGATCCACTGCTCCATTTGTTCGATGGCCATCCGGCGGGCTCCGGTAATGCTTTGTGCTCCCTCTTCGCCAAAATCTTTGATCAATTGCCGGCATCCTTGGTCGGGCAATTCCTCGATGTGAGCGGTGGTGCCCCCCGTCGCACCTGCGCCAATGCGTCCCGCTTCTAGCACCACGACTCGCCGTCCGGCGCGCTTGAGCCGCAAGGCCGCTGTCAGCCCGGTAATTCCCGCTCCAATTACCGCTACCTCGGCGCGGACATCCTCTTGCAGTGGAGGATAGGCGGCGTCCTGGTCGATGGTTTGCAGCCAGAAAGAATGTGGAGCGATGGAGTGCATAAGAGCGTCCTTTTACGATCGCGAAACGGCGAGGTTGATCGCTAGCCGAACAAGGGCCAGCCGCCGAGGTGCGCGCAGCGCGCCCTTGGGGGAGGTGCAAATTGCGTTCCTTCATGCCTGTTCGCAAAGCCGCCGTAGCCTGTAAGTCAACAGAGAGTGGGAAAAGAAGTCCTACAAACGCGTTGAGCTATTGCCGATACCTACGGCGAGGCTCTTACTCCAAGGGCGTCTTCCAACACCTTGTGGTTCGTCGTGCCAGCGGGAAGCCAGGGGATCGTCGGACCATCATGGAAACTGGGGCGTGGGCG
>CAYWIS010000109.1:0-19588 GCA_964458385.1 uncultured Pirellulaceae bacterium
AAACGCATCGACCCCGCGGATGGTGGGTTTGGCTCTGACTTGGGTGGAGCAGCTCGTGGATATTATGCCCGTGCTCGTGTAAATCATTCCGTGGCACGCTGTTGGCCAACGGCGCAGCCTGGATGACCTCGGCCGTACGGCCGCGCGCCCCCTGTCGGATCACTTCTTTCACAGCTAGTTCTTGTTAAATTTCTTCGTTCAATGCAAACGGCCCGCGATCCGACATCGCGGGCCGTTTGCGTTAGGCGTACGATAGTAATAGGACGTGCTCCTGTAAACAAACGGCTCTTGCGCTTCGCGAACCCTTAACCATCGTCTTCCGCTTTGCCTTTTCCGCCTTCGTCACCGTCCATGCAGTTGCAACGCTTTGCACCATTTGCGTTTTGCACGTTAAGTCTGTTGGTACTGTTGCTAGCGGGTTGTCCGAAACCGGAGGAGCCGCCGCCGGCGCCTCGAGTGGATGACGGTCAACCGGTTCGAATCCTGGTTCTTGACGATCCCCAATTGGCTGAAGTGATCGAAAAGACGTGGCGGGCACGGTCCGAGGCGCCGCTGGAGGTGCGTTCACAACGATCGAGCGAGTTAGGAGCGACTTCACGGTTGGGCGCCGACGCGGTGATTTACCCCTCGGGGCTGTTGGGTGAATTGGCCGAGCGGAACTTGCTGCTTCCCCTGGCTGACGACATGCAAGCGGATCCGCAACTGAATCAGCACGATGTGTTGGATATGGTGCGGCTGCGGGAAATTCGGTGGGGCGAAGAAGTCTATGCGGTGTCGTTTGGTTCGCCCGTGTTCTTGTTGGCTTATCGCCACGATATTTTCGAGAAGGCGGGAGTGCAGCCGCCGACCACGTGGGAGGAATATCAGCGCCTCGTGACGCATTTGGCAAAGCGCGAGAACCTGGGCGACGCCGCCCCACCCGCGGACCAGCCTTGGTATGGAACCGTGGAGGCGTGGGGAGCAGGCTGGGGCAGTCAAACCTTGTTGGCTCGGGCGGCCTCGGGAGTGCGGCACCACAATCAGTACTCGGACTTATTCGACTTTGCTTCCATGCGTCCGCTTGTTGGCGGTCCACCGTTCGTGCGAGCATTGGAACAGCTCGCCGCAACGGCGGAATTCGCTCCGCCCGAGTCCAAGTCGTACTCGCCTCACGATGCGTATCGGACGCTCGCCGTGGGGCAGGCCGCCATGGCGATTTGCTGGCCTCCCAGCAGCCAAGTCGCCGCTAGGGCGAACTCAGCCGAAAAAGCCGAGGCAAACCTGGCGATTCGGTGGACCGAATTGCCTGGATCGCGAGAAGCCTACAACTTCAGCGAGGATCGGTGGGAGGCCCGTGGTCCTCAGGAGCCCATTCACGTCCCCTTGTTAGCGGCGGCCGGGCGGCTGGGCTCCGTCACCCGAGAAACGAGCCGCGCGAAGGCCGCACTGCATGTATTGGCGGTGCTTTCGGGTGAATGGAGCGTCGATATCGCTCCGGCAAGTTCCGCGACGACGATCTATCGGCAAAGCCACCTTATATCGCCAACCGTGTGGTGCCCCGCGGACGCCGACCCCGAAGCGGTCGCGTCGTACGCTAACGCAGCCCATGCGTCGTTGACGCGCGGCGTGTGGATGTTCTCGCCGCGTATTCCGGGACGCGAGCAATATCTTGCGGCATTGGATGAAGCGGTTCAGAAGACGCTAGCCGGCGAGGCGTCTCCGCAAGAGGCGCTCTTCAACGTTGCTGAGCAGTGGACGCATATCACGGAACAGCGAGGGCGTGAAAAACAAATCGATGCGTACGAACGCAGCCTTGGCCTGGAGCCTTAGCGGCGCCGCGGCAATGGCGAAAAGGATGTCCAACTGACGATGATCCGCCTAGGACTTTGCTGCGCGTTTCTCCAACAGCCAATCAAGTTTCGCACGGCGACCGCCACAGCGCTCGGCCGCTTGGACCAATCCACCGCCTGGGCAAAGTTAAGTGCGTTGTGCGCGCACAATGCGACCGCCTTAATGCACGCTTTGCAATTCTGCCATCAAAGCGGCATTGGCGCATTTCGTGTGACCAGCCAGATCTTGCCGCTCAAGACGCATCCTGTCTGGAAGTATGAGATTACGGAACTGGATGAAGGAACGTGCATTCGCGAACAGTTCCAGGAGTGCGGGCGGTTCGCGCAGAATCACCAGTTGCGTCTATCGTTTCATCCCGATCAATTTGTGGTGCTCAATTCACCTCGGCCCGAGGTCGTCTTAAATTCGCTGGCCGAACTAGAGTACCAGGCGGAGGTGGCGGAATGGATCGGCGCCGACGTCATCAATATCCATGGCGGCGGTAGTTATGGCGATAAGCTTGCGTCCCTGAATCGTCTGGAACGTAATCTGGACCGACTATCGCCGCGGGCGCGCGCCCGTTTGACGCTGGAGAATGATGACAGCCAGTATACACCGAGCGACTTGTTGCCGTTGTGTCAAAGGAGCGGAACGCCACTGGTGTACGATGTGCATCACCATCGTTGTCACGGCGATGGGTTAACGGTCGAAGGTGTCACAGAACGGGCTCTCGCCACTTGGCGCCGAGAGCCGCTATTCCACGTTTCGAGCCCGCGGGCAGGATGGAATGGTCCGCAACCGCATCGCCACCATGACTACATTGATCCCGCCGACTTCCCCAAGTGTTGGCTAAATCTGAACGTGACGGTCGACGTCGAAGCCAAGGCCAAGGAACTAGCAGTACGCAAGTTGCAATCGGAGTTGGCGACTCGTGGCCGCCGCTGTTCTTCGTGATGGAATCCTTATCGACCCACATTCATTTGGCGAGACAACCGCGAAAGGAATGTTCTCCAACGTTTGCCTTGGGGAGAGTCAGAGCATATCGAGGGGATCGACATCGGCGATCCACTGCACGTCTTCGGGCGGCTTAAGATCCTTGGTGGCTTCGCGCACTAAGGACCGCAGAAGATCGCCATCGGGGAAGAGCAAGAGCATGTGAAAGCGGTACTTTCCACGCAACTTGGAAATGGGAGCCGCCGTAGGGCCGAGCACGCGCACCGGCTCGCCGCGCTCTTCGTTCAACTGGGAAATCTGTTCGGCAATTCGATCGGCAAAGGCCTCCGCCAGCGTTTCCACCGGACCGCGCACCACAAGCCGCACCATCGAGGAATAAGGCGGATAGCCATATTCCTCGCGGTTGGGTAATTCGCGATCGGCGAACTCATGGTAATCGTGACGAAGCGCCGCCTGAATTGCTGGATGCTCTGGACTAAATGTTTGCACAAGCACGCGTCCTCCCTTGTCGCCGCGCCCGGTCCGACCGGCAACCTGCGTTACCAATTGAAAGGTGCGTTCAGCGGCGCGGAAGTCGGGCAAGTGGAGAGCCGTGTCGGCGTTCACTACGCCGACGAGTGTGACATTGGGAAAATCGAGCCCTTTGGCGATCATCTGGGTGCCCAGCAGAATGCGCACCTCGCCGGCTCGAAACCGCGCCAGCGCCGCTTCGTGGCTGCCGGGCTTCTGCATGGTATCGCTGTCCATCCGCAGGCAAGGGACGTCGGGAAACCGCGCGCGGACTTCCGCCTCCAGGCGTTCGGTGCCCAAGCCGCTATAGCGAATTCCTTCAAAGCCGCACTCGGGGCAGCGCTGCGGCGCCGGCGTTTGGTAATCGCAGTAGTGGCAAATGGCCTGCTCGGCTTCGCGGTGGTGGGTCAAGGCGATGTCGCAATCGCGACAACGCACCACGTGGCCGCAGCCGGGGCATTGGATATGCGTTGAGAACCCACGGCGGTTGAGAAGCAAAATAATCTGGCCATCGTCCTTGAGCGCCTGCTCCATGGCCACTTGGAGTTGTCGACTGATGGCGCCGCGCGACCGTCGGCTATCCCACTCGGCTCGCAAATCCAACGCCGCCACATCGGGCAGCGGACGGTCGTGGACACGCCGCGGCATGTCGATCAACCGATACGCGCCTTCTTGTGCACGCCGCCAGCTTTCGAGCGACGGCGTGGCCGAGCCAAGCACCAAGGGCGCCCGCTCCATGAGTGCCCGTTGGAAAGCCACATCACGCGCGTGGTATCGTGGCGCGGAGTCCTGTTTGAAAGACGCATCGTGTTCTTCGTCCAGTACGATTAACCCTAATCGTGGAGTGGGAGCGAATACGGCGCTG
Organism: uncultured Pirellulaceae bacterium; assembly: GCA_964458385.1. Classification (GTDB taxonomy): domain Bacteria; phylum Planctomycetota; class Planctomycetia; order Pirellulales; family Pirellulaceae; genus JAHWKS01. The sequence continues at coordinate 4,139 of CAYWIS010000109.1, forward strand.
CGGGCGCCGACAACCACTTGCACTTCGCCGCGCGCAATCCGCTGCCAATGCCAGTGGCGTTCGGCAGGCGATAAGTGACTGTGCAATAGCGCTACCTGCTGGAAACGCGACCGGAAACGCTGCCGTGTTTGTGGCGTCAGGCTGATCTCGGGAACAAGAACGATGGCTTGCTTGCCGAAACGTAGCGTCTCTTCAATAGCGCGAATGTAAACTTCGGTCTTGCCACTGCCGGTCACACCGTGCATGAGAATCGTTTCGTGCCGGCCGGCGCGCATTGCGTCGAGAATGACGTTCAGCGCCGCCTGCTGGTCGTCGGTCATCGGGTGATGGCTTTCGGCGTCGGCCGGCGTATCGACGATCTCCGCATGCTGAATGCGGCGCACCTGCGCCTTAATGAACCCCTTCTTGCGGAGCGCATTGATCGGCGCCAAGGTGCATTCGGCGACGTTGGAGAGCTGCGTCGGCGTGAGTGGCCGTTCGCTGGCGATGAGCGCCTTGAGAACGGCTTTTTGCTTTTCGGGAAGGGCCAAGCGGGTCAGCCGGGCGGCTACTTCGGTGGGCACGTGCAGTAAGGTTACTTCCCGCGTGCCGGCGCGTCCGCGCACGCCTGCGGGAACTACCGCCTCTAGGACCTGGCCAAGGGGGCAAAGATAGTAATCGGCCATCCAGCGCGTCAGGGCGAGCATGGAAGGCGTTACCAGCGGCGCTCCGTCAATCACAGCCCGCACAGGCTTAAGCTGCCCTGGATCGCCAATTCGGTTCTCTACCGCCACACAGTAACCGATAACGGTACGATTACCGCGCCCCAACGGCACCCGCACACGACGCCCCGGTTCAACGACGCCGCGTAAACGATCGGGTGTGACATAGTCATACGGCCCCCAAGGCGCTTCAGGGAAGACGACCACCGCCGCTTGATACTGGGTTTGGTCGTCGGTTTCCCAGGGCGCATCTTCCGGCGCGAAGAGCGAGGGTTGTTGTTTGCTCATACGGTCACGGTGCGTGCGAGGCGGAATTGATTACTGTACAAATGTATTGTACCAAAAACCGCTCACACACGGAAGTTCAGCCCCTCGATCGCCGGGGACGAAAACAAACCCGACAGGAGTTCTCTGCGGTCTAAAATTACCTTCCTGCCGGATGTTCTAGGACAATTTCGAGCCGTTAGTAAACACCATAGGGCTTTTGCCTTAGGGATCAGACTTCCGCATCGTCGACATGGCGTCGAAAGAAGATTCGCCAGCACGCCGGTCGATCGGTGGCGTTGAGAGCATCGCGGGGAATGGCGCCGGGAGACGCCAAGATGACCTGAGTCGCCGTCAGACCGTGTTGGTCAGCTACCGCCCGCGCCACGGCAGCTTTGATCTCAGCAATGAGTGGATTCTCGCCGCCGACCAAATCCAACTCGCACAGCCGCTGAAGGCGGCGGGAAATTTCGACCACGATAACGCACGCCGGACGCCAACGGCGTCGCATGCGAAATACCACAGCCCGATTGCCGCGCACCAGAGGATGCGATTCGCTCACCGTACGCTCGATATCGGGAATGGGCGATGAACGGTGTGCGATATGCGGATAGAGCGGCAGGATCATGAGAACGCTCCTCTTGTAAAAGGACAACCTGAGGCGCGAGTTGCAAACAATTTCTTTCCTTTCGAAAGCGAAAAAATCCGCGGCATGTTACAAATCGTCGCGATTACGTGTCCGCCGCTTTACAGAAATTCGAATTAACAGGATTAGACCGCAATGCGTCCCCCCTTCGTTCGGGTCAGGACGTATGGCGGCAAGCTATCCAGGAACTCGGTAACTCTAGGGATGGGGCGCCGGGGCCGCAGTGTCATGAGGGAGACGTCATGCGGCGCACGACAAGCACTAGCTCCGTTAACACTTCGCGGAGCGCTGACCGGCAAGTGAACCTGAGCTTGGCCGAAACAGCGGCCTTTCCACGCACCCGGGTGCACGATCCATCGCCCGAGTATGAGTTCACGGGAACGCTGCTTGGTCGATTGGACGCGTTCTTAGAAGCATGGCAAAGCGCGGAATGGCCGCCCTCGCTGCACGACTTTCTGCCCGCCGGCCCGCGTGAAGTACGGCGCGAGGCGCTAATTCAATTTGTGATGGCCGATCTGGAGTATCGCCATCGTCGCGGCTTCACCAAGCGGATTGAAGATTATGCCGCGGAATTCCCTGAAATTTCGGCCGACGGAATACCGTGCGAGCTGGTTTTCGAGGAATATCAAGTGCGCCGCTCCGTGGGCGAAGTGGTTGATCCCGAGGAGTATTACCGGCGGTTTCCCGAACGTGCCCACGAGTTGAGGCGATGGTTCTCAATGGCGGCGCCGACGGAAACCATGACCATCGCCGCGGGCGTGCAGCGCGTGCTGCAGGTCGGTGTCGGAGAAACGCTCGACGATTTTCAGCTCTTGTCGTTGCTTGGTGAAGGAGCGTTTGGGCGAGTTTTTCTTGCCCGGCAACGTTCGATGCAACGCCTGGTTGCGCTGAAGGTATCGGCCGATCGTGGCGCCGAACCGCAAACCCTCGCGCAGTTGGATCATCCCAACATCGTGCGCGTCTACGATCAACGACGGCTTCCCGCACGCGGATTGCGGTTGATGTATATGCAGTATGTGGCGGGGGGCACGCTGCAGGATGTGGTGCGGCGCGTGCGCGAGACGCTTCCGGAACAACGTCGGGGCGAACTCCTGCTGGAAGTCGTCGATGCCGCAGTGGAGCGGGGCGGGCAGCCGGCGATGTCGCGGGCAGCCGAGCGGCGCCGGGTGGCCGCCGCCACATGGCCTGAAGTCGTTTGCCGCATCGGGCGGCAGTTGGCGCAGGCGCTCGATTATGCCGAACGTCGGGGCGTGCTGCACCGCGATGTGAAACCAGCCAATGTGTTATTGGCGGCCGATTGCACGCCCATGTTGGCAGACTTTAACGTTAGCTCCAATTGCCGCCTGGATGATGCGGCGTGCGATGCTTACTTCGGCGGCAGTCTGGCGTATATGTCGCCTGAGCAATTGGCCGCATGTCTTCCCGGTCGTGGCGCGCCACGGCAATCGCTGGATGGTCGCTCGGATATTTACTCGTTGGGCATTCTGCTTTGGGAGTTATTGCACGGCGAGCGGCCGTTCGATGACGCCATCTGCGACGAAGGGCTGGAAGCAACCATCGCTCAGATGCTCGAAACTCGTCGCGCCGGCCCGCCTCCGCCGCCCGCCGGCACATCCGATCCATTGGCCGTTGTACTCGATTCAATCCTGCGCCGTTGTTTGGCGCCAAATCCCGCAGACCGATACCCCACGGCCCGGCGGCTCGCACGCGAGCTGCGCGTGTGTCTGAATCCGCGGGCGCGCGAAATCCTCCAAGAGAGGCCTCGCGGTTGGAGGCTGTGGGCGCAGAAACATCCCTTTGCTGCCGGAGTTGTTGTAGGCAATGGCTCGCACGCCGTGGCGCTGGCGTTTGTGATTGTATATCTGCACTTTGCTTTGATCCAACGCCTAGCGCCAGAGCAACAAGTTGCTTGGTATATCCAGTTAAGTATTTTGGCGGCGTTCGGCTTTTTCCTAGGCGGTTGGCTGATCTGGTATTTCGGCGGAGACATCGTGCGGACACTCAAGAGGCCGATCAACCAAACCTACGATCCGGACTTTGTGGCGCATGTGCGGCGGCAGACGCTGAAGTTAGGCCCCTCGGCGGCGCCCTTTGGCGTCTTGAATTGGTCTGTTTCTGGATTGTGGCACGTGGTTTTCCTATCGATGTTGGCCGGCAAGCTGGGCTGGGCCGATTGCTTGAATATCATGGCGACGCACGTGGTGTGCGGGTGTGTGGCGCTGGTGTATCCGGTACTGGCCGGAGCGACGGTGGCCGTACGCGCGTACTACCCGGCGCTTTTGGCGCGTACGCCGGGCGAGCCCAACGACCAAGCGGCCCTTGAACGGTTATCGGAACGCATGTCGTGGGTGCTTCCCTTTGCGGGACTGATACCCATCTTCGCGCTCTCGCTGCTGGCACTCTCGTTGGATGGTTTGGCGCCTTTGCCGCGATGCGTGGCGGTTGGATTCGTGGGCGTGGCGGGGCTCGTCGCCCTGCCTGTCGCCTGGCGGACGTTGCACAACCTCCAGGCTGACTTGAATGCGCTAGCGCGGGCTACAACAGATGAAGAAAGCTTGCCCAACACAACGATGCCGCGATGACGGCGCAGGGAATGTCATCAACGAAACGATGTAAGAAAAGACATTCCTCTCTGCCGCCAACGGTTTGGATGCACCGGTGAAGTTTACGGTAGTTCGACTTTGATGTGCCGGTTCGAGGAGCTGACCTCAACCGTTACCGGACTTTTGGTCACCTCATACGCTCCTTGAAATTTGTCCTCCATCGGTGCGCCGGGAACAGGGACCTCGGGCATGCTAGAGACGCCCACGCGATACTTGCCAGGGCGAATGCCTGTATTGTTCGGCCCAGTAATTTCAAAGGAACCGTCCTGTTTCAAACGCGTAGGAATGACGTTGCCCGTGACCTGTCCATTTTGTTCCTCGCCGAAGACAATCATGACTTGCTCGCCGGGTTGTGGCTTGTACAACTCGTTCTTGTGATAGAGTTCGCCGGTCACCACGACTTCATCCGAGCCGCCGCAGCCAACCCAAGACGCAACGAGTAGGGCGAACACAACCCAACGAGCCGAGATCATACATCGCTTCATGGCCAGGGAATTACGCATGGGGACACAAACCGGCGAAGGGGGAGGACGGCGTCTTCGAGACTAACTCTCAAGACGGTCGGAAAACAAAGAACTTGTTAGCGAGCCTCAAGGGGAGCTATTGTAGGCGATGGCGTCCGCCCCACTATGCATGTAGAACCAGCGGTCATTTCCTACCGTATTGGCGATGAACCGCACTGACCCGTCGCAGAAGGCCGACTGAATCCCGCCTGGATGGCGACTGCGAGCTGAGACTTGCCAATTGCCACAGCCCGAGCAACACCCCATGCCGACTTGGGTATTATCGGTGCAGCCCTTGATGTCATCGCCGCCGCTGACGTTGAAGTTTGGATAGGGGGTATCTAGCCGTCCGGCCCCTCCAATAATACTGGCGCCGACCTGTCCCATCGCCCAGGTGCCACGCAGGTCCGTTGCTGTGGGGCCAATCCGCAACTCGTCGATCATCACCGTGTTGCTTGTACCGTCGGTGATATTCGCCATGCTATGGGTTGAGTTAACACCCATGACCGGCGCGCCGGTGAGGTTTTGCAAGTGGGATGCGTAGTGGGCATCGGTCACCGGCCCTACGCGGGTTGACAGGGGGGATGTCGGATTAACCGACCCGTTGTTCGAACTTGCCCAGAACATATCGGGGCCCGCGTTTGCGCCGTAATTACCTCGCGCCCAATTCCCACCTGCGCCCGAATACGGAACTTCGCTCCCGGTGTCAGAAGGGCAGAGATAAAACTCCAGCCGGTTACTTCGAATGTTGCGCCAAGTTTGGTCGCCATTGGTCATATAATCGCGCACGCTGCCCGCGACCGAATCGTACAGATTGCCTGCCTCCATGAATGGAAGGATCAGCACCGCCCAATTCGGTCCGAAGTTGACATCCTGGTCGGCAGGATTCGTGACCGACGAATGCATCATCACCGCGGGGGGAAACCGCTTGTAGACATCATGGAAGTTGTGCAGCGCCACCCCCATTTGCTTGAGATTATTTGCACATTGGGTGCGGCGGGCTGCCTCGCGGGCTGCTTGCACGGCCGGCAGCAGCAAGGCCACAAGAATGCCAATGATGGCGATGACCACCAACAACTCGACCAACGTGAAGCCAACCGCACGGGAAGTAGATCGGGTCATACGCGCCACCTGTAAAGATTAGGGGGAAGAACTCCAATACACGGGAATCACGCCGTGCTCCTGGCGGCGAATTGACACTAAAGGTAGATGAAATCTCCGCGTAAGACAACAAAAAAGCGCATTTATGTAAGACGGCCGAGTTGATGCCCCCAAGCAAAGACAGCATGCGCACGTAACACCACGGGCGCTTAAAGGTGGCGGAGGCCGTCCGCAACACACGGTTGGCCGCTTCACGCTGATTGGCCCTGCCCGTTTGCGTGAAACTGACCAATGATGGAGAACCGCGCCGCCTTCATTGAAGGCTATCGCGGGATAAGATCGCCTTGACGGAGCCCAAGCATGCGGCAAACGCAGAGAATATTCTTGATCGTCAGGTAACACTGCCAATTCAGGCAGTGACCAGAATGGTTCAACGTCGGATTGGGCGCGCAGTTCGTCGATTAGGGTTTGGCCTGTCGCTGAGATTTATGCCCGCGGTCGCACGCTTCTATTCATTTGCAGCTACACGAGCCCAAAAACTCAGATTCGGCAAGACAAGGAGATCACCTGATACCACACTTGGTAGTGTGATCATGGGTTTCTGAACACGCGAAACAAACGAACTCGCGACAATTAGTCGCCTAGAGTGTCTACGGCCATTGCTACGGCTTCACCGCCGCCAACGCAAAGGCAAGCTACGCCACGCCGACCGCCCGTGCGCCGAAGCGCGTTTAAGAGCGTCACCAGGATGCGGGAGCCGCTGGCACCAATTGGGTGGCCTAGCGCTACGGCTCCTCCAAATACGTTGACCTTCTCGGCGGGGATATTTAGATCTTTTTCCGCCGCCATCGCCACGGCGGCGAACGCCTCGTTAATTTCAAACAGGTCGACGTCTTCCACCTTCCAGTGGAGCGCGTCGAGTAGTTTTCGGATGCCGCCAATGGGCGCAATGGTGAACCACTCTGGCTCGCAGCTATAAGTTGCCGAGCCGACAATCTTAGCGAGGGGCTTGAGACGCGAACTGACGCACCGCGATTCGGAAGCCACCACGAGCGCCGCTGCGCCGTCGTTGATACTCGAGGCGTTGCCGGCCGTAATCGTTCCCTCGGGCGTGAACGCTGGACGTAGCGACCGCAGTTTGTTTTCGTCGAATCGATTGGGCGACTCATCTTCAGTCACCCGCGTGTCGCCCTTTTTCGATTTGACGGTGACCGGGACAATCTCGTCGTTAAAAATTCCTTCGGCGATGGCTTGGCGAGCTCGTGTAAAACTGCGCACAGCGAAGTCGTCTTGGGCCTGCCGGCTGAACTGATATCTCGCGGCGCATTGGTCGCCGTAATAGCCCATGTGTTTGTCGCCATAGACATCCCACAGACCGTCGTGAATCATGGCGTCAATCACCTTCCCGTCGCCCATGCGATAGCCTTGCCGAGCCTGTGGCAAGAGATAGGGCGCCAGGCTCATGTTCTCCATGCCGCCGGCCACAATAATCTGCGCCTCACCCAAGCGAATCGCCTGACTGGCGAGCATGACCGCCTTCAATCCTGAACCACAAACTTTATTGACCGTGACAGCCCCAACCGAAACCGGAATGCCGGCGCGGATGGCTGCCTGACGCGCAGGGTTCTGCCCAAGCCCGGCGCTTACCACGTTGCCCATAATGACTTCATCGACCTCGTCGGGCGCCACGCGCGCTTTTTCTAATGCGCCTCGAATAGCGATGGCGCCCAATTCGGGCGCGGGAACGCTGGATAACACTCCGCCGAAGGCGCCAATGGGAGTTCGCACGCCCGACACAAGGTACACGTCGTTCGCCATAATAAGCTCGCCTAACGAAGAGGAAGAGGGAAACGTGAGGACAAGACGTTTACCCAAATTTGATTAACAGCTCCATTCGTTGCGTAATTCCCCTTGGATACTCCAACAGTTCCGTGTCGTCATTTTCTTTAATCGTATCGCGAATTTCGCGACAGAGGCACTCAACACGCCAACAGCAGGTGTCGAATTCACATCGTCCCGCGGCGTGTTCCTTGTCATAGGGCGGTAGTCACCTCGTACGAATAGCTCGTCATGGCATGTGCTGACGGGAACGCGAAATGACCATGGAGCGGGCGGCAATGTGCGGCAATGCGCGCAATCCACCATTTTCGCACAGAAGACCCGGAGCGGCCCCAGTCGAACAAGTACCAAGCCGCGCCTGGGGGCGGCGTTTGCGAGAACTTGATTGCCCAGGACGGGGCCAAGCAAAAGTTGATGAAACTTTTTGGGTTGCGCGCCACGTGTGCCCTTATCAACCATTCATGGCGGGACGTGGCTATCGATTCAGACGGCCTTGCTGCCACGTGGAGCCGATGTCACCGACTAACCAACGCGCTTGCCCCAAGGCCGTCCGCCAGTGTCGGCTCAATCATAAATCGTGGTAGATATGGGCCCCTCTTTCCCACAGGTCCATACATAGCCCCACCCAGTTGGATTGGGATGTGTTCGGTTGACGCTCAACTCGCTTCACGATGTCATTACCCATAGGCAGCAGTTGGCGACATCACGCACAGTATTATGGGCCTACGGGACTATCTCCGGTGCCGGGGCGAGGCGATATCCCTCTCCCTTCTTTGCCTCCGGTAGCACGTTTGCCCGCGGGGGTACCGCCTACAGCGCCGCCGCTGCTGCCGGAATAGGCGGATGTGGGTTCGTCGTCTTCCTCCAATTCCACGTCAAAGTTACCGCTGCCCATTGCGCTTTCCAGATCGGCGGCGTCCGGATCGCCGTCGCCAATGTTCGTGCCCGCCAGTCCGCCCACAGCGGCGCCGCCGCCCGGTGTGCCTGCAGCGTGGATATCCACCGGTTCGGTTGGTTCTTCGTCCGAGTCGAAATCGGTGAACGGAATCGACTCGTCGCTTCCACCAAATCCACGCGGCCGGCTTTCCTCGCTGCGGGGCTCGCGTGTTCGCATGGCGCCATCCTGCGGCCGACCAACGTTGAGGTTTACAGCCGTGCCGCTTTGCAGTTGCTCGGCGCACGCGGTGCAATACGGCGTGTAAGGCAGTACTTCCAACCGCGCATCCTTAATGCGCTGTCCACAGTTCTCACAGGCGCCGTACGTTCCTTGCTCAATGCGTTTGAGCGCGGCAAGAATCTGGTCCCGAATGCTTTCCACGTTTTCGAGCAGTGTGGAGTTCAATTCCTGCATGTAGACCTCGGTCCCCAAATCCGCAAGGTGCATTGGAGCATTCGATAGGTTACCGCCCGATTGACCCCCGGTCGAAGTGCGAGCGCTTTCCTCCAAGGCCGTCGTATCGCCAATTACTCTTGCGGCCAACGCGCGTAACTGGTCACGATATTTAGCCAACTTTTTATCAGTCATTGATCCCTCCTGGGGACGATAGTCGATTGCGCCCTTCGACGTGCTGATGACTGCATTTGCCGTGCCAACGTCTACGTTGGCCGAATCTATTGCGGCAAGTACAAGCCCTAACGCCTTTTAGAGCGTGTGGAGGGACTTAGAAACGAGGAATCGCTTCGACTCCCTTAGCCGAGGGAGGGCGTGCCCTGCGCGATTTCGTCGGCGCGGCGGCGGAGAGCGTCGATCAAGCGGCGAACGGTGGCGTCCGCTTCTTCGCGGATTTGAAGCGGATTAGCGCCCGATTCCAACGCCACCAGGTGTTCATCTAATCGTTGAGCCCAAACGCGGCACCGTTCGTGCAACCATTCCCGGTCCGAAGACGACAGCGCTGGGTGTTCAGCCAGCAACAACCGAGAACAGCCTTGGCGGAACTCACCGATTCGCAGCGCAACGCCGTGCGGATCTTCCGGTCGGTGGGCGAACCACTGTTCGGCCGCTTCAGCAAGTTTGTGCAAGTAGACCGGCGCTGGAACATCGCTTTGAAACACCGCGTCGTCCATCCAGCCCCAAGGCGCCGCCGCCACGGCCGCCGGCATATCTGCAGGAGTCTTGGGGAACTTCCCGCGGCTCCATTCCAACACGAAGACCGCCGCCACAGCGCAGGCCGCACTCGACAGACAGCACAATAACGTCTGACTCCAAAAGCCCTCGCCGCTTTTTGGCCTCCGTGGAGACGAATTCCGCAATGGCTCTACGGCTGGTCGCTTGGGGCTTGGCCGTGTCCGTTCCTCTTGCGACTCCTTGTCCGTTGCCGCCAACCAGTTGGTTAAACGCTGGCGCCCTCGCACGACGAGTGGTTGGAATCGCTCATCCGCTGGGAGTTGCCGCCAGTATTTGCCTCCGTCGCTAAGCACGCGTTCTTGCAAGGCCAATAGCAGTTCCGGGTGGCAAACGAGCGTGTAGAGCGCTTGAGGCGGCAAACACGTTAAACCTTGGCGAAGAACCTCGTCGGTTTCTCCATGGAGCGCTTCGTCGAGCGACGGCGCCGGAGCCTCGTCGTAAGGCCGCAGGGCAGCCAACTCGGTCGTCAATTCGGCCAAGTCGCCATGTAATAAACGCCGCTCCAACCAGGGCGCTAGCTCTGCGGCGCTGTCGGGCATGTCCAGCCAGTGAAGTCTCATTGCGATTGATTAACACACGCCTGTAAGAGGACCTTGGCGCGATGAAGCATCTTTTGCGCCTGCGCAGCCGTGATCCCAAGCCGTCGACTAAGGGAGGCGTATTCTTCGCCGGACAGCCGCGCCTGGATAACCTGGAGTAATGGAGGCGCAAGTCGCTGTAGGCAACGACGAAGGACGTCGCGACGTTCGCGCTCCAAGGCCGTTTCGGCCGGATCGACCGAGCGGTGATCGGCGTGAAATGTTCCTTGTTCGACCGTGAGACTTTCGGGCCGCATTTTCCGACGCCAGTCGATGATGTAGTTTCGGGCTACTTGAAAGAGCCATCCCCGAAAGTTCCCTTCCCGAAAGCTGTCGGGCAATCGCTCCCACACACGTTGCCACACCGCTTGATGGATATCTTCGACGTCGTCACGGTGCACGCGCGCCGCAAGATACACTAGCAAGCGAGGCGCATGGCGATCGTACAACTGAACCAGCGCGTCTTGGGCTTGGGCTTCCGCGGCGGCCGATAAGCCCCGCCGTTGGACGCACTTGGCCAGATGTTCGTCGTTCTGCCAGGGCGCTTCGACAAAGGCGGACATGGCGCCAGTCTACGCATGCCGCACACTAAGGTAAACGATTGGCCGTACCGCTTCTTCCAGAAATTTTCTTTCCTGCCCGAAAATAATTTCGGAATTGTGTAAAATCGATGGATTTTGAGTGGATTGCAGGTAAGCGGTTGCCAAAGACGCTGACGGACAGTCAGTCGCGGTGAAAGCCTGGAGATTATCGCTTTTCGCGATTTCGTATGGCCCGAGGCGGAACGGAGGTAGACCTCATTTCGCCGGGAGACAGAAACGGGATTACCCCACAGCAATCGGTTCGCCGATCGTCCATTTCGTTCGGTCGTGTTCGTCGCGAATTACACGGCGATACAGCGTATCGCGCTCGACAGGCTCGCGGCCAGCTTCACGAATTAGGCGACAAATTTCTTCGACCGAAAGGATTTCTGGGGTTGTGGCGCCGGCGTCGTGGTAAATCAGTTCGTGCCGTACGGTCCCGTCAATATCATCCGCGCCATAGGCAAGTGCCGTTTGCGCGGTGCCGATCCCCAACATAATCCAGTAAGCCTTGATATGGGGGAAATTGTCGAGCATCAGCCGGCTAATCGCCATGGTGCGCAAGTCCATGATCGCCGATGGCTTCTTGATATGTGATAAGCCGGTGTTATCGGGATGAAACGCCAAAGGAATGAAGGTTTGAAACCCGCCCGTTTCATCTTGCAGTTCGCGCAGCCGAATGAGATGGTCCACCCGGTGAAGTGCATTCTCCAAGTGGCCGTAAAGCATGGTGGCGGTGGTGTGCAGGCCGAGTTGGTGGGCGGTGCGGTGAATATCTAACCACCTGTTGGCGTCGGCCTTGTGCTCGCAAATTTGGCTGCGAATTTCAGGGTGAAAGATTTCAGCTCCACCGCCCGGCATGCTCCCTAGGCCAGCTTCAATTAAATCCTCCAAAATTGCCCGGACCGGCTTCTTGGCGAGAAACTCAAACCAGTTGATCTCGACCGCCGTCCACGCCTTGAGATGAAGCTGCGGAAACGCGTCGTGAAGAAGGCGTACGATGTGAACGTACCACTCATACTTCTTTTGGTGGTGCAGCCCGCCCACAATGTGCATTTCGGTGCAACCGTTGTCGACCGCTTCCTGTCCGCGCGCCAGAATCTGCTCATCGCTCATGACGTACCCCTTCGGGTCGCGCAGGTCGGAGCGGAAGGCGCAAAAGGAACAGCGATAAACGCACACGTTGGTCGCGTTCAGGTGCGTGTTGATGTTGTAGTAGGCGAAATTGCCATTTTTTCGTTCACGAACCAAATTCGCCAACGCGCCTACTTCGTGCAGGGGGGTGGTCGGCTCGTAGAGAAACAGGCCGTCCTCCATCGTTAGCCGCTCACCGGCTTCGACTTTCTCGCGGATGGATTCCAGGGACGGTTTCGCGGATCGAATCATGGATTTAGCGCGTGGTAACAACTGGAGTCAGGACTTCCCATCTAATAACCGTCGAGTGTAGGCGCCGGTTAACAGATTGTCGATGCGGGGAAGTTTGGCCCTGCCGCGGGCGAGACGAAGGGGCCCATGTCGCGTCGTTAATGGCGAGTGGAGCCCAAAGATGGCTTCGGGCGCTCGGGGACCTTATAGACCGAGGGTGAGAGCTTCTCTCGGAACGCCGTTGGCGCCGCCCTGCAATCGCGTCGACCGAAGGGCCGCATTTACTCTCCGACGTCCTCTTTGACTATGCGGTCTTCCATTCCTAATTGCAGCAGAGCCGTGGTGCGATGGCGGGACGGCCGCTACTACGAGAACACGTTTACAGAAGTTGACGGCGGACGCTTCTTGCGGCGTAGAGGGATGGTAGCGGCCTTCGTTGGAGCATGCGTAGACAAATCGCGGCTTTTCATACTTCGGGACGGCAAGCCGCATACGCGGTAATGGCGATTTTCATCGACCTGATTAGGGCAACATTGGCCAAGACGAGCTTCACGCCCGATGGCGCCGGCCACGCCCATCAACCAACGGAATGTAAGGCGGTGAAAGGCATTTTCGACCGCGTTGACGCTTCTCACAACGTGTGATAGCCTGCCTCGCAGTGTTCTTCCCACCAAAATATGGCGTTGCACCGCGATCCGCCGGAACGCGGGTGACGGCGCTCAAGGTCTCGAAACGCGCTTCCGGCCTGGAAGCAGGTGAACGAAATCAGGAGATGCAAGATGGCCCATGACGTGACGCTGATCACCGGAGACGGCACCGGACCCGAGCTGGCCGAAGCGGCCCGCAAATGTATCGATGCGACGGGCGTGCAAATCAACTGGGACGTCCAAGAGGCAGGGGTCGACGTGATGGAGCGTTTGGGAACGCCCATTCCCGACTCCACGATCGAAAGCGTCCGTCGCACCAAGTGTGCGCTTAAGGCGCCGATTACGACTCCGGTCGGCACCGGTTTCCGCAGCATTAACGTCTATCTGCGACAGGAATTGGGCCTTTACGCGTGCATCCGTCCGTGCAAGCACTATCCCGGCGTGCGGACTTTCTTTGAGAACTGCAAGGTCGATCTGGTGATTGTTCGTGAAAACACCGAGGATCTTTACGCCGGTGTGGAGTTTGAGGCAGGCAAAGAATCAACCCAGCAGTTGATCGACTTCATCAACAATCTGGGGGCGGATCGCAAGATCAAGACCAAGGGAGACGAGACCGGCGTGTCGATCAAGCCGATCAGCCGAAGCGGCACCGAGCGGATTGTTCGCTGCGCATTCGACTACGCCCGGCAGAACGGCCGCAAGAAAGTGACGGCCGTTCACAAAGCGAACATCATGAAGTTCACCGACGGGTTGTTCCTCAAGGTCGCCGAGGAAGTGGCGAAGGAGTATCCCGACATCGAATTTGAGGATCGGATTGTTGACAACATGTGCATGCAGCTTGTGCAGAAGCCCGAGCTGTACGACGTGCTGGTGTTGCCGAACCTCTATGGCGATATTGTGAGCGATGTTGGAGCCGGCTTGGTCGGTGGTTTAGGGGTGGCGCCTGGCGCCAATATCGGCCCCAACGGCGCTGTATTCGAAGCGACTCACGGCAGCGCCCCCAAGTACAAGGGGCAAAACAAGGTCAATCCGACTGCGTTGATTTTGTCGGGCATGCTCATGCTGCGCCACTTGGGCGAGAATGACGCCGCGGATCGGCTGGAGAAGGCGGTGGCCGCCGTTATTGCCGAGGGCAAGTACGTGACCTACGATCTCAAGCCGCAGCGCGATGATCCGACCGCTGTCGGCACGCAGGAAATGGCTGAGGCGATTTGCCGAAAGCTCCGCGGCGAGGAATAAGCCGCTGGCATTCCTTTGCTGAACGCGGAAAAAAAGAGTGCGGCGGCTGTTTGCCTCCGCACGGTGAGGAGCGGCCATGGCTAGCTGGCCGCTTGCTGCGGCGCAATGCTCATAACCACGATCGGGTGGCCGCGAAAGTGATTGCGCTCTAAACGCTCCCAACCTAACTCGCGGTAGAAGGGCTCTTGGTCAAGGGTAAAAAGGTACAGCCGATCAAAGTGCAATCGCGCCGCTTCTTCAACAACGCGGCGCACCAATTGGCCGCCAATCCCTTGCCGCCGTCGCTCGTGGGTGACATAAACGCTCGCCAACCACGGACCTAAATGGGTATGGGTGGCCAAGTCTCGCTCGACCAGGCTAGCTGAGCCGAGTGGTTGACCGTCTTCGACCGCGACAAAGGTAACGGGGATCGCCTCAGGCCCCAAGTGCTTTTGTAGAGCGGCAATCCGCATTTCCATGGTCTTGTGCGGGTTAAGCTCGGACCATTGCGCATGGTGCCATGTGGCGAGCGTCGGGATAGCTTCGGGGCATTCGCGCAGATTCGCTAGTTGCATCTTTTTCTCGTCAGGCAATACCAAGCTCGCACGCGATCAAAACCGGGCTTGAGCGCGTTACACGCCGAATTGGCGGAGCACAAGATCGGCAACGTGCAGGTCCGAGGTCGGACGTTCTACTAGCACCCCGCGTTGCGAGGAAAGGAGCACACCGCGTTGCCATTCATGCAATGCCGGAGCGCCGTGCGAGCCTCGGATCAAGGTGGCGTCAAGCGGAATACTCTTGGTCGCCATGTCGAAGTGAAGCTCAACCGGATCGTAGCCGGGCTTGCGGTGAATATCGACCGTCCGCGCGAAGGCCGGAGCGCGGGCGTCGTCCAGCCAGTAGTAGTAGGCCTGCCAGCTATTCGGCGTTGAAATCAGGATCACCTCTCCGGCTCGCTCGTGCCGCAGGTGATATTTGACGCGTTCTTCGCCCGCTAAGACTTCGGCAATGCCTTCCTGCCCCTGAAATAGCTCAACCACCTCAGCAATGGTTGTCGGATCGGCGTCTTTGACGAACACTTGCGAGAACTGATGATCGGCCAATGCCCACGCCCGGCTGGCATTCAGGTCGAGATACTCACCGTCGGCTTCGTCACGCACTGCCAAGAGCCCCGCTTCGCGCAGTACGCGGTTGGGATATGTGACGAGATCGACGGGCGAGATGACGTACTCGCTGGCGGCCAACCATAAGAGATTCTGGCCGCGATACGCTTCCTGAA
>CAYWIS010000110.1:0-2634 GCA_964458385.1 uncultured Pirellulaceae bacterium
GCCCTGGCTTCGGCGGTGTTGGCAGGGGGCGAGACGAAGTAACTTTCGGCAGGGTGGCTGTACGTGATGCTGCGTACGCCGGACGTGCTCCGGGAGAAAATGACGCTGTTCTGGCACGGCCATTTCGCCACGAGCGCCGCCAAGGTGCAAGACGCCTGGCTGATGCATCGCCAGAACGAGCTTTTTCGCCGCCATGCGTTGGACGCATGGGAAACGCTGGTGCAGGGTGTATCGCGCGACCCCGCGATGTTGATTTATCTCGATTCGGCGGTGAATCGTAAATCGCACCCCAACGAGAACTATGCCCGCGAGTTAATGGAGTTATTTTGTCTGGGAGAAGGGCAGTACAGCGAGCAAGACATTCGCGAGGCTGCCCGGTGCTTTACCGGCTGGGAGGTGCGGCGCGGCAAGTTCTATCTCAACCGCCGGCAGTTGGACCTAGGCGAGAAAACGGTGCTCGGCGAACGCGGGCCGTTTAGCGGTGAAGAGGTGGTGCGCGTCATTCTGAGGCAGCCGGCTGCGCCGCGGTTCCTGGCGCGCAAGCTGGTCCGCTTTTTTGTGCTGGACGAACCCGAATTGCCCGACGCCCTACTTGAGCCGCTGGCCGTTGAGTTTCGCGAGAGCGGCCTGGATGTGGGGCGCCTGGTGCGACGCATCTTGGGAAGCCGGCTGTTCTTCTCGGAGCATGCCCTTGGCCGCAAGGTGCGTTCGCCGGTTGAGTTGGGCGTGGGTTTGCTGCGGGCGCTCGAGGGATCGGGCAATGTCTTCCGGCTGGCCGAAGAACTGGCCGCACTAGGACAAGAGTTGTTCTATCCGCCCAACGTGAAAGGTTGGGATGGCGGCCGAACGTGGATCAATTCATCAACGCTGCTCGGGCGGGCAAGCCTACTCCCGCGCCTACTACAAGAGCCGAACACACGTTTTGCCGGAGGCGATTTGGAAACCCTTGCCGAGCGCCACGGCTGGACAACGCTAGACGACGCAGTAAACCAGGTTGCCGAGTTGCTTCTTGCCGTGCCTTTACGGCGCGAGACGCAGCAACGGATCACGGAGCTCGCAGAACAAACTCCAGGGAATCGCGGGCGGAAAATTGCTGCGGCTCTGCAAGGGCTTGTGACGCTTCCTGAGTTTCAGTTGGGATGATTTGTTGAGTGTTCGCTGGTTGGCGGATGATTGATTGGTTGGTTGTAGGTGTGCGTGATCGTTCGGTTGGCTGGCAAGTAAAGGGGGTGCGATTATGTCTGCTACGCGTCGTCAATTTCTTTGTGGCGTTGGAGGGGCTGTAATTTCGGTTGCGGCGCCGGTTCCGCAATTCTTGCTTCGGGCGGCGGCGCAGGAGCATCTTGCTCCTGCTGGGGGCGACACGGTGCTTGTAGTGCTTCAACTTTCGGGCGGCAACGATGGTCTGAACACGGTTGTGCCGTATGCCCATGACGTCTATCGCCGCAACCGGCCGCAACTGGCAATCTCCGCGAACCAGGTGCTTAAGATTGGCGACGACTTGGGCTTTCATCCCTCGCTGCGCGGCTTCGCTGACCTATGGGAGTCGGAACGCTTAGCCGTAGTGCAGGGAGTGGGCTACCCCCACCCGAACCGTTCGCACTTTGAGTCGATGGACATCTGGCACACCTGCCGCCGCAAGGATCAGCCGCGTCCCGACGGCTGGCTGGGACGCTACCTGGATGCAGCGCATCAGACCGCCGGCCGTGACGCGCCCGCATTGCACCTGGGAACGCGCAAACAGCCCCTCGCTTTGATGGCGCAGAACGTGCGTGTTCCGTCTGTGAACTCGCTTGAGCGGTTCCGGCTTGCGGGGGATGAGACGCTTCGTCGAGCCGCCCAGGAGTTGACCACCGTGGAGCGGACCGCCACAGACAACGACTTGCTCGATTTTGTGCAAAGCAGCGCCTCGGCGGCGCTGGCCGCCAGCCAACGAGTGGAGCAAGTGGCCGGGAGTTATCGAGAGCTGGCTCCCTATCCCGCTACCGAACTGGCGCGGCAGCTACGGCTGGTGGCGCAGTTAATCGACGCAGGGCTAAGCACGCGGGTGTATTACCTGGAAATCGACGGCTTCGATACGCACGCCAACCAGGCTGCCGCCCAATGCGGCGCTCTTGGAGCAGGTGGCGGGCGGCCTCCGGGCATTCTTGGACGATGTGGGGCAACACGGCCACGGTCAGCGCGTGGCGGTCATGTGCTTTAGCGAGTTCGGCCGACGGGTCGAGGAAAACGCCAGCCAAGGCACCGACCATGGCGCCGCCGCCCCGATGTTCGTGGCCGGCGAACGAGTCCGTGCGGGACTGATCGGCAAGCACCCCTCTTTGGACGATCTGGACCAAGGCGACCTCAAGCACCATATCGACTTTCGCCAAGTCTACGCCGCGGTTCTTGAACAATGGCTCGGCTGGGAGAGCCAAGCCATTCTCGACGGGGCATACCAACCGATTGCACTTTTCCGGACGTAGATTTTTACTCCCTTTGGCTTAATTTTCCGTGAGAGACACACCGCTAATTCAGGCGCCCAAATAGGAGCCCGTCGTTAGCGCCAGAGAAAGTGTCTTTCTTACTTGTCCGGTATTGCGGCAAAAACCGGATTAACCAACTGCCCACCGGTGGCGGTTCTCGCTGGCCTTT
>CAYWIS010000110.1:2644-19532 GCA_964458385.1 uncultured Pirellulaceae bacterium
TCCTAGTGGGGCGACTTTTCCACCGCCTCCAACCGTCACTAAGCCTTATCTCCTTCCCAACTTGCGCCGGTAGCACCAAGATCGCCCGCAGGTTGATACGGTCAGCCTTCCCAGCGCTGAAGGCGTCGTGTTCGGCATAATTGGCCGAAATGTCACGAAAATTGCAGACCAATTTTGTGATTTTGTCGGAATTTGGCGCCGAAAGTTCGGGGCCTTTAGAGCAGGGCGAATGGCGATAAAGCAAACGTGATGTGTAAAATGGGGAAAGATTGAGGGCATGTACCTCGGTCGATTGGGGTTTTTCGGCCAAGGTTTGTCTAGCCAGTAAATAACCAAAGCATCTTGGCTTTATTAGATTTAGGGCATATCCGTCAAAATGAGCAGCGTTAGCCACCCGGCGACTTCGCTTTCTTCCGGGGTGTGGGAAGACGCCGTGGGAGCACCGCCAGACCTGCGCACCTTGGTCGACGTCAGTCGGTATCGAGCCGCGTCCTCTCCGCATCGGTTGGCGTACACGTTCCTCGTGGATGGCGAAACCGAGGAGGTCCATTACACGTTCGCCCAGCTCGACGCCCGCGCGCGAGCGGTGGCGGCCTATCTACAGCGCCGCGGCGCCGTAGGGCAGCGGGTGCTGTTGGTGGTCGATCCGGGGCTGGATTACGTGTCGGCCATTTATGGTTGTTTCTATGCCGGCGCTGTGGCGGTGCCCGTCTACCCGCCTGATCCCTTTCGTATGGCGCGCACTTTGCCGCGATTGCGCGCCGTGGTTCGCAACGCCGAGGCGCAGTTTCTTTTGAGCACCGACGCCATCTTAGGCGAATCGGGCGGTCAATTGGCAAGCATTTGCGGAGAAGGCACGCTCTCCCTCAACGACATTGCCGACGAAGAAGCCCAAGACTGGCGCTCGCCCGACCTTGGGCTCGATCGGGTGGCGCTGTTGCAGTACACGTCGGGGTCGACCGGCGAGCCGCGCGGGGTCACTCTGACGCACGCCAACCTGATGCACAACCTGCGCACCGGGTATCGCGTGATGGACGTGCCCAATGCGGTCGGCGTGCATTGGCTCCCCCCCTATCACGACATGGGGCTGATCGGCGGCATCCTGTTGCCGTTGTATGGCGGGCGGCGAACGGTGCTAATGTCGCCTTTGGCATTCATGCAGCGGCCGCTGCGATGGCTGCAAGCGATTCACCGTTATCGCGGCACGACCACGGGCGGACCCAACTTCAGTTATGAGTTATGCGTCCGCAAGATCACGCCCGAGGATTGCGAAGGACTGGATCTGAGCAGTTGGCGGGTAGCCGTCAACGGCGCCGAACCGGTCCGGGCCGACACCATGGCCCGCTTTACCGAGAAGTTCGCTCCCTATGGCTTCCGCGCTGCCA
Organism: uncultured Pirellulaceae bacterium; assembly: GCA_964458385.1. Taxonomy (GTDB): domain Bacteria; phylum Planctomycetota; class Planctomycetia; order Pirellulales; family Pirellulaceae; genus JAHWKS01. The sequence goes on from CAYWIS010000110.1 coordinate 4,030, forward strand.
CGCTCATGCCGGCCTATGGCATGGCGGAGACGACGCTCATCATTTCGGCCACGCCTCTCGACGCGCCGCCGGTGGTGAAGACCTTTAATGGCAAGGCACTAGAGGCCAACTGCGTGCAACCAGCGCCGGAGGACGCTCCTCACGCCCGGCGACTGGTTAGCTGCGGCCCCCCGGCGCTTGAGGACGTGCGCGTGGTGGATCCCACATCGCATCGCCCGGTCGACTCCGGCCGTGTGGGTGAAATCTGGATTCGCAGCGGCAGCGTCGCGCAAGGTTATTGGAATCGTCCCGACGAAACCGCGCGGGTGTTCGGGGCCTCGTTGGCGGGGCAATCGCGCGGCGAGTACCTGCGCACCGGCGACTTAGGCTTTTTGCACCAAGGGGAGTTGTTCATTGTCGGGCGTTTGAAAGAGCTGATTATCCTGGGCGGGCGAAACTTCTACCCGCACGACCTGGAGCGCGCGTTGCAGGACGCTCACCCCGCCCTCAAGACCGACGGCGGCGCCGCGTTCTCCATCGACGTCGACGACGAAGAACGTCTGGTCATCGTTCACGAGGTGGTGCGTCCCAAGCGGTACGACTTGGATGAGGTCTTGGCCGAGATACGCCATGTACTGGCCGAGCAGTTCGACCTGACGCCGTACGCGGTGGCGTTGATCCCCGCCGGTTCGCTTCCCAAGACCTCCAGCGGCAAGACGCGCCGCCGGCAATGCCGCGACGATTTTCTCGACGGCCGCTTGAACCTGTTACGGCTATGGCGGGCCGAAGACGACCAAGTAGCCGACGCCGCCGCGATCGAGCCGCCGCAGACGGAAACCGAACGCAAACTAGCCGCCCTCTGGCGCGAGTTGCTGGGCGTTGAAACCATCGGCCGAAGCTCCGACTTCTTCGCCCTGGGCGCGCAGTCGCTGCGAGCGGCGCAGTTGCTGTCTCGCGTAGCAGTCGAGCTAGGCGTTGAAGTTCCCTTGCGGCGGTTGTTTGACGATCCCACGCTGGCCGGCATGGCCGCAGCCATTGACGACGCCCGCGCCGCGGGCAACGGCGCTGTGGCCTCTATAGCCCATTCGCCGATCGAGCGCAGCCGCCCCGGCCAACCGCACCCGCTTTCGTTTGCGCAGCAGCGGTTATGGTTCCTGGAGCAGTTGGGTGAAGGCGGCGCTGCGGCCCATGTGCCGATTGTGCTGCATTTGACAGGAACCGTGGACCGTGCAACGCTCGAGGCGGCGCTCGCCGATCTGACTGCGCGCCATGAAATGTTGCGTGCGCGATTCTTCGAGCAGGACGGTCAGCCCCGGCAGGAGATTGTCGATCGGGCGGCGCTGCCTTGCGAGTTTCAAGATTTGTCGGCGTTTAAGGCCGACGAGCGATCGGCGCGTCTGGAAGAACTTACCGCGCAGTGGATTCAGCGTCCGTTCGACTTGGGGCAAGCGCCCGTGGCGCGCGTTGGGCTGGCGAAGTTAGCCGAGAACGAGCACCGTCTTGTCCTGACGCTACATCACCTGATTGCCGACGGCTGGTCGGTTGAGATCTTGCTGCGGGATTTGGAGTTTGCGTATCAGGCGCGCCGTCAGGGCGCTGCGCCGGCCTGGAGTCATGCGCCCACGCCTTACGTCGATTACGCTCATTGGCAACGTCGCGTAGAAGATGAACCGCACGGTAAAGAGGCGCTGGCGTACTGGCGCCGCCGGTTGACCGGTGCGCCGCACACGCTCGATTTGCCGACCGATCATCCGCGCACGGCCGATCGCGCGCCGCAACCGGCGGCTGAGTCGCGTCGTTTGCCCAACTCGCTCCGTCAAGCGGTGGAAAGACTTGCCCGCGAGTGCGGCGCCACGCCCTTCATGGTGCATCTGGCCGTGTTTCAAACGCTACTCTCGCGATACACCGGGCGCGAGGATCTGTGCATAGGAACCGCCGTCGCCGGACGCGTTCGCCCCGAACTGGAAGACACCGTAGGTTGCTTTATCAATACCGTGGCGCTGCGGGGCGACGTATCGGGCGATCCGTCCTTTCTCGAACTCTTACAGCGGACGCGGATCGCGGCGCTGGAGGATTTGCAGCACAGCGAGACACCCTTTGAGAAAGTTGTTGAGGCGGTGCAGCCGCAGCGTCAGCCCGGTGCGGCCCCACTCGTACAAGCATTGTTCCTTCACCAAACGCCTTTGCGCACCACGATTCGTCTCGGCGAGGCGCAAGGCAACGCCTTGGCCGCCGACTATTCGGGCTTGACCGTGTTCGACGTATCGTTGGTGGTTGAACCGCATCTCGGCGAGCTGCAAGCCACGTTCGTCTACGACCAGCGGCTGTTTGAACGCGACACCGTGGCCGCCATGCTCGACGCCTACCTTGCGGCGCTGGAGCGGGCGGCAACTCAGCCTCAGTCGCGGCTTTCGGAGCTTCCCATCCCTGCGTCAGCCGAACGCCGCCGCCTGCTCGAAGAGTGGAACGCTACCACCCGGGAGCTTCCTTCAGCAAGCGGCTTTCACGAGTTGTTTGAACGGCAAGCCGAGAAAACGCCCAATGCGCCGGCCATAGAATTCGCGGACGGAACGTGGACGTATCGCGAACTGAATGACCGAGCGAACCAAATGGCGCAAGCGCTGCGTCAAATGGGCGTCGGTTTCAACACGCCGGTGGGCGTTTACCTGACGCGCCGGCCGGAATTGGTTGCGGCGCTGATGGGCGTAGCAAAAGCGGGGGCCGCGTATGTGCCACTCGATCCCGAGTATCCGGCGGCCCGATTGGCGCTGATGATGGAAGATAGCGGCATGCCCGTCGTCATCACCGAAGGCGCCTTGAGGGCCACGCTGCCAAGAACCGACGCCTTGATTTTGGAGATCGAGGAACTCTCGTCACCGCAGACAAAGGGGATGCAGCGCTGCTGCTGTGCAGGAGACGCCTGCACCTGTTCGCCGGCAGATCGCGAACGACCCGCGACTGCTCCCGCCGATCGCTTGGCGTACCTGATTTACACATCCGGCTCAACGGGCACTCCCAAGGGAGTGATGGTTCCGCAACGGGCCGTGGTCAACTTCCTGGCGTCGATGGCTAGCGCGCCGGGACTTTCCGCCGACGACACCGTGCTGGCGGCCACCACGGTTTCGTTTGATATTGCCGTCTTAGAGTTATTCCTGCCGCTGGCCTTGGGCGCCAAGTTGCTGCTGGTGGACCGTAGTACCGCGACAGACGGCCGGCGGCTGGCCGAAACGATCGCTCAGCGCGGCGTTACCTTGGTGCAGGCGACGCCCGCCCTGTACCGAATGCTGCTGGCGTCGGGCTGGCGACCGAAGACGGGCCTGAAGCTGCTGGTGGGAGGCGAAGCGCTCCACGCCGATCTGGCGGCCCAGCTCCTCGCCGCGGGCGTCGAGTTGTGGAACATGTACGGCCCCACCGAAACCACGGTCTGGTCGACGATCGCGCGCATCACGCAAGCGGTCGATCCTCTCCCCATTGGCCGCCCAATCGCCAACACGCAAGTTTACGTGACCGACGCCCAAGGCCGTCTGTTGCCGCGCGGCGCCGTGGGCGAACTCTGCATCGGCGGAGCAGGTGTGGCGTGCGGATACTGGAACCGCCCCGATTTGACCGCCGAGCGGTTTGTTACTCCGCGATGGACTTTGCCGGTTCAGGGAGAAGCGAGCGGAGGCCGGATTTACAAAACCGGCGACCTGGTGCGCTGGCGCAGCGACGGCTCGCTGGAGTTCCTCGGACGCGCTGACGCTCAGGTGAAGATTCGCGGGTTCCGCATTGAACTCGGTGAGATCGAAGCCGCCCTCGCTCAACATCCCGCCGTGCGGGAAGCGGCGGTCGTAGCTCCTCAGGACGAAACGGGCGGACGGCGCCTGGTGGCGTACTTTGCGCCCCTGCCCGGTGCGGCGCCCTCGGCCGACGAGCTACGGCGGTTCCTCGCCGAGACGCTCCCGCCGTACATGATTCCCACAGCGTTGATCGAAATGCCCGCCTTGCCGCATACGCCAGCGGGCAAGGTGGACCGCCAGGCGCTACCAGCGCCTACCGACGCAACCTTGGCCACATCATCCGCCTACGTGGCGCCGCGCACGCCGCTGGAAGAGGAACTGGCCGCCCTATGGCGCGAGGTGCTGGGCGTTGATCGCGTGGGCGTGGAGGACAGCTTCTTTGAGTTGGGGGGCCATTCCTTGCTGGCCGCCCAATTATTCTCGCGGCTGCGGGAACGCGTCCACGTTGAGTTGCCGCTTCGCGAGTTCTACCGCCGGCCTACGATCGCCGCCGTGGGCGAAATGATTATGCAATTGCGCGTCCAGCAAGAGGACCAAAGCCGCATGCAGGGCCTGCTTGACCGGTTGGAGACGATGACCGACGAAGAGGCCGCTGCATTCTTGCGCTCGCTGGAGAACCCCTAACCGGCTTGGAAGCCAAGTTGAACACGGAAGTTCATTGTCTCTTTCGCCCGACGTACGACCCCAGTCTTTGTGTTTGATTTCGCCTAACGAGACAAGCGACAATGAACAACACGCACGATCTCGAATATCTGGTTCTGGGCGCGGGCCCGGCGGGCCTGCAACTGGCGTTTTTCCTGCACCGCGCCGGGCGTCGCTACTTGGTGCTGGAAAAGGCGGACGGCCCCGGCGCCTTCTTCCGGCGGTTCCCGCGGCATCGAACGTTACTGTCGATCAACAAGGTTTACACCGGCTATCCCGACCGGGAGTCGCAGCTGCGGTACGACTGGAACTCGCTGATCTGCGACGACGACGAGCTAAAGTTCACCACCTACAGCGACGACTACTTCCCCGACGCCGACGCGCTGGTGAAGTACCTTTCGGATTTCGCCCAGCGGTTCTCACTGCATGTGCAGTACAACACGCAAGTGGTCGAAGTAGCGAGGCCGGTTGCGGGCGAGCCGTTCGTCGTTACCGACCAGAACGGCCGTACGTACCGAAGTCGCGTGGTTGTGGTCGCGACCGGATGCTCCAAACCGTACGTGCCCGACATTCCCGGCATTGAGCACGCCGAGCCGTACACCGACTTCTCGGTCGATCGGTCGGAATTCCGCAATCAGCGCGTGTTGATTCTGGGCAAGAGCAACTCTGCCTTGGAAACGGCCAACCATTTGACCAGTGTGGCCCGGGTCATCCACATCTGCAGCCCCAACCCGATCCGCATGGCGTGGAAGACGCATTACGTGGGCGATATCCGCGCGGTCAACAACGATTTCCTTGACACCTATCTACTCAAGGGGCAGAACGCTTCGCTTGACGCCAACGTCAACCGGATCGAAAAGGTCGATGGCGAGTATCACGTTCACCTGACGTTCACGCACGCCGAAGGCCAGCGGGCGGTGATGGCCTATGACCGCATCCTCTGCTGCACCGGCTTCCGCTGGGATCCCTCAATCTTTGCTGACTCCTGCCGGCCCGAGCTTTCGCACTGCGGTCGGTTGCCCGCGATGACCAGCGCTTGGGAATCGCCCAACATTCCCGACTTGTACTTCGCGGGCACGCTGATGCAGTTCCGCGATTCCCACAAGACGATGTCGAACGTCATCCACGGCTTCCGTTTTAACATTCGCGCGCTCAACCATATCTTCAATCAGCGTTACCACGGCGTCCCCTTGCCGTACGAACGGCTGCGACTGGATGTCGAGGCGATTGCCGGGCACATCATTGACCGCATCAGCCGCAGCGCCGCCCTGCTGCACCAACCTGGCTTCTTGGGCGACGTAATGGTAGTCAAAGAAGACGACGCCGCCGTCGCGTACTACGGCGACCTGCCGGTCGATTACGTGCACGAAAGCGAGTTTGCCCAGCAAGATCACTATTACGTGATCACGCTGGAGTACGGCCATTGCGAGGACGACATCTTCATGATTAACCGCCGTCCCGACGCTCGGCACGCCGAAAACGATGTCTACTTGCACCCGCGCATTCGCCGCTTCGCCCACGGCAAGTTTCAAGACGAGCACCACATCTCGGAGTCGCTGGAGAACGATTGGCGGTGCGAAACCCGCTGTGGCGAGCGTCCTGTGGTGCTGCAGTTGGATTTTGTAGGGCAGGACGATCCAACCAAGTTCCTCCATACCCACCGCAACGAGTTAAAGAACTACCTGGCGCGAACGCTCGCGGCGTCGTCGCTTGCTCCTGCTTGATGCGCAGCAGCGCGGCGATGCGCGATTTCCTAGACGCCTTCCCGCCCAGGCCGTTCCGCCGGGTTTGATTGATTGAATGAACGATATTCTTACGCGATTGAACCAGTTGTCGCCCGCCAAGCGCGCGGCGCTGGAGAAGCTGCTTCTCGCCGAAGGCCGCCGTGCGGCGCCCGCGCCCATTCCGCGCCGGGCTCCGGGCGATCCGGCGCCGCTGTCGTTCGCAGAGCAGCGGTTATGGTTCGTTGATCAACTCGAACCGCAGCACCCGTTCTATAACATGCCGCTCGCGGCGCGGCTGCGGGGACCGCTCAACGTGCAGGCCTTCGCCGCCAGCTTACAACAATTGGCCGACCGTCACGAAACGCTTCGCACCAGCTATACGCTGGTCGACGGCGAGCCGACCCGGTGCGTTCATCCACAGGTAACGATCGAGCCCACGTTCGTCGATCTGCGCGGCGCCAACGGCCAAGCGGAAAAAGAGTTGGCGACGCTGCTGCGCGCCGAGTCGCGGCGCCCATTTGACCTGACGACGCCTCCGCTCTTGCGCTGCCTGCTAGTGCGGCTAGCCGAAGAAGAACATGTGGCGTTGTTGGTGATGCACCATATCGTTTCCGACGGCTGGTCGATGGCGGTCATGCTGCGGGAACTGGGCGAGTTGTACGCGGCCGTTGTCGAGGGGCGTCCCCCGGCGCTTCCGCCGCTGGCGCTGCAATATGGCGACTTCGCCGCCTGGGAGCAAAGCGAAGCGGCCCGCGGCGCGTGGGACGACGACCTGCGGTACTGGACCGCCCGCCTGGCCGACGCGCCAGCAATGCTAGAGTTGCCCACCGATCGACCGCGGCCGGCGGTGCAAGACTTTGACGGGGCGAACTACGCATTCTCGTTATCGGCCGATACCTCCCAGCGCATCTTTACTCTGGCGCGTCGCTTCAAGGCGACGCCGTTCATGGTGCTGTTGACCGCCTATTACGTGCTGTTGGCGCGGTACTCACGGCAAAAAGATCTCTGCGTCGGTACAGCCATCGCCGGACGCACTCGCCGAGAACTAGAGGACCTGATCGGCTTCTTTGTCAACACGTTGGTGTTACGAGCCGACCTTAGCGACAATCCCACGTTTGAAGACTTGCTGCATCAGGTGCGCGAAACGACGCTGGAAGCGTTCGCCCACCAGGAGCTGCCTTTTGTGAAGCTGGTCGAGTCGCTCCCGTTGGATCGCGACCGTAGCCATGCGCCGGTCTTCCAGGCGGCGCTAGTCTACCAGAATGCGCCCGAGGCAATCCCAGCCGGCGGCGCGCTGCACATTGAGCCGCTGCCGATTGATAACGGCACCGCCAAGTACGACCTGACGTTCTTCTTCTCCGAAACGTCCGATGGTCGGATCGCCGGGCAGGCGGAGTATCGCACCGCGCTGTACGATGAGGCGACGATCGCCCGCATGGCCTCCAATCTGGCGACGCTGTTGGAAGCGGCGCTCAAGGATCCGTCGCAGCCCGTGTTCCGACTGCCGCTGATGGACGCCGCGCAGCAACGGCAAGTGCTGGAAGATTGGAACGCCACAGAAACGCCCGTTCCTCCGCCGCACCTGCTGCACGGCCTCTTTGAAGAACAAGCCGCCGCCCGCCCTGAGAAGGTTGCGCTGCGGTATCGTGGGCAAAGCGTCACTTATGGCGAACTCAACGAACAAGCCGAGAAGATAGCCGCTGCACTGCGCCGCCGGGGAGTGCATTTGGAAACGCCTGTGGCCGTTTGTCTGGAGCGCTCGCCCGAACTGGTGGCGGTTATGCTGGGCGTGCTCAAGGCCGGCGGCGTGTACACGCCCCTGGACCCGTCGCAGCCGACCGAACGGTTGCTGGCGATGATGGAAGACGCCGCCGCGGCGGTGATCGTGACGGAGGACCCGGCGCGGTTTGCGGGACAGACCGCGCCGGCGATCCCGCCTGCGGCGTTGTTTACAGATTCGGCCGAGCCGACCCAAGCGCCGTACGCGTCGCCGACGCCACATAACCTGGCGTATATCATTTTCACCTCGGGCTCAACCGGCGTGCCCAAGGGGGTGCAGATCGAACACCGCGGTATCGTGGCGTTTATTCGCGGCCAATCGCACGTAATGGGCATTCAGGAGTCGGACCGCACCACGTTCCTGTTCTCGCCCTGCTTTGACGGTTCGGTTTCCGAGATGTTTCTGGCGCTGGCCAACGGGGCGACGCTGATCATTGTCGACCGGGAAACGGTTCTCGACCCGTCGGCGTTGATGGACCTGCTAGAGCAAGAGCGAGCAACTGTCGCTAAGTTCCCGCCCACGTTGCTCGATACGCTTTCGGAAACTCGCTTGCCGCAGTTGCGAACCGTCGTTTCCGCGGGCGAGGCGCTCACGCCCGAGTTGGCTAGCCGATGGGCCGTTGGACGGCGGTTCTTCAATGGCTATGGTCCCACCGAAGTTTCCGTGGGCGCCTGCATGATGGAGATTACCACCGCCACGTCGACGCGGCCTCCCATCGGCCCGCCCATGCCCAACAAGCGGGTCTATGTGCTGGATGAACATCGTCAGCCGGTTCCGATCGGCGTGCCGGGCGAAGTGTACGTGGGTGGGTTGGGCGTCGCTCGCGGCTATCTGAACCAGCCCGAGCGCACCGCCGAACGGTTTTTGCCCGATCCTTTCGTCAAGCTCCATTCTTCCGATGCGTCCGAGCCGCCTCCGCGCATGTATAAGACGGGCGACTTGGCCCGCTGGCGCGCAGATGGCGTGTTGGAATTCCTGGGACGCGTCGACCACCAGGTGAAGATTCGGGGCTACCGAATCGAAACGGGCGAGATCGACGCGCTGCTGATGTCGCTTCCCGAAGTGGATCAAGCGGTGGTTATAGCGAGGGAGGATCAGCCCGGCTCCCCGCGGCTCGTGGCGTATGTGGTTCCCGCGCAAACCACCAACGAAGCGCAAGCTCACTTTGAGCAGGAGCACGTCGAAACGTGGCGGGCGCTGTTCGACCAGACGCACCGGCTGGCCGCTCCGGCGCTCGACGCCGAAATGAACATCGCCGGCTGGGTCAGCAGCTACGATGGCAAACCGATCCCTAAAGAGCAGATGCAGCAGTGGATCGACAACACGGTGGGGCAAGTCTTGAACCTTCGCCCCCGGCGCGTGTTAGAGATCGGCTGCGGCACAGGATTGCTCTTGTTCCGCATCGCCCCGCATTGCGACGAGTACGTAGGAACCGATTTCCTGACGTCGTCGCTCGACTACGTGCGCAACATCGTCGAACAGCGCGACGACCTGCGCAACCGTGTGCGTCTGCTGGAGCGCACCGCCGACCGCTTTGACGAGCTGCCGGCCGAGGCGTTCGACGTGGTGGTGCTCAACTCGGTGGCTCAGTACTTCCCCAGCGTCAGTTACTTACTGACCGTAATCGACGGCGCGCTCCGCTGCGTGCGTCCCGGCGGCCACTTGTTCCTGGGCGACCTGCGGAGCCTGCCGCTCCACGGCGCGCTGGCCGCTTCGCTGGAGTTGTTCAAAGCCGAAGACAGCCTTCCGCGCGAACAACTTCAACGGCGCATCGAAGCACGGCTGGCCCGTGAAGAAGAACTGCTCATCGACCCCGCACTGTTCGCCGCCCTCGCGCAGCATCTGCCGAACGTGGGCGAAATCGAAATACGGCTCAAACGCGGCAGAGCCAGCAACGAACTCACACGGTTCCGCTACGACGTGCTTGTAACCAAGAGCGATGGTGGCCAGCAGCCTGCCGATGGCAGTTGGGAAGAACTGCACGAACCGACCCTTGAAAGCGTGGCAACGACGTTGCGCAACGTGCAGCCCGCGCGCTTGGCGGTGCGGGGCTTGGTCAACCCGCGCGTAGCAGCCGATGTGGCGGCGTGGCGCCTGGCGCAAGCTCCCAACGGTCCCCACACGGTCGCTGAAGTCAAAGCCGCCGCAAAACTAGAGACCGGCTTCACCGATCCCGACGAGTTCCTTCAACTTGCCGAGGCGACGGGTTACAAAGCCTGGGCCACCTGGTCGAATGAAGCGCCGGATCGGTACGACGTGTTCTTCCACCGCGTTACAGACTCCGCTTCGTCTTTGAAAGCGGCAAACCACGGTTCGCCAGCGGTCTTGTCGTCTTCTCCGCCTGCGCGTCTTGACTGGTCGCGTTTCACCAACAACCCGCTGGCCGACAAAGCAGCGGGACGACTAGCGCCGCAGTTGCGAAAAGCGCTTCAGGCCCGCTTGCCCGAGTACATGATCCCTTCGGCGTTTGTGTTGCTCGACGCGTTGCCCAAGACCGTGTCGGGCAAAATCGACCGGACAGCTCTGCCGGCGCCTCCGAACGATCGGCCCGCATGGGCCGCCGAGTTCATCGCGCCCCGCACCGAGCAAGAACGCCTGGTAGCCGACGTTTGGGAGCGGCTTCTGGGTGTGCAACCTGTCGGCGTCACGGATAACTTCTTTGAGCTGGGCGGCCACTCCATGCTGGCGGTGCGCGTGATGGCCGAAATCGAAAAACGCACCGGCGTGGCGCTTCCCTTAGCCGCGCTATTCCAGCGGGCCACGGTGGAGCATCTGGCGATGCTGCTGGCTTCGCCCGAGGCGGCCGCGGCGGCCTCGTCGCTAACACCGCTCAACACCGAAGGCGACGGACTGCCGCTGTTCTTGGTGCATCCGGCGGGCGGCACGGTGTTCTGCTATCGGGATCTGGCCGAACGGTTCCGCGGCGAGCGGCCAGTGTACGGCCTTCAGGCACTGGGCGTCGATGGGCTACATCCGCCACATACCGACGTAGCGACCATGTGCGCCCATTACTTGGAGGCCATGCGTCGCGTGCAGTCGTCTGGCCCCTATCATTTGGCGGGTTGGTCGCTCGGCGGAAACCTGGCGTACGAAATGGCGCGGCAACTGGTGGACCAAGGCGAAGAGGTGGGCTTATTAGCGCTCTTGGACTCGGGGGCGTTGCCCGCCGACCGGCCCTTGGATGAACGCGAGTTCCTGGCCCTGGTGGTAGCCTTGTTCCCCGGCGAGGAGCATCGCCCGCTGGAGGAAGTTCAACAGATGTCGCCCGACGAGCAGTTGGCGTATTTCGTGCATCGAGCCGCGCAAGCGGGGCTCGTTCAGGCAGACGACATTGCCGCCGGCCAACACGTGTTCCGCGTGTTCCAGGCGAACATGAAAGCCACGCTGGAGCATCGCCCCGGACCGTACCCCGGCAAGGTAACGCTACTGCGCGCCGCACAACAGCAAAAGACGCACGACCTGTCGGACGATCCGCTGCTCGGTTGGGGCGCCCTGGCGCAAGGCGGCGTGGAGGTGTTCGAAGTCCCTGGCGACCACGCCCACATGGTCTACGAACCCCACGTCGACGCCTTAGCACAAACGCTCAAGCAGCTCTTGGCGTCCTGAAGTCATCCCTGCCTCAAACGTCAAGACAACCGCCGGCGCTCTGCCAAGGCGCCGTCCTGCAGGGCTTGGCATCTATCGCCTCTGAGCACCACGTCACTTCACAGCAGGCCTCCTTCACCGTCCTACGTGTACGGACCTAGACAACCACGACTTGTTCCACTCATCCTTGGGCAAGTTTTGGACGATCGAGGCGCCGTCACCGATTCCTGCGATAAAGGTGTAGTAGGTTTTGTTACGGTAGCAGGAAAAGGCGGCTCCCTTCTGGTCGCATAGGCGTTTGATCCAGCCGTAGGCCATATCTTGCATAACGTCGCCATCCTCGTTACCGAAAGCAGTCCAAAGAAGGCCCCCTTCCGGCGCCAGCATGGGTTTCATGCATAAGTGAAATCTGACCACGCTTTGCACCGGGCAAGAACTTCCAGAAGCAAGGAAGGCTTCCGGTTGTCTCCCTCGTTCCCTGCCTTCGTGTCCATTTTGACCATGACAGCGCTACCCGTTCCGGTTTTCGCTAGAACTCAACCAGTCCCCATGTGTGGGCAAAAGGGACGTTTGCCCATCAGCAAGGGGGTCACGGTTGCTTGCGCTGGTGCGACTCTTTCTTTGGGCAAGATGGGGGAATACATTGGTCCTCGGCTCGTCCCTCCTGTTAACCACGAGATAGCAAGTCATGCGACGTCGCTTGGCCCGGATCTTTGGGTTGCTCGTTCTCTGGTCGGTCGCCACCGGTGTTGCCTTGGCCGTTGAGGACGCACGCCCGGCGTCGCCGCAAGAGGTGGAAGTGTTTGTGCGGCGGCAGGAAGGTTACCATACCTTCCGCATACCGGCCCTGGCGGTCAGTATGCGGGGAACCATTCTGGCCTTTGCCGAAGGACGCAAGACGAGTAGCGACGATAGCGGCGACATCGATCTGGTGCTCCGCCGCAGCCACGATGGCGGCCAAACCTGGGGCCCGCTCCAGGTGATCGCCGACGCCGGGCCGCATACCTATGGGAATCCTTGCCCCGTCGTGGATCGCGTTACCGGCCGCATCTGGTTACCGTTCTGTTGGAATGACGGCCAAAACAGTGTGCAAGAGAACAAACGTGGAACAGGCCGCGGCGAGCGCGAAGTTTATCTCACCTACAGCGATGACGACGGCGCCACGTGGGCCAGCCCCAAAAACATCACGTCCTCGGTCAAACGCGAGGAATGGACTTGGTACGCCACGGGCCCCGGCTGCGGAATCCAGCTTGAAGACGGCCGGCTGGTGATCCCTTGCAATCACCGCATTCAAGGAAAGCCCGACGACAACTCCCTATCGCACGTCATCTACAGTGACGATCATGGCCAGACTTGGCAAATCGGCGGCGCCGTGCCCGAAGAGAAGACCAACGAGGCGCAAGTTGTGGAGCTGACCGACGGCCGATTGTTGCTCAACATGCGCAGCCATCACGGCCGTAACCGTCGTGCGATTTCCACCAGCCCGGATCGCGGCGCCACATGGTCGCCGGTCACATTCGACGAAACATTGCTCGATCCCGCCTGCCAGGCCAGCATCGTGCGCCTAGCGCCGGGCAAACATGGCCGGGCGCGTCTTGTCTTTGCCAACCCCGCCAGTCGCCAGCGCGAGAATCTGACCGTGCGTGTCAGCTACGACGACGGCCAGACCTGGCCCGTCGCCAAGGTGATCTATCCCGGAGGCTCGGCCTATTCGTCGCTGGCGCCGTTGCCGAACAACCAGATTGGCTGCCTCTACGAAAAAGACCATTACCAACGCCTCGTCTTTGTAACGATCGATCTGGACTGGCTAGAACAGCCCCAGCCCGAATAAGGGAAATGCAACCGCGAGAAATCCATGAGCCACCCTCTCCCATCGGGGCGACGCCCCCGCAAGGTCAATCAACCGCGACTAGTCACACGACGCGCCGCGAGTTTCTCCAAGCCGGTATGGCCGCCGCGGCGGGACTGCCCCTGTTGGCGCCAGCATCCCATGCGGAAGATGCGTCCCGGGCAACTCCATGCGATGTATTCGTCTACGGCTCAACGCCGGGCGGCGTAGCGGCTGCGGTCGAAGCGGCCCGAAGCGGTTGTTCGGTAGTGCTGGCCTGCCCGCAAGTTCACCCCGGCGGAATGGCCGCCAGCGGTTTATCGACGACGGACGCGGTGCGACGTGAGTTGTTTGGCGGACTGGTGGTGGAGTTCATTCGCGGCGTGCGCGAGGAGTATCGCCGCACGCTTAGCGAGAATTCGCCCGAGTGGCGGCTGATCGAAGACGGTTGGTACTACGAGCCCTCGGTCGCCGAACGCGTCTTTGAACGCCTGTTGGAAAAAGAGGCCGAGCGGTTACAGTTCTGGCGGGGGCATCACTTGCTCGGCGCCACGGTGCGCGGCGACCACGTGACGGAAGTTGAGTTGGAATCGCCCGCCGGCGCGCGTGTGCGGCTAGCAGCCCGGACCTTCATCGACGGGACCTATGAGGGCGATCTGGCGGCTGCGGCCAAGGCGCCGTACCGCGTGGGGCGTGAAGGACGCGACGAGTTCGGCGAGTCGCTTGCTGGCATCCATTACATGAACTGGAAGACCGGCCAGCAAATTCTCACGCCCGACACCGGCGAGCCTTCGCTGGCGATCCAGGCGTATTGTGCCCGGTGCATCTTTACCACCGATCCCGCCCAGCGCGTGCCGATCGAGAAGCCCGAAACCTACGAACAGCACTTGCCCGATCTCTTGCCACTGCTCGACGACTTCGCATCGGGGCGAGTAACGTCCATCGGTCTGGGTACGCCGCTGCCGGGACGGAAGTTTCAAGCGAATGGGAATATCGAAGCGCTCACCAGCTTGAACTGCCCCGGCGTCAGTTGGGCGTGGCCCGAGGCCCACCGCCATCATCGCGCGCGGTTGGCGAAGTTTCACATCGACCATGCGGCCAGTTACGTGTGGTTCCTGCAACACGAGCCGCGCGTCCCCGAGTCGATTCGCAACCTATGGAGGCAGGCCGGCCTGCACAAGCAGGAGTTCCCCGACAACGGCCATTGGCCCTGGCAAATCTATGTGCGACAAGGGCGGCGCATTGAAGGCCGCGCCCGCGTGACGCAGTACAACTTCACGGTCGATCCCAAGACCGGCCGCACCCCCAAGGTAGCGCACGCGATTGCCGTGGGCGAGCATTCCTTTGACGTGCATCCGTGCCACGATCGCCGCTATGCAGTGGACGGCTGGATGGAAGGCGTATTATGGTATCCGCGGAAGGCGTTCGGTCCCGCCCAACCCGGGCAAGTTCCCTATGGCGCCTTGTTGCCCACGAATGTGAACAACTTGCTTGTGCCCGTGGCGCTTTCTTGCACGCATGTGGCGATGAGCGTGCTACGGATGGAGCCCTTATGGATGACCACCGGCCAGATTGCCGGCCGAGCCGCCGCCGTGGCGCAAGAGAGCAGCCTGGACGTGGCGAACATTGACCCCGAACCGCTCCCCCAGTTGCTGCAAATCAAAATTGACCCATATGCGTGACGGCAAGCTCAGCCTTTTTGTGCATTGAATTTTCTTCTCTCAGAGGCTCTTACCATGCGTAGTGTTATCCAAGGGTGCTGTCTGTGCCTGGCGGCAGGACTGGCGCTATTGCCGCAGGGAGGCCAACACGCAGCCGCAGCCGAATCTGAGCGGCCCAACATCCTGTTCCTGTTCGCCGACGATTGGGGCCGCTTTGCACATATTTACGCGCAAGTCGATGGTCCCGGCACACTGAACGACGTAGTCCGCACGCCGCACATTGACCGCTTGGCGCGTCAGGGTGTGCTCTTTCGGAATGCGTTTGTGAACGCGCCTTCCTGCACGCCTTGCCGCAGCGCGCTCCTCTCGGGGCAATATTTCTGGCGTACCGGGCGCGGCGCCATTCTTCAAGGAGCGGTCTGGGATCCTGCAATTTCTGCGTTTCCTTTGCTGCTTCACGACGCGGGCTATCACATTGGCGAAACCTACAAGGTATGGAGCCCCGGCACGCCAAACGATGCGCCC
>CAYWIS010000111.1:0-19501 GCA_964458385.1 uncultured Pirellulaceae bacterium
AAGATAGCCACGGTGATCACATCGCCGTGTCCCATCGTATACTCCAACGCGCCAGCGACATCGGGTGCATGTTTCAGTGGAACGCGTTCTGTAAGAAAACGCCCAATTTCCAGATCGGGATTGATCCCCGGGCTGACACGGCGGAAGAGTTTCAAAATGAAGCGATTGTCGAACACCGCCGAAGTATTGCTTTGCTCCCCACCGTAGATCGAAGGCGGCTGGTGGTCCCGTCCGTTATTCTCCATCAGGCGACGGAACACCTTGGTCTGCAATGAGCGGATTTCACCTCGTTGCCCACGAATGGTGCGGCGCCGAGCAATGCAATCCAACAAGGGCAACCAAAACTCTTTCTCCCACGTGGCTTCGCACAAATATCCTCCCTCGCCGTCAGCCAACTCGATACGGCCGATCCCAGCTTCAGGATGATCCGCGAGAACATTATTGGCTTGCTCTCCTTGAGCGAACATCACTGGCGCCAGGTAATGGTCGGGTTCGCCCTCATTGTAGTCAACGCGAATCAACAACAGACGCATCGGCGCGGTTGTCGGCGGAGTGTCGATGGGGAACCAATCGAGCAGTTCGACGGATTGAATAACCTTCGCTTTGCCGGCAAACCACCGCCGCCGGCGCAGATACGGCGCCAGCGCTGCTTCGAGCCTTGAGCGGCACCTCCCCTGAAAAACCGCATCCCAGTTTCCGTCGGCCCGACAAAGCGGCAGCGACGTGGGCGATACGGTCGTCGGCTGCGAATCGCGACGTTGAATCCGGAACCAGCAAAACCCGTGTGGTCCCAATGTCAACAGATAGGGCAACTCGCCAATGGGTGGAAAGCGGCCCTGCCCGAAAAGCTCCGTCGGCGTTTGCCCGCGGAAGCGCGAGAGGTCCAGCTCAGCATACTGAGCAAAACGCGACAGGTTCGCCACCACCAACAGCGTTTCGTCTTCGAACTCGCGCAGATACGCCAGTACCTTGGAATTCTCAGGCTTCAGGAACTCAAAGCTGCCGCGTCCGAAAGCCCGGTACTGCTTGCGTATGTTGATAATCCGCCGCATCCACCACAAAAGCGAGTGGGGGCTGAGCTGCTCAATCTCAACGTTGCGAAACGTATAGTGATATTCGGGATCGATAATAACCGGCAAGAAAAGCTTCTGGGGATTCGCCTGTGAGAATCCTGCGTTGCGATCGGAACTCCATTGCATGGGAGTTCGTACGCCATCGCGGTCGCCTAAGTAGATGTTGTCGCCCATGCCTAGTTCATCGCCGTAATAGATGATCGGCGTTCCGGGAAGCGACAAAAGCAGACCATTCATGAGTTCAATCTTGTCTCGATTGTTTCTCATGAGCGGCGCCAACCGCCGACGAATCCCCATGTTAACTCGCGCCCGAACCTCAGCCGCGAAGGTGCGGTACATGTAGTCGCGCTCTTCGTCTGTGACCATTTCCAGCGTTAGTTCATCGTGATTCCGCAAGAAAATGGCCCACTGCGCGTTTTCAGGAATCTCGGGTGTTTGTTCGAGAATATCGATAATGGGGAATCGATCCTCCCGCTCAACCGCCATAAATAATCGCGGCATGAGCGGAAAGTGGAAGTTCATATGGCATTCGTCGCCGTCGCCAAAGTAGGCGGCTGCGTCTTCCGGCCATTGATTGGCCTCGGCCAATAACATGCGGCCTGGGTACTTCTTATCAAGGTGAGCGCGGAGTTCTCGAAGAAATGCGTGGGTCTCGGGCAGATTCTCGCAGTTTGTGCCATCACGTTCATAAAGGTAGGGAACGGCGTCCAACCGCATCCCGTCTACGCCCATATCCATCCAAAAGTCGATCACCTTGAACATGGCCCGGCGAACTTCTGGATTATCGAAGTTCAGGTCAGGCTGGTGGTGATAGAAGCGATGCCAGTAGTATGCCTGGGCTACGGGGTCCCACGTCCAATTCGACGCTTCAAAGTCTCGAAAGATAATTCGTGCTTCAGGGTAGCGATGCGGCGTGTCGCTCCACACATAATATTCGCGCCACTTGGATCCTGGCTTCGCGCGGCGAGAGCGCTGAAACCACACATGCTGGTCCGACGTATGATTCATCACTAGTTCGGTGATGACGCGCAGGTCGCGGCGGTGGGCCTCGCGCAAGAAGGTCCGAAAGTCGGCCAAGGTGCCGTATTGCGGATTGACGTCGGTGTAATCCGCAATGTCGTACCCGTCGTCGCGCAGCGGAGATGGAAAGAACGGCAGCAGCCAGATTGCCGTTACACCGAGATCCTGGATGTAATCGAGCTTGCGGGTCAGGCCAACAAAGTCTCCAACGCCATCTCCATTTCCATCACAGTATGCGCGCACATGGAGTTGGTAGATAATCGCGTCTTTGTACCACAGCGCGTCGCCCATAGCCGGCGCCGCGGCCGGCGCGGTCAACACACTTGTATCTCGCAGCATCGTTAGGTTTCTCCTTCTTTGCGCGTCGGCGCCAGGCAAACTCCCCACAGTTACAGGTAGTATTCGAAGTCCCGTTCGGTGTGGACCCGCTGGCGAATGCGGAAAATGTGCGCGGGACAAACATGCGGATCGAGCTCGACGTAGTTCGTCGCGCCGTGCCACAGGTACCTGGCGTCGCTTAGCAAGTCGTGCATTTGGTAAGGCTGATCCCCAGGTATTCCCAATTCCGACAGCGGCAACTCCACCCACGCCGACTGCTTGTGATGCGGATCGAGGTTCACCACAATCAGCAACACCTCGTCACATCGATCGGTCGCGCGCAGGTAGGCGATTACCTCGCTGTTGTTCACCGAACAGAATTCCAACCGCTCCATCCATTGCAATGCGCGATGCTCGCGCCGAATCCGGTTCACGCGAGCAATGAAGCCCTGCAGGCTGTCAGGTCGATCAAGATCGTGAAAATGGATTTCGTACTTTTCCGAATTCAAATACTCTTCGCTTCCCGGTTCGCGCGGCGCAGTCCAGCAATGTTCGAATGGAGGACCATAGATTCCGTAGTTCGTACTGAGCGTAGCCGCCAACACGAGGCGGGCCATAAATGCTGGCCGCCCCCCCACCTGCAGATACTCCGTCAAAATGTCCGGCGTATTCGGCCAGAAGTTTGGACGGAAGAACTCGCGCACTTCGGTTTGGTAAAGTTCGGTAACATATTTGGTCAGCTCGTGCTTTGTGTTCCGCCAGGCAAAATAAGTGTAGGACTGGGTAAACCCGAGTTTCGCCAGGCGATACATCACCTTAGGCCGGGTGAATGCCTCAGACAGAAAAATCACGTCGGGCCAGTCTCTCCGAATCTCGCCGATAACCCACTCCCAAAACGCAAAGGGTTTGGTATGCGGATTGTCCACGCGAAAAATGCGTACCCCCTGGTCGATCCAAAAGGTGAAGATGCTTTTTAGCTCTCCCCATAATGCCCGCCAGTCTTCCGTTTCAAAATCGAAGGGATAAATATCCTGGTACTTCTTGGGCGGGTTCTCCGCGTATTGGATCGTTCCGTCGGGACGTTTGCGGAACCATTCAGGATGTTCGCTCACATACGGATGATCCGGGGAACACTGAAAGGCGATATCTAGCGCCACCTCCATTCCATACTTCTGCGCGGCGGCGACCAGACTCCGAAAATCTTCGAGAGTTCCTAATTGGGGATGTACCGACTTGTGGCCTCCTTCCCTTGCTCCAATTCCCCAAGGGCTGCCAACATCGTCGGAGCCTGCCGTTGTGGCGTTATTACGGCCTTTACGGAAAGCTCGCCCGATGGGATGAATAGGAGGCAAATACAGCACGTCAAATCCCATCGACGCAACATACGGGAGGCGTCTTTCCACGTCGCGAAAGGTTCCATGCCGCCCTGGTTCGGGCGACGCAGACCGCGGGAACAATTCGTACCATGAACTGAAGCGGGCGCGTTCACGATCGACAATCACGCTTAATTGCCGGTCGTAGGTCGTGGCAAACTCGCGAGGCGCCCAACGGTGCATCAGGCGAGCTAATTCTTCGTCGACGCACACGTGTTCGACCGACCCTTCCGGCAAGGGATTCCTCAGTCGCCGAACCCATTCCCGCAGTTGTTGTTGATCCTCGCCCTGGGCGTAAGCGGCAGCCTCTTCAATCAATGCAGCGCCGATAAGGAGGTCCACCGCGACATCTTGATTTGCCTCGATCCGCTTCGCTAAATCACGCTTCCATGAGCTGAAATGATCGACCCAGCCGCGCACCGTGTACTCATACCGGCCCATCGCTTCCACTACGAAGTCGGCCCGCCAGCGGTCGTTTACCAAGGGCGCCATGGGCGTTTCGGACCATTCCGAATCGCCTTCCCGGCGATACAGAAGAACGGCGGCTACCGCGTCGTGACCATCGGTGAATACATCGGCTTCTACGCGAACCTTTTCGCCGACCGATCGCTTAATGGCGAACCGCCCACCGTCGATTTCGGGCGTCACGCCTTCAATGACGACGCGTCTCCTACCGTCGAAGTCGATCATCCGCTTTTCGACGCCTCCTCGGTCGTAGCCACCGCCGTACCTTGGTCAGGAATGTGATGTTCGCCGCAGACCGGGAAGCAACGAACCTGCGGCGCGGTTCTACGGCAGATCGATCCCTTATGCGCACAATGTTCCCGTTAGACCTCCTTCGCTGCCGCACTTTGCGCGCCAAAGCGACAAAATCTTAAACCCAGAGCGTTATGACGAGCATTTTCGACTGTGCCCTCGCCAGTCTGCTCGGCGGCAGGTCGTTGGTGTCGCACGTTGACGTCGTCGCGTCAAACTGACTCCTCCGCGCTCGCACCATCATCGAAGGCAGGCTTAGGGCGTTGTCTCTGTCACTTCCGGCTGGCGTTATGCATAATGCGACAATGACTGCCCCTCACATGGTTACGCCACGTCCACGACGCAAACTCCTTCGGACGTTATTTCGCCGGCCGCGCAATCTGAGCGTGTTCGCCGCCCCAATTCGGGTTGAAGACGTTCTCAACGTTCCACCTGACCCAGCCGAGGCGGCGCACTGGGGCGAAGTGGTCCTGCTTGAGGATTTCATAGTCGCTTTGCATCGTGACGGAACGGCGTCGCGACGCATGCACCTAATCACCCTTGCACACGGCGATCAGAACCTAGCCGAGTGGGACGAGAAAGGTGTCGTTTACGATCCGAAGCGGTGGAAACCAACCGTCTATGCGGCCAATGTGTACTTGCCCGACGATGCTGGTTACTTCCTACCGCCTGGAGCAAAACACATCCCCAAGCAACAGCGCCGTAAAGCGATCAAACACCTGGGGCAGGTGACGATGCGCGAGTGGGGAATGAAATTGGTGTTTTCCCCCTTGCGCCCTGGTGTCGCCGTCGAGTTCGATAATCAGGTTGATCACTTCGTTCCCGACGAGGTAGGTCCGGCCGTGTGGGGCGATTTCCTGCTACGTGGGACTTGGCCTTGTCGCCGGCGGCGCATTACACTTGCCGTTGCCGAACCGTTCCAACTACGGTTTCTCTTACATCATTGCGACTGGCAGCCAAGAGAATGGCGGCACGGGTCGTATCGCGTCTTGCAGTGGGATTTGTGCGACTTGCCGGGCGTTGAGACGGACGAGTGGACGCCCTCGCCGCGCGATTTTTGTCCGTGGATCGACTTTAGCACCTTGCACGATTGGGGGCCGGTCGCCCAGCATTACAGCAAAGATTTACTTCCCGGCAGGAAGCCCTCCCCCGCGATTCGTGAACTCGCAAACCGGTTGAGTCAAGGCATTCGCTCAGACCGTGACAAGGCTCTCGCCGTATTTCAGTACGTCGCCCACGATGTACGTTACGGCCGACACCCAAGCGAATTGCAAACGCCGCGAATACGCGACACCACCCGTATGCTGGAGGATTTGCGGGGCGACTGCAAAGACAAATCGTCGCTCATGGTTTCGCTGCTTGGAGAACTAGGCATCGCCGCTCGCGTGGCCATACTTCTGACCAATGTGAATGGCCGCTGCCAATTGCTTCCTGCACGACGGTTCGACCATGCGATTGTCATCGCCAAGGTGGATGGCCGCGATTGGTGGTTCGACCCCGCGGCAGGCCCGTACACCTTCGGTTCGCTCCCGCTTAACAATCAGGGTGTGCAGGCATTACTTTTGGGAGAAGATCACGGCGCCGATTTTGTCCCGAATGCCTCCTCCGGGCTGATTGAGATTCCCGTGGATCCTCCCGAGCGGCAACTCGTTGAGCGGTTGTGCGAAGGGGAATTGTCGGCCGAGGGCGACTACATCTACCGGGTACGGGCTACCGTGACGGGAGAAAGGGCGGCATTATACCGCATACTCCTGCGCGACCGTAGTGAGGACCACCGACAGCGTGCAATCGCGCGAAGTGTGGCGGAGGCTCGCCCCGGAGCCGCTGTAGACGAAATGGAAGTAAGTGACCTGGTCGATTTGAGTCACGACATCACCTACCGTTACCGCGTGCACTTACGTCAATGGGGTCGGCGAATTCAAGATTTGTTGTTGTTTCGTATTCCCTGGGCGGAAGCCTTTGAGTTCACGGGGCCCATTAGCGCCGCGGAACGGGAGCACCCGCTTCAGACGCCACCTGTTATGCGGTTGATCGAAGAGCACGTAATCGTACTTCCACCAGGCTTTGCCGGGTATGCTTTACCCTACGAGGTTCGTCATTATTGTGATTGGCTCGAGTACTCGCTTTCGATTACGTACGAGCAAGGCCGTTTGCTGTGCCGCCGCACAATGGATAGCCGCGGAGGAATAGCGCCTGCTGAACGTTTTCACGAACTCCGCGCGTTTTGGGAGGCATGCACTCGCGCAGATCAAGCTGATGTGGTGCTCATCAAGGAATAGGTGTCCCATTCTCTCATCCGCAAGATGCCCCCCCTTCTTCGACGCCAAGCGAAGCGCACGCCAAGCCATTGTAAAAGCCAATTCCCCAAGCTTCCCCCAGACGCAAGGGGCTTTCGTTGTCGGGCGCAACCGAGAACCAAGTTGCAATGCCGCTATCTGCCGCGCCACGCACCAAGGGTGTGGGACGGATTGCCAACGGTGAGAGGGGGCGTTTCAATGTTGTAGCCAGGCTGGTCGTCATCTCGCAGCTTACTCCCTAGCACTCCCCCGGTTGCGCAACCTTGGAGCGAAATACGCTCATCACCTCGACGAACCGCCATCGTTCGTTCAGCTACCGCCGAATTTCCGTCGCATCCCCATTGGAGCAACGGATACGCAAACGCCAATGACAAGCCATCCATTTCGCCCATTGCTAAGCGCTGCTCGATCCCGGAACGTCGCGGCCGCCTTCTTGAGTGAAGTGGTGCAGGAAGATTCCTGCAGCAACAGAGACGTTCAAGGAATCGACGCCGCGACGCATGGGAATCGTCAGTCGTCGTCGACATGCGGCAATCCATTCCGGCGTCAACCCATCGCCTTCTCCTCCCAACACCAGAGCCCAGCGCTGCGGCGGCACGACGGAGGTCAACCGCTCGGCGTCGTCACTGAGCACCGTGGCGAATGTGGTCACGCCCCACTTTTCGTCAAGGGTGCGTACATCGGCTAGCAAATCGCTTGACTCAACAATGGGCAGCTTGAAGGCGGTTCCCATGGAAACCCGCAACACGCGTCGTGAAAAAGGGTCGATGGCCGATTTCGAAATGAGTAGCGCATCTACCCCGAACGCTGAAGCACTGCGGATAATGCCGCCCAGGTTCTCGGGGTCGTTGGGCATGGGACAGACAACAAGTTTTTTCGGCCCCGAGAGCGGAAGCAAGCAATCTTCAAGGGTTGTTTTCAACGCGCGGCGCCCGCACGCCATTACACCGCGGTGAAAGTTAAAGCCAACGAGTTGTCGAATGAGTTCGTCGCTCAACACGTAAGCCGGAACATGTGGTGGAAGCGTTGGCGCGATACGCTCAACCACGCGATCGGCCAACAAAATAGAGACGGTTTCAAACGAGCTTTCTAAAAGGCGCTGGACCAGCTTTTCGCCTTCAGCAATGAATAATCCGCTTGCGCGCGCATCGCGAGAATGAACCAAGTCTCGATACGGCGCCACACGTGGATCATCAAGCGATGTAATAGGACAAATTTCGGCCATGGTACCCATGCGACGCCAAGCTCGCAGCCTAGAACATTAGAGCCAAAGGCAGCGCAATGTGCTTCTTCAACTTGCGACCGCACTCCAAGAACTCACCGCCCCCCTTTCGGGCCATCAACCTCCTTGGCAGAAAGCGTCGCGTAGAGTAGTCCCCGAGACTGCCCGGTGTCTGGGTCGCGGGTCGCCATAGCGGCGAGCAACGTCTCTGCCGAAATCCAATAGGGTTCATACCAGCGCCGGTCCGGGTCGAAGATGAGAACGCGGTCGGTCGCCTCGTCATAACCCCCTACCGGTGCGAAATGGCCGACGGCTCCCTCGGGATCGCCGGTCGCCACACTTTGCAGGAAATTGGCAAGAATGAAATCGTTGGCCGATTTCTCATTCTCCACAAGCAAGCGACGGAGTTGCGACTGCCCCTCTTTGCCCGCCGCAAATCGGACGACTCTCACTTCCCCTGGTCCGATGCGGTAGATCGCAAGCAACTGTTTCACCAAGTCCGCTAGTTCGTCAAGCGTTACGCCTTGCCCGCCTGGGCCGATCTTTTCTTTCCACCGACGATCCTCAATTGCGGCGACAACGGACTGGGGCGTCGCTAATTCGTCGTTTGCCGTTAAGTCAAACTCCGCCCGGAAAGCATTGATGAGCATCGCAACGCTCGCCGCCGAACAGGCTTGGTCATCCGGCTGCGCAAGGTAGTATGGCGCCAGCGCCCAATAGTCAGGTGCTGGCTTTTGACGGATATAGTCTCTTGCGCGGTACAACCGCACAACGCCCGATCCATACTTTTCCCGCGGCGCTTGCTCGGCGCATAAACTAACTTCAGGGCATGCGATGACTAACGCCACAAAAACAAACGTCCAGGATTTGAAACCGGCGGGTGGCTTCATGGTTGCAGCCCCGACAAAGGTGTGTCATTGCACTAGGAAATGAACCGGCATACGATCGTCATAGCCGCAAGGCATGGCCGTCGATACGTAGACTGTTGTCTCACCGCATCCGCATGATTTGGCTTCTTGCTCAAAGCGATTATCCCGGACTTGATGGTTTCCTGGGAACGCGTGGCTCACTCATGCTGGACGTGGTGTTTCTGGCCATGTTCGCCGTCCTGCCGGCGATGGTGACGAATATCATCCTGGCGAAGCGCTGCCAACGCTACGCTGCCCACAAATGGCTGCAGGTAGGGCTGGGATTGCTGCTCTTTGTCGCTGTAGTGCTCTTTGAAATCGACAACTTCCTTCACGACTGGCGAGAGCGCGCTGAGCCATCGCCTTATTATGCGAATGGATGGGTCGCTCGGGTGCTTGCGATCCATCTTTTTTTCGCAGTTCCCAATGTGTTTATTTGGGCCTACGTGACCATTGACGCCCTGCGCAAGTTCCCAAACCCGCCGGCGCCAAGTCCGTATAGTCGGCGCCACAAACTCTGGGGTTGGTTGGCGGCTGGAGCAATGACGATGACGGCCGTTACAGGGTGGATCTTCTATTGGATGGCGTTCGTGGCCTAAGCCAAGGGCAAGAAGGCCCAACATTCGGAAGTCCCCTGGAGTGTCCGACACGGATCATGGAGCGGATCGGCGTTACGCAATAACGCCGATCCGCAATGAATAGCGGAACCACAAACGGCGATCTTTATCGGCTCGTGGCGATGATTCGATTGGCCGCGTTGAGGACGGCCAGGATCGTCGCTTCCACCGTGTCGGTCGAAGCGCCACGTCCACGATATGTTTGGCCGCCATGCTCAATTTCCAAGGTTACTTCGCCAATCGCATCGTGTCCGACCGTTGCGCTGCGAACACGGAAATCCTTGCAAACCAGATCCAATCCCATGATCTTCTTGCAAGCCAAGAACCCGGCGTCGATTGCCCCATCGCCATCGGTGAGTTCTTCCGAGAACTCTTGATCGCCGCGACGCAGCGTCAAACGTACTCGGGGCTTCCGGCCTGTGCCTGAAGATAACTCAAACGAAACCAACGACCATTCTCGATCGTCTTGCGTTGCCTCGTTGAGTTGTTGTTGGATGAGCGACGCAATGTCGCCATCGTAAATTTCTTTCTTTTTGTCCGCCAAGACTTTGAAGTCTTCAAAGACGCGCTGCAACTGCTCGCCTGTCAGTTGAAACCCCAACGCTTTAGCGCGGTCCGCCAGGGCGGCGCGGCCACTGTGCTTGCCTAACACCAGATCGGTCTTGGCGAAGCCGACATCCTCGGGACGCATGATCTCGTAGGTGCGAGGCTCCTTGAGCATGCCATCCTGGTGAATGCCCGATTCGTGGGCGAAAGCATTTCGACCGACAATCGCTTTGTTCCTCTGCACGGTCATTCCCGTGACCGATGACAGCAGGCGGCTGGTCGGCACAAGGCGTTGCGCGTTGATGCGTGTGTCGCAGCGATAGTAGTCCTGCCGGACTCGCATCGCCATGACGACTTCCTCCAACGAACAATTACCGGCCCGTTCGCCGATCCCGTTGATTGTGCATTCAATTTGGCCAGCGCCAGCTTCGACGGCCGCCAAGCTGTTCGCCACCGCTAACCCCAGATCATCGTGGCAATGAACGCTGATGGTGGCTTTGTCGATGTTCGGCACACGCTCTCGCAAGGTGGCGATGACCTTGGCCATGTGGGCCGGTGTGGCGTAACCCACGGTGTCTGGAATGTTCACCGTAGTGGCGCCCGCCTCGATCGCCTTTTCGACAACCTGGCACAGGAAATCCAGTTCGGTGCGAGCAGCGTCTTCAGGAGAAAACTCCACGTCATCGCAATAACTCACCGCCCGTTTGACCCCAGCGACGGCCCGTTGGATGATTTCCTCGGGTGTCATTCTGAGTTTGAACTCACGATGGATAGCGCTGGTGGCTAAGAAAACGTGAATCCGCGGCTGAGCCGCATGCTTCACAGCCTCCCAGCAGCGATCAATGTCGGCATCGTTGCACCGGGCCAGCCCGCAAATGGTTGGCCCGCGGAAGGTGGCGGCAATCTCACGAACCGCTTCAAAGTCTCCCGGTGACGCGATAGGAAAGCCCGCTTCAATAATATCCACGTTCAGCGCCACCAGCGCTTGTGCAACCTCCATTTTCTCTTGGAGGTTCATACTACAGCCCGGCGATTGCTCGCCGTCGCGCAGTGTGGTGTCGAAAATCTTGATCGTTCGAATACCGTTCTGGCTCATGGTGTGGTTTGGTTTAGGCAATGGAGAATTCGACTGACAGGTTCAAACGCCGCCATCCGCGGCAGAGATACGAGGACGCCCAATTGCCGCTGCATCAGCCGGTCCTCAAAGGAGCCGTCGCGACGGCGTTACGACGAGTTGCCGGCCCTTGGCCGGCTCGGAAGCACCAGGCGAATTCTCGTGGGACCACGCCATGTGGTCCGTCTGGGTATGCAGAAGAACATCTGATCGGCGATCCACCAAATAAAAAACCCCGAAGCCATCGCCTCGGGGTTCTGTTCACTTGTTCATGCAAAACGCTGACGCCACGAACCACCCCTACGGCTTTCTAAGGGCAAGAAGCAGAAGGGGAAGAAGGGTTAACATGGTTGGGTGCGTCAACAATAAGAGCGCAATTCGTTAAACAACAAAATGAATTTAACGTCGCCAAACGGCTTGGTCAAGCGGAAGAAATTTTCTTGGAAGGCCTTCCATTGCTCGTCCCCTCAACTTGGTACGCCGACCAACTTTAAGCAAATCGGCGTCACGCCCCTTTCAGAAAACCCCGTCTAGGGGACCGCAGTACAGCCATTTCCGCCGTCTCCTTCATAGGAGTGCCCGGAAAGACGCGCGTCCTTGTGCCAAGGTTCGCTAGTTCCGGCAGGATTTCCTACGGTTGGGCTTCCGCTGACAAGCCAATTCACATGGGATTGACCCAGCAACGCAACGGCTTCCCTTGAAGCCCAAGCAAGAGATTGTCGGCCGCAATCTCCGCCATACCATTGCGGCTAGATACCGTAGCGCTGCCGATGTGCGGCACAATGATGCAGTTCGGCAGGGTAAGGAGCGGATCGTCAAGCGGAATGGGCTCAGGATCCGTTACATCCAACCCGGCTGCAAAGATTTCCCCATCGCGCAGTGCTTGGTACAGGTCGGATTGCACGTGAAGTTGTCCGCGCGCCGTGTTGATAAACACCGCCGTCTTTTTCATATTGCGAAAGGCGTCGGCGTTGAACATTCCGCGGGTGGTTTCATTTAAATCTGCGTGAACCGATACGAAGTCCGACTCCGCCAACAATTCGTCCAATTCGACCCACCGCGCGTCTAGCTCCTTTTCTGCAGCTTCGTTCCGGCTACGGTTGTGGTAGAGGACGCGCATGTTCCAGCCGCCGCGGCAGCGCCGCGCCAAAGCCGCGCCAATGCGTCCCATCCCTACAATACCGATTGTTCGGTCGCGCAAGTCTTGTCCAATGTGCCCCAACGGCTCCCACGTTTTCCATTGCCCCGCGCGAATAAAATCCCAACCGTCGCGAATGCGCCGTGCAGCGGCAATCAGAAGGGCAAAAGCCAAATCAGCTGTCGCGTCGGTCAATACGTCGGGCGTATTACCGACGCGGACGCCGCGCCGCGTGGCCTCGGGAACGTCGATATTATTAAATCCGACGGCAAAGTTGCTCACCACCTTAAGCTGAGGGCCGGCTGCGTCCAGGAACTCGCGGTCGACCTTATCGGTGAGCAAGGTGAGTACACCGTCACACCCGCGAATCTTCGCCAACAACACGTCGCGCGGCGGGGGAAGCGGTTCAGCCCACACCTCGGCGTCACACGCTTCAAGCACTCGGTCGAGGCCAGCGGCAGGGATCTGGCGAGTTACGAAAACGCGGGGTTTGGCAGTCGCCATGGACGTCTCTCACTTGCGGGGACGGATAGACCTTGTCCGCCGCAAGATAGTTGTGACACCCCGGTTTTGCAACCGGCCCAGCATTCGTCACTCGCCAGAATCATCGTCGCCGAGCCCCGCTGTGGCCGACAAAAGGTTCGGCTTCACTCGCCGGTCAGCACCTCGGGCCGATTCAGTACAAGGTAGTGGCCATGGTCAGCAGTCACAATCACGGCCGTTTCCGGCCACGCTTTCTTCGCTTCCACCCATTCAACGACGGCACGGAAGGCGTCATCGCCACTGAGGACCGCGCCGATCGAATTGTCAATATTGTTGTCGTGATTGGCCCAGTCCACGTCGCCCGGTTCAAGCAGCATCCAGAACCCGTCCGGATCTTTCTCCAGCACCGTAAGCGCTGCCCGAGTCATATCGGCCAAGGTCGGGTTCTCTTCGATATCAGCCGGCTTGTATTGCTCGGCCTTCCTTACGCCCGGCGCCGGATCGTAACGGCCATCGGCAGTCTGATACGGCAAGTGGCCGCCCGCCGCGCCAAAAAATCCGAACAGGCGCAGGCCCTGCTGGGCGGCCCGGTTAGCCGCGTCTTGAAGAAGTTTTGCTCCGTTTTGTCCCGGGGTTCGCTGAGCCACAACATATCGGCCACCCGAAGCCACATCGATCCGTTGGAGGTCTTCGGCCGCCAAAAAGCGATTCCCCGGAATGTAGTTCGCGCCTTGGCGCGGTTCTTGCTGCGCCGTTTCGCCCCAACCGGCGCCAATCAATACCTCGACCCCCGGCGTAGGGTTGTCGCGATGCGCGATCGACGGCAGACCGAGCAAGTCACGCGACAGGTCTTGGTAATCGTTGCGCGTTACATTGTTCGCGTAGGCCGAAGCCGGAGTCGCATGGCTAATCGGAACACTCGTGACTACGCCAATGGAGAAGCCGCGCGTGGCCTGCAACTCGCGTGCAATAGGAACAACCTGCGTTCCATCGTGCGCCACGTTGATAGCCGCGTTATAGGTCTTAATGCCGGCCATCAACGATGTGGCCGACGAGGCCGAATCGGTCACGGCATGGGGACGCCTTCGATTCCGCCCCAAGTGATATAGAGGATCGGTTGGCTTGTCCCATGGCGTGGCGCCGCCGATGGCCGCATCGTATCCGCCGCCTACACCACGGCTCACGTCGGCCACGGTTTGGGCATCGACATCGACCCCTTCGGAATTGCTATACGGACTGGTAACGCAAAAACCGAAGTCCGTTTCAACGCCTCGGTAGTCCTGAAAATACAAACCCGACCCACGTCCTTCACGGTAGACTTTTCCACTTTTGTAATACGCGGCGGCAGCCGTGGTCTGCCAATCCATGCCATCGAACACCACCAGGATGATGTACTTCTTGCCCGCTGCGAACGCTTGCTTTTGCAAATCGTAAACGGCCGTTTGATCGAAGTAGGGAGCGTCGGGGTTCAACGTGGCGTCGGGCACACGGCCGTAAAGGCGCTTGAGTCGCTCGGGATCGTGGTAATGGTTCGCTTTGCGGACTTCGTCGAGGGTAATCCCAAAGGTGTAGACAGGAATGAGACGATTGGAGTGGTTCGTCCAATTCGAGTACGGTTCCGGGTTTGCCCCCCAATGGCCCCAATCGGCTTTCTTAGCTTCAATCGCCTCGGTCTGGAGTTTACGCACGTCAGGCCGCTGCCGGGTCGGCGATTTGTTCGCGTCCCTCGCTGACGTAGCCGACGATTCCTCGCCCGACGCCACCAATTCGGCCACCTTACTCTGCTTCTCTTCGGCGCCCGCAGCTACGGCCCACAGACCTAAGAAAATGCACGCAAGCAAAAGTCGGAAGGAGAAATTCATGGTCGAACTCTTTATGTGGATTGGGGATCTTTGTTTCTTAACCTCGCGCGGTTTGCCTGTTTCGCCGGGCGCCGCCCTCCCCCTGCAAAACGCTCCATAACGATACTACGGCGCTTCCCCCAAGGGAATCCGGCCGTCAAGATAACGCCAATTCTTAATAAAGGAAATCAAGTCGGCCATATCTTGCGGAGAAATGTTCTTCTCCAAGCCTTCCGGCATGAGCGACACGCCGTTGGACTGCAGCTCTTCAACTTCGTCGCGCGCCAGCGTGATTGTCTTCCCCTCGGGTTGTTTCAGCGTGATCGAGGCGCCTGTTTCGCTCACGAGAATCCCGGTCAGAACTTGGCCATCGGCCGTTACCACCGAGTAGCTAATATAGTTTGCGTCAATCGCTCGATTGGGTTGTAGCACATCGGTGAGGATTTGCTCAGGTTGCTTGACCCGCGAGTCAGATATGTCGGGCGCCACATCAACGCCAACATCGCCAATACGATGACAGTTGGCGCAGTTCTTCGTAAACACCGCCTTACCCCGCTGCGGATTTGCAGGCAGCTTGAGCGCCACCTGGTATTCCTCCAAAACCTGTTTCCGATCGGCAGGAATTGCAGCCGCCAAAACATCCTTGGCCCGTGCGGCAACTGCGGAGTCGCGCGACTGAAACAGTCGATTCATCCGTGTTTGGTCGATCTCCCCTGCCGAAATTCGCCCAGCGGCGATCTCATCCAAGAGCGCATGGGTACGATCGGTGCGAGCCAAAGCGCCGTCGAGCAACGCTGCCCGCACACTGGGCGTTTCTCGGCGAAACCGTTGGATGAGCACCCGCCACGTTTCCAAATCGCCGTTGCGTGAGAGCGCCGCGACAGCTCGCAGACGAACGGTTTGCGAAGGATCATGTAACGCAAGCGTTTTGAGAATATTCGCCGATGCGTTGGACCACACCAGGAGATCAATCGCTTCGCGCCGTTGTTCCTCGGATGCGGCCGAATCCTGAGCAGTATTCGCCGCCGCGTCGAATATCGCAGCGATGGCCTTCTGCGTTTCAGGAGGAGACTCTTTGAGAAGCGTCGTCAAGGACTCGCCACGGCGCCCCATTGCAGCCGCCAGCGACTGTAATACAACCCGTTGGCAACGCTGCATGGCGTCCATGTCACGAAGACTTGTCAACGACTGCAGCGCCGCCATCCGCTGCGCCGTCGTACCGGCGGCGCCTGCTTGAGCCGCAGTTTCGCCAAGTAGCGCTAACCGCCCTTCCGTTGGCGTCTCACCCTGCGTTGAAACCTTCGCAAGCAATTGCGTCAGCGCCTCCGCAGCGCGATCTTTGAACGAGAGCATCACGGCGCGCCGCGTCCAAATATCCTCAGCATCACGTAGCGCGATTCCAACAAGCGCCGCAAGGGCATCGTCACCTGAGGCTAACCCCAAAGACAAGGCTACTTGAAACCGCACCCGAGAACTTTCGTCGCCGGCCAGTTCAACGATGCGTTCCCGAATTGCCGGAAAATCCTCCAACCGCGTTTCGGCTAATCGCACGGCATTCTCGCGTACGCGCGGATGGGGATCCGCCAACGCATGCATCAGCAACTCGTCAGGGAGCGAACCGCGCATCGACTGCAGTAGGTAGAGGGCTTGTACCCGAGCAGCCGGTTGCGAGGAGCGTTTGACGATGCTCATTAAGAGTTCATCCGGCGCCTCATGACGGCGGTGAAACAGCAAACGCGCCGCCGTCTCCCGCTGCCATACATTGGGATGCTCAAGAAGTTGAACCAACTGCTCTGTGGTTAGGTCCGCCAATTTTGTGGGATGCGGCGCCCGGGGAGCTTTCTCGGCGACAATACGGTAGATGCGACCACGATCATCGCCGTAACGTAAGTCAGGCCGACGTTTCAGTTCGTCCGGCATAAACTGGGGATGCTCGATGACAGCGCGATACATATCCACCACATAGAGCGCGCCGTCAGGCCCGACCTCCAAATTCACAGGGCGGAACCAATCATCATACGAAGCTAAGAACTCGACGCCTTCGCGCCCGGGCGTGCTGGTGAACGTGGCGCCTAAAGGGCGCACCACTTCACGATGCACCAGATTGCCCGTCGGTTCGCACGTAAAACCGTTTCCATAGTACTCCGGTCCCAACGCGTCCCCACGATAAATACATACACCGCATGCGGCGGTGAACTGCCCGGCGTGCAAATTCGACGTCGTCCAAGCCTGACTGAGCGGGAACACTCGCGAATGCACATCCGCCGCCGCGACGTCGTGCGAGGCGGCGCTTACGCTGGCCGCTGGGTTGCGCCGCAGATACTGGTCCTGAATAACGATGTGCTTAAGCGGGTTGCGATTGCTGCAAACGAACCGTTCGCCAAAGTCATCAAACGAGTGGCCAAACTGGCCCATTCCCGTAATCGCTTCAAATTCCCGTGTGAGGGGATCAAAGCGAAAATCCATGCCACTGATCGATAACGGCTTCTCGCCGGGCCGCCGGGAGTCCACAATGGCGCCCCCCCGCAATCCGTTGGCAATGTAGACCCGGTTATCCAACCCGAGCCGAGGATGGTTCGCTCGGAGTTGCGGATTCTCCTCCATGAAGCCTTGGTACCACGGTTCGATGCGATCGGCGCGGAGATCGCCGTCGGTGTCCTGCATCAACACCACTTTCCCGGAAAGCGTGACGAACGCACCCGTCACACGCTGCGACGGCAAGCCATCGTCAGAATCCACTTCCGGCGCCTGGCCTTCGCTCCACGGCAATACCCCCGTGGCAAACAACAATCCGTCGGCAAACGTAACCGCGCTCTCAAAGCGGCCGTCCTGATCGCGATCTTCGAGAATACGAATGCGCGATTGCGGCGTCTCTCCCGGCTGGGGGCCGTGCGGATAGTCGCGCATCTCGACCACCCACATGCGACCGTATTCATCAAAGCGAATTGCAACGGGATCGATCACCTGCGGTTCGCACGCCACAAGTTCAACTCGCAACCCCGGAGCGACTTGCATGTATTGAATCGCCTCGTCGGCGGCAAGTGGCGGTTGCAGTTTCGGGCGATCATCGCCCCAGGCTCGCGAAGCCAACGCAATTGCGCATAGACCAACAGCAAGATGCAAGCGAATCGGCATGATCGGAAGGCGGGACGCAGGAAGGTCGGGGGTGGCAAACTACGCGGCCTATTCTATTCAGAGAATCCGGCCCTGAGAACAAGTCGCTGGCAAACTTCCCCGGCCCGACACACCTGCCCAAGTCCACGGAGACGATGCACCTTCTCATGGACTGAACGTTAAGACGCGAGGCAGGGCTGGCCTCACTCCATTAACGTCTGCCCCCTTGCATCATGCGACTGCAAGGTCCATGGAAACGCACCAGGAGCACGACCTACGCCAATGAGCTCCCCGCTAGCGCCAACGCGAAGCACGTCTTGGCGTTTACAATGAATCTGTGGGCACGTCGTAGTACTCCAAGGCCCATTCTCGCATATAGCGGACTTGGACGGGGTTAATGCGATAGACGATGAGGTCCGGGTTGTCGAGGCTGCCCAGGTATTGGCGCATCAATGGGTTTGCATCCCAAATTTCTTGCAACAGCGCGCGATCGGTCACAATTTCCGCGACTCCCGAAAGCCGAACCTGATTGTGATGTTCATCCAGATAACACAACTCAACTTTCGGATTTGCTTCGAGCTCAACCGTCTTGTGATAGAAGCGTAAGTTCGCCACGTACACCGTAAATCCATCGGTTCGCACGGGTGAAACCGGACGCACTCGCGGCTGATCGCCGTCGATCGTGGCAAGATAAGGGAAACGGTCGGAGCGGATCACCTCCAGCGCCAGCTCCTTTACCCGGGAAGGATCCACCGGTTCCGGTGTCGGGCGAGTCATAACAACTCACGAAGAAAGAGAAGTACGGGCAGCACGAATTACTTCGTCACGTTTTGGATTATAAAAGAGTTCGGCGCTTGGTGGTGGAACCTACATCGCCAAACGTTCACGGGGCCTCGCTCGCACTTGCCCGCTGTTGTCGCGCCAACTCTTTGACTCTCCTCTTGCTATGTCGCACACCTATCACTTGGAGCGATCGCAATTTATTCCTCGGTCCCTTGAAGAAACTTTTTTCTTCTTTTCGGACGCGGCAAATCTGGAACGTATCACGCCGGAGTTCCTCCGGTTTCAGATCGTAACCCCCTCGCCAATTCAACTACAGGTCGGAGCGCTGATTGATTACCGATTGCGGCTCTTGGGCGTTCCTCTGCGATGGCGAACACAAATTGAAGTCTTCGAACCGCCTACGCGATTCGTCGACGTGCAACTTCAAGGCCCGTACCGCTATTGGCGGCATACGCACGAATTTCGACGAGATGGCGACGGAACACGAATGTTGGACCGGGTTGATTATCAACTACCGATGGGGTTCGTTGGCGCAATCGTTCATGGGATCTTCGTTCGCCGAACTCTCGAAACGATTTTTGACTTTCGGAGTCAGCGCATCTCGGAGCTACTCAATTGAATGGGCCGCAATTGACCCTGCGCAGGCTGCACTTTACATTGCAATCGCAATCACGTTGTCCGATTCTGTGGCCTCTGGAGCGTTCTCCGATGCATAAATTACTTGCGATGGGTTTGACGCTCGTTTCTGTCCATCTCGCGTGGGCAGACAACTGGCCGGCATGGCGCGGCCCCAAGGGCACAGGAATCTCTGAGGAAGCGCAAGCGCCGCTTCATTGGTCGTCGACAGAGAACGTCAAGTGGAAGGCCAAGGTGCCGGGTCCCGGGAATTCCACCCCGA
>CAYWIS010000112.1:0-19396 GCA_964458385.1 uncultured Pirellulaceae bacterium
CTTCCATTTCCATCGTGCCCAGCTCGACGCACTGCTCGATCGAGATGCGGCGGATATGCTCAATGATCCGCTTGCGCTCGGCAAGGGTGCGGCGCGAGAGCTGCTCGAACGCGTCGCGAGCGGCGGCCACCGCTTCGTTGGCGTCTTCAAACACACCGTACCGACCGGTGTAGCTGCGCGCTACATGGCCGTTATGGGAGGCCGGCACGCGCCCCACCTCGGCCAGCACCTGGGCGACCACGTTTCGAATGAGGTCTTCGTTAATTTGCATGACTCGTCGGATTCGGTTACGAGTGAGTTGGATCGGCGACTCGGCGACGCAGCCCCCATGCGGCGTTAGGTCGATTCATCGTCGCGCGAGTAAACGCGGCGCTCGTCGACATGCACACTGTCGACGATGCCCACAATGACCGTGTCAATTGGCATGTTCTTCGTTTCCGGCGTAAGCCGCGCGCTGGAGCCTTGCGTGATCAACACGTAGTCGCCCTTGCCGGCGCCCAACGTGTCGACCGCCACAAAGGTCCGGCCCGTGGGAGTCAACTGGGAGCGCTCCTTCGGCTCCAGCCGATACGGCTCGACCACCAGCAGCTTGTAACCGACCATGGCGCTCACCTTTTCGGTGGCGACGACGAAGCCGGTAACTTTGGCGATGAACATGCGACCCCTTAACCTTCCAAAAGCTGCCTTGCCTGCCGCGCCACCACCAGCTCCTCGTTGGTCGGGGCGATCCAGATTTGCACACGGCTGGAGTCGGCGTGAATGGGCGCCTCGCCGCGGGCCGAGGCGTTCTTGGCCTCATCCAGCACGATGCCCAGTTGGTCCAGGTTGCGGCAGACGGCGCTGCGCGTCTGGACGCCGTTCTCGCCTATCCCGCCGGTAAAGACGATGACATCGGCCCCGTTCATCTCGACCAAAAGCCCGCCCAAGCACCGGCGGATTTCGGTGGTGTAAACATCCAAGGCCAGTTGCGCTCGCGCGTTGCCTTGGGCCGCCGCTTCTTCCAAGTCGCGCATGTCGCCGCTGACGCCGCTCAAGCCCAACAAGCCGCACTTAGAGGCGAGGATCTCGAGCACCTCATCAAGCGACTTGCCCAGCTTTTGCATCAACAGCGGAAGCGCGTAAGGATCAAAGTCGCCGGCCCGGTTGTTCTGCGGCAGGCCCGATTGTGGGCTCATGCCCATGGTGGTGGCCAGGCTTTGCCCGTTGCGAATAGCGCACAGGCTGCTCGAGCCGCCCAAATGGCACGAGATGATGCGCAAATCGTCTCGCCCCAGGAGTTGCGGAACGCGCTGCGCAATGTAGCGATGGCTGGCTCCGTGGAACCCCCACCGCTTAATGTGAAACTGCTCCGCCCATTCCAATGGCACCGCGTAATGCCGGAGCCGATCGGGAATGGTGGCGTGGAAGCCGGTTTCAAAAGCGGCCACCAGCGGAATCTCAGGCAGCTTCTCGGCCAAAAGCCGCATCGCGTTGATGTACGGCGGGTTGTGCGCCGGCGCCACTTGGCTCATTTCCTCCATGGCCGCCAACACGTCGGGCGTGACCCGCTGCACACCGCTATATCGGCCGCCGTGAACAGCCTTGAACCCAATGGCCGACACCTCGCTTGCGTCTTTCAGGCAGCCGGTTTCGGGATGCGTCAGTTGATCCAGGCAATTCCGCACGGCGACCGCATGGTCGGGAGCCTGAATGGTCTGCTCCTCTCGGTAGTCGCCGATCTCCACCACGCACTTGCTTTCGGCCGCGCCGATCCGTTCCACGCCGCCGCGCGCAAGTTGTCGCTCGTCGGTCATGTCGAACAGACGATACTTGAAGCTCGTTGAACCGAGATTGGCGACCAAGATCTTCATGATCAAAGGCTCCGTAATGTGCGGTCTTTAGGTTGGGGATTGCGGATCACCGGACCGTGGAGCGCCAAAGAGACACTCTGCGCCCCGCGCCGAAATCGGCAATCGTCCTGCGGGCTTACGACAGGTAGGCCTGAATCAAGCCTTCGGCGGGGCGCGGAATCACATGGCTGCCCACCAGCTCGCCAACTTGAGTTGCGGCTTGGGCGCCGGCTTCGACCGCGGCTCGAACGCTGCCCACGTCGCCACTGACCACGGTGGTCACCAGACCGCCGCCGATCTGCACGCGCTTGACGATCCGCACATTGGCGGCTTTCGCCATGGCGTCGGTCGCTTCGACAAGGCCAATCAGGCCCTTGGTTTCGACTAATCCGATTGCTGCGTTATTACCGTTTGCCATAGTTCGTTCTTGGTTGAAGTCTCTACTGCGGAATGCGAGATGCGGCCGCCGGAAGGAGGAACACCGAGCGCCGGCGCAAGGCCCATGCGACGGGTTTGCTCCTTCCACGCTGAGGTTAGTCGCCTTGCGAGCCGCCCGTCGGAGCGGGGAGCACAATGCCCAGGTCTTCGTGCGGGCGCGGAATCACTTGCACGCTGACCACTTCGCCAATTCGCGCGGCCGCGTTCGCGCCGGCGTCGGTGGCGGCTTTGACCGCGGCCACGTCGCCCGTGACAAAGGCCGACACCAGGCCGCTGCCGACCTTGTCCCAGCCAAGGAACGAGACATTGGCCGCTTTCATCATTGCGTCGGTGGCTTCCACCAAGGCGATGAAGCCTTTGGTTTCGATCATGCCCAACGCTTCCATTGCTTTCGCCATGTTGCGGGTACTCCGGAGAAGGAAAAAGGTATGAGTTGTGGGGAAGTTCGTTTCGGTCGTCAGGCGTGGGCGGCTCGCTGGGCGAGGACCCCACGCGCTTAATGGCGTTTACAGGCGCATCCAGCGTCTTGTTTGAGCAGCTCGACATGCGTGGCCGCGTCCAGGTTGCACGCGTTGCCTTCGTCGGTGTCGAGATGGACTTCCAACTTGCTGGTCTCGTCGGCCCGCACCAGCAGGTCTTCAAAGACGGTGGTGCATTGGAACGACTCGACACGCAGCTTCATGAAGTCGCCGTTTTTCACGCCGAAGTACTCGGCGTCGCGCAAGCTCATGTGCACATGCCGGGCGGCGCGGATGACGCCCTCTGCCAGTTCGACCACGCCCGCGGGGCCAACCAGAACGCAGCCCGGCGTTCCGGCGATGTCGCCACTGTGCCGCACTGGAGCGTCAATGCCCAGCGAGATGGAGTCGGTCAGGGCCAGCTCAACCTGGCTATGCTTCCGCGTCGGGCCAAGCACACGCACCGTGGGAAGCATGCGGCGGCGCGGACCCACGACCATCACCGTTTCTTCCGCCGCATAAAAGCCGTCTTGGTAGAGCTCTTTGGCGGGAGTGAGTTTGTGGCCGGGACCAAACAAGATTTCCACGTGTTCGTCGGTCAAGTGGCAGTGCCGGGCCGACACGCTTACCGCCAGGTGCGGCTTGGCCGGCTCAACCTGGCCGTTGCCTTGCTGGCCGAACTGTTGAAGCACCACTTGCCGCACAATGCGTTCGATCGTCGCGCGATCGAAAGGCTGGGTCGCAATCATGGATGGTTGTCTTGGGTTATCAGCCGTTATCTGTCGGACCGGCCACGATCAGGTTGACGCCCGACGCCGCCAGCCGGCTCCGCCAGTCTTCGTTGATCTGGTGGTCCACCACCAGGTGTTGCACTTGGCCCAGTTCGCACAGGTGGGCGACGCTGGAATGTCCGAACTTGGTGCTATCGGCCACCACGATCACTTCATCGGCGGCTTGCATCATGGCCCGCTCGGTTTCCACCAAGAGCCGGCTGCTGTTGTAGTAGCCTCGCTCGTTCACGCCCGCCACGCTGAGCACCGCCCAACGGACGTTGATTTTGGAGAGCATCTCGATGGCGAAGGGGCCAAGCGTGACGCCCGTGCGGGGATGGGTGTCGCCGCCGATGATCACTAAGTCCGCCGGATCGCTCGAGGCGAACAAATTCGCCACCGGCAACGAATTGGTGACCACTTGGAGGGGCCGCCCTACCAGGCACTGCGCCATTTCGTAGGTGGTGCTGCCGCCGTCAAACAACACGGCGTCGCCATCTTGGATCAATTCCGCCGCACGCCGGCCAATCAGACGTTTGGCCTCCCAGTGGGCCGCCTGCCGCTGATCGAAATGAGGCAGCTTGGGAGAAGGGCCGGTGTAGAATACGCCACCGTAAGTCTTTTTGGCCTCGCCCGACTTTTCCAGGAAGTCCAGGTCGCGCCGGACAGTCGACTCGGAAACCGACAACGCATTGGCCAAGTCCGGTAGGGAGGCAAAACCCCGCTGGCGGACCATCTCCAAAAGTCGTGTTCGTCGTTCCTCGGCGAGCATCCCCGGCTAGACCCTAACTCCTTTCCGCCACCTTCGGTCAGTTCGGGTTGATTATGGCGCAATCTTGGCAAAAGTCAATCAGCTCATGAAAAAAGTTTTTCATAACTTTTCACCAGCGTGACAAACTTCTGTCATGCCCTACAACACGGAACTGCGAAGTGATTCTCCAACTATCAAAGATACCCCAAAACGCGCAGTTTGCAGGAATTTCTAGCGCAGTGACGGTTCACACCTACCGCGGCCCGGAAGATATCCACCTGTGGTTGGCGATTCGCAATGCCGCCTTTGCTGAGCAGATAGCGGGAACGCGTCCCTGGGATGAAGCGGATTTCCGACGGGAATTCCTCGAAAAGCCCTGGTGGCGCCCCGATTGGATGTGGTTTGCCGAACCCGCCGCTCCGGATGGTGGAGGTGTGCAGGCGGTGGGAGTTGTTGCGCTCAAGCGAAGCTTACCGCGGGATGCTCCTGCCGGCTCGGTGCAGTGGTTGGCCGTACTTCCTGCCTGGCGCCGCCAGGGGGTGGGAAGGTTGCTCATGGCCACGCTGGAGCGGGCGGCATGGGAAGCCGGTTTGCCCGTGGTGACGGCCGAGACGCTTCGCGAGTGGGACGCCGCCGTGCGCTTCTATCAGGCGTTGGGTTACCGCGTTGGGAAACCCGAGGCAAGTTAAGTCCAAAAGGACGATGATGCGGCGCTGCGATCAAGAGACAATCACGGTGCGGCCTTCGACCCGTAACCGGCCGGCGGCGAAAAGGCGAATTGCTTCGGGAAACGC
Organism: uncultured Pirellulaceae bacterium; assembly: GCA_964458385.1. Taxonomy (GTDB): domain Bacteria; phylum Planctomycetota; class Planctomycetia; order Pirellulales; family Pirellulaceae; genus JAHWKS01. The sequence continues at coordinate 5,041 of CAYWIS010000112.1, forward strand.
CTCGCACTCGGCTTCGAAGACGCGTGCGGCGAGGGTTGCAGGTGTGTCGTTCGGCAAAACCGGCACAGTGCGCTGCAGAATAATCGGGCCGTGGTCGTAGTCGTTGTCGACAAAGTGCACCGTACAGCCGCTCACCTTGACGCCGTACTCCAAAGCAGCCCGGTGCACACGCTCGCCGTAGAATCCCTTGCCGCAGAAAGACGGGATCAGTGCGGGGTGGATGTTGATTACACGGTTCTCAAAGTCGGGGGGAATGAGCACGTGCTTGAGAAAGCCGCCCATCGCCACCAGTTGTACACCGGCAGCGCGGCAGGGAGCGAACATCGCTTCGCTGTATTCGTGCGGGTCGGGATACCGCTTTTTCTCCACGACCAGCGTGGGGATGTCCGCTTCCTCGGCATATCGCAGTCCGCCCGCCGCTGGATTGCTGGAAATCACCAGGCGCACTTCGGCCGGCAGCTTGCCTGCGGCAATCTTTTCCAGCAAGTTCTTGAGCGTAGTTCCGCCGCCCGAGATAAATACGGCCAGCGGCAGCGGAGTTGAGCTAGTCATCGGCGCAGGTGAAACGCGAAGGTGGCGAAAAAGCCGAATCGGTAAAGGAAATTGCAGGGGCGGATCGTGGCGCACACGCGACGCCGGCACATCGGCGGGCAAACCCGCGCCGGGTGCGTCTTGGTTGCAGCTCCCCGAACAAGGAATGTGCGGGGAGTTTTCACACCGTGAGGCCTAGTCTTGCGGGGCCGTTACGACTTGCACGTCCAACGTCAAGGGATGGCCGGCGATGTCGTGTTGAGCGGCAGCATCGTTGGCCAGCGGGTTTACATCAAACTGGACGGCCAGCGTCTCGTTGCGGATGTGGGCTTCGTTCTCCCGAAATGCGGTTTGCAGCTCCTCCGAATCGACTCCCACACGCACCGCGATCCGGTCGTCATACTTGCAGTTGATTTCCTTGCGTCGCTCTTGAATGAAGCGAACCAGATCGCGAGCGTAGCCTTCGCGCACCAGTTCGGGCGTCAGTTCCGTCGACAGGACGACCACGCCGTCGGGGCCTTGGGCGGCGGCCCAACCCTCTTTGGCGCGGAGCCGAACTTCAATGCTCTCGGAGTTGAGCGTTACCGTTTGGCCGTCCACAGTTAACTGGGTTTCGCCGTGCGCGGTGAGATCCGCCAAGAGCTTTGCGGCGTCCGCCGTCTTGAGGGCGTTTTGCACCTTCGGCAGCAACTTACCTAACTGGGGGCCGAGCAACTTGAAGTTGGGCCGCACTTCGTACGTGACGTACTTGCCCGCATCCTGGCTGAACTCCACCTGTTTGACGTTCAACTCGCCGCGGAGGATCTCGTCGTGCGATTCCAGCCAGGCCTGATGCGTTGTGTCGCGCAGCACGACTTCGACCTTCGACAATGGTTGCCGCACTTTGAGCTTTTCGCCCATCCGAGCGCTGAGCCCCAGCGACGCAATCTGCCGCACCAACCGCATGCGTTCCGAAAGCTGCGCGTCAACGACTTGTGCGTCGCCCGTTGGATAGTCGCACAGGTGAACGCTCTCTTCGGCGCGGTCGCCAAACACGCTGGTCAGGTTCCGCCATAATGTCTCGGCAAGGAACGGCGTGAACGGAGCAATCAGTTTCGAGAGCGTCAGCAAGCACTCGTAGAGCGTCCAGTATCCGTCGAGCTTTTCGAGCGAGGCGGCGTCCAGTTGATCAATGGTCGCGGGATCCAAGTCGCGGAAGGTCGACGTTTCTCCTTCGCGACGCCAAGTCTCCCAGTAGCGGTCGCGGCTGCGGCGTACGGACCAGTTACTCAACGCGTCGACAAACTCGTTCAGCCGTGAACAGGCCACGAAGTTATCGTACGCATCCATACGTTCCACGACAGCCGCAGCCGTGCGGTTTAGTTCACTGAGGATCCAGCGGTCCAGTTCGCTTCGCTGGTGGACCGGGCGGTAGCCTTTGGCCTTCGCCAGCGTTTGCGAGGTCAACTGGCCTACATCGCCGTCCAACAGTTGACCGGGATCAAAGCCGCTGGTGTTCGAATAGCTAACGAAGAAGCTATAGACGTTCCACAGCCGCAGGAGGAACTCGGGGATTTTTTCCCGAATGGCCCGCTCGCTGTAGATGATGGAGCTCCACGGCGTTTGGTTGGCGAAGAAGTACCAGCGCAGCGCGTCGGCGCCGTAGCGGTCGAAGATCTCGTGCGGCTCGCGATAGTTGCGAAGCTTCTTCGACATCTTCTCCGTTTTGCGGGCGACGGGGCCGCCGCACTTTTCACACTTGGATTCGTCGCCGCCCACGGCGTTGCGATGGCCGCACTTGGTGCAGACCGCCGCCTCGGCCAGCATGAGTCCTAGCACCACGCACGTGCGGTAGGGGTGCGGGTACTCGTGGAAGGGCGCATCAGGATTGTTCGACTCGCGGTCGCCGAACAGCATTGTGCTGATCGCCAGCAAGCTATAGAACCAGCCGCGCGTCTGGTCGATGGCTTCGCTAATAAAGTCGGCTGGGAACTGCGTTTCGAACTTATCCTTCCCGGTGTGCGGATAACCCAGCTGGGCGAAGGGCATGGCGCCCGAATCGTACCAGCAGTCGATTACTTCGGGCACGCGGCGCATGCGCGCACCCGGCGCAAAGGGCGAGTCGTACGTAATGGCGTCGATATAGGGCTTGTGAACCTTCAGGTCATCGACGAGCGCCGGGTTGGCTTTCTTGGCCTGTTCCCAAACCTCTTGCCCAGTCACGCCGGGCTTTTGGAGTAATTCGGCATAGCTGCCGACGGCTTCCATCTGGCCGGTTTTTTCGCAGACCCAGATTGGAAGCGGCGTGCCCCAATAGCGCTCGCGCGAAAGGGCCCAGTCGACGTTCGACTCCAGGAAATTGCCGAAGCGGCCATCGCGAATATGTTCCGGAAGCCAGTTAATCTTCCGGTTGTTTTCCAATAGCCGATCGCGGAACGCGGTGGTCCGAATGAACCAGCTTTCGCGCGGGTACTGAATGAGCGGATCCTGATCGGCCCGCCAGCAGAACGGGTAGTTGTGGATGAACTGCTCTTGGTGGAGCAGCAGGCCGCGCTCGCGCAGGTTGCGGGCGATGTCTTTGTCGGCGTCTTTGACCCAGCGGCCTTGCCACTCGCCCGCTTCGGCGGTGAATTTTCCATCGGGCCCCACCGCACAGATCAGTTCGGGGCCTTCGCCGTCGACGAACTCGGCGCGCTCATCGCGCAGGACGTTGAAGTCGTCTTCGCCAAACGCCGGCGCCTGATGCACCACGCCCGTGCCGCTATCCAGCGTGACAAACTCGGCCGGCACAACCCGCCAGGCCAAGTACTGTTCGCCGCCTTCTTTCAACCGACCGACGGCGTTGCCGAGCGTTTTGTAGTAATAGTCGAAGGGGGGAATGTAGCGTTTACCCAACAGCGCCGAGCCAGGGCAGGTCGATTCGACCCGCAATTCGCGCTTCAGCTTTTGTGCGAAGGTGTCCACCAGCGCCGCAGCAAGGATCAAACGCTGCCCGGTCTGGTCGTCAACAACCGTGGCGTACTCCAACTCGGGGTGAACGGCCACGAACTGGTTGCTCGGAAGAGTCCAGGGGGTTGTGGTCCAAACCACGAGCGAGGTGTCTTCCTGGCCGACAAGCGGGAACCGGACGTACACGCTGGGATCAGCGACCTCGCGATAACCCTGCCCCACCTCGCCCGAGCTGAGGGCCGTGCCGCCTTGCGCCCACCACCAGACGATTTTGTGTCCCTTGTAGAGCAGCCCACGATCGAACAGGTGCTTTAGCGACCACCACACGCTTTCGACGTAGCTTTGGTGGTAGGTCACATAGGCTTTGTCCAAGTCGATCCAGAAGCCGATCCGTTCGGTGAGCCGCTCCCACTCTTTCATGTAGCGCCAGACGCTCTCTTGGCACTTGTGGATGAACGGCTCCACCCCGTAAGCCTCGATCTCCTCCTTGGCGTGGATGCCTAGCTCTTTACAGACCTCCACTTCGACCGGAAGGCCGTGGGTATCCCAACCGGCCTGGCGTTCGCAGTAGTACCCGCGCATGGTGCGATAACGCGGGAACACATCTTTAATGGCCCGCGTCAGGCAGTGCCCCGGGTGCGGCAAACCGTTGGCCGTGGGAGGTCCTTCGTAAAAGACAAACTTGGGCTGACCGGCGCGGCGCTGAAGGGTCTTTTCATAAACCCGGCGCTCGCGCCAAAACCGGAGCGTTTCTTCCTCTAACTCCGGGAAGGAGACATTGCCGGGCGCCGGTTGAAACATTCCTAATCCTCGTCTAGGTCCTCAAGATCCTCGTCATCCGCATCGGGCAGGCCGCCGTCAAAGTCGTCGTCGGCGTCGATGTCGGCATCCAGGTCTTCGTCTACGTCGTCCTCGAAGTCGTCCTCTTCTTCGTCGAGGTCGTCGTCCAGCTCTTCGTACTCGTCCTCGAGTTCCTCTTCAAAGTCGTCGTCGAACTCGTCGTCAAAATCCTCGTCGTCGAAGTCCCGAAACTCGTCCTCATCCAACTCGGTCCAGAGCGACAAGGCTCGCAGAATCTCGGGAGGTGAATGGATCGGACCTTTCAACTCCAGGGGACGAGCAGGATGGTCAACGTCGCCAAAACTGTCTTCATCGTCAAAGTCGTCGTCGCGCGAGCGATCTTCACCCGAATCGCTCCAGCGCCATTCGTCGGGTTGGTCGGTGGATGGGTCCATTTCGGTCTGCATCGTACGATGCTCCTCGTCGTATTTCGCCTGAGGCGTGAGAAGTTGGGAAAGAACTTGTTCGTATCGCACGGCCTGGGTTTTGTCAATGAACCCCAGGCCGCGGTTGCAGCGAGATTTATGAAGGGCCGTCGCTTGGCGCCGAACGCGCCGGTGAGAGCGCCGTTACAGGGTGACACGTCCATCCACGCGCGCTGGGCCCGAGGTTGCATTCGATGACCTAACGCAAATTTCCCACGACAAGCGTGGGAAATCGACCGCGAATGCCTTGCGGCGCTGGTCCACCTTACGGCCAAACCCAACGCCGGCCCAATAACGACGGTCGCAGCGGCAGGTAGACCGTCGTCGGCTGGACAACGACCGGCGAGGCCGTGACCACCGGAGAAGCGGTCACCAGCGGCGAGGCAGTAACCACCGGCGACGCAGTAACCACAGGCGAGGCGGTCACAACAGGCGCCGCAGTGACCACCGGGCTGTACGTTGTCACCACGGGGCTATAGGTCGTAACCGTCGGGCTGTAGGTCGTTACGACCGGACTGGAACTGGTAACGACGGGACTATAGCTGGTGACGACCGGGCTCGCGGTGGTTGTGGTTGTGGTTGTCGTTACGGGACTGTAGCTGGTAACGATCGGGCTATAACTCGTGACAACCGGGCTGGACGCAGTAACCACCGGCGAGGCGGTAACGACCGGTGCGGCAGTGGCCACCGGCGCGGCGGTGACCACGGGACTAGCCGTCACGACGGGCGCGGCGGTCACGGTGGAAACCACCGTTGGCGAGTAAGTCGTCACCGGCGCTACGACCACAGGCGAGTAGGTGGTGACGATGGGCGTGTACGTAATCACTTGCCCCCATGCGCCCGAGGCGCCCAAGAGCCAAGCGACGGCGCAGGCAACGGCAAGCAGGTTCCGCGGCATACTTTTCTCCTTGCATCAAGAAAGAAACACCGACGCACGCTCCTACCCCCTTCGCCAAGCATACATGCCCCCACCCTTCTCGACAATTATTTGCTGTGCGGTTGTGTGCGTCTAGGTAACAGTGCTCCGAACGAACTGCTTCCTAGGCGGCCCACAGGAAACGCAACTCTTACATGTCGTTTTCTGAAAATCGACGCGGCGAAGTCCGTTGCGCTTCCGGGGTTCATCAGACAATACAGCAAGCGGCGGGCCAATGAAAAACGCCCCGCGAAAGGCGGGGCGTTCCAACATCGTTTGCAAGGACCCAACCGGTCATTCGGGATACAGCGTCGTGGACAGATACCGCTCGCCCAGATCGGGGAGCACCACAACGATCAACTTCCCTTCGTTGCCCGGACGCTGCGCCACCTGAACCGCGGCCCATGCGGCGGCGCCGCTGCTGATGCCGCAGAAGAGGCCTTCCTCGGTGGCCAGCCGCCGCGCCATCTCGGCGGCGTCTTCATCTTTGACGGTGACCACATCGTCAATGATGTCCACATTGAGCACATCGGGAATGAACCCGGCGCCAAGCCCTTGGATGGTGTGCTTGCCGGGCTTCAACTCCTGACCGGCCTTGCGCTGGGTGATCACCGGGCTGTTGGCCGGCTCGACGGCGATTGCCTGGAAGCTCGGCTTGCGTGATTTGATGACTTCCGATACGCCGGTGATCGTGCCGCCGGTGCCCACGCCCGAGACGAGGATGTCCACTTGGCCGTCGGTGTCGCGCCAGATTTCTTCGGCGGTGGTGCGGCGGTGGATCTCGGGGTTGGCGGGGTTCTTGAACTGCTGGAGCATCACGTAATTGGGGTTTTCCGCCACGAGTTGTTCGGCCCGAGCAATGGCGCCTTTCATGCCCTCGGCGGCGGGCGTAAGGATGATCTCCGCCCCTAGCGCCTTCAACAGTCGCCGTCGCTCCAGCGACATGCTTTCGGGCATGGTGACCTTCATCTTGTAGCCGCGTGCTGCGCACACGAACGCAAGGGCAATGCCGGTGTTGCCGCTCGTCGGCTCGATGAACACCGTGTCGTCCTTTACCAGGCCTTGCCGCTCGGCGGCGTCGATCATCGCGCGGCCGATTCGGTCCTTAACGCTCCACAACGGATTTTGGTTTTCAAGCTTCGCGACGACTGTAGCCACACAACCTTCGGTTACGCGACGGAGTTTGACCAGGGGTGTGTTGCCAATGGTGTGAGTGATTTCCTCGAATACCCCCGATTTTCCAGGGCTAGCCATGTGTCTTCCTTTCACGAAATGAGAGAAGCCGAGCCGAACCTTCGCCGCTGGCGAGATGGCGCTTGCGCGGCGTCGCAGGGCGCAGGCGACAGAGTGCAAATCCGCGCCGAGTATAGCAAATGTGCAATCCTCCTCCAACGCGGACCGCGGCCCTCGTGGCACATCGTTTGCTGTTTTTTCTGAAGGTTTTCAGCCCTATGAACAGAGGAGAGCGGGCCATGATCGACGGAACTCGCAAGCGTCGGGATTGCGAAAATCCCACCAAGAACCGCTGGTACGCCATGCACCGGTCCCAACGGTTTCGACGTCGATTCGGTTGGATGGCCGAGGCGCCAGAGAAGACCGTGCGGGCGTATTGTTGTCGCCTCGAACAACACCCAAAGCGCCGCGGGCCATCGGAAGATTGGACGTGAACGTCGGACGGCTGCCGCCGCTCGCGGTGGCGCTCTTGGACGGCCACGTTCAACCACGCTGCGATTGGCCTTGTAAGCGGCGCCGGTCATAGACGGCGGCGAGGGAGGGGACGCGCCGTGGTCCTACTCGACGATCGGCGACGGTTTCCCCCACGCGCCGCCGTACACAAACGCCGCAAGGGGCTTTCGGCTGCGGGGCGTCTGATCGCGCTCCTTGTACTTCTCGGGTAGCGCGTCGGGGTCAGCGGCGTAACCGATCGCCAGCCCCGTCAATGGCTGCACCCCTTCAGGGACCTGATACGCGGCGCGCACTTTGGCAGGCACAATGCCAATCATCTGGTGGACATAAAGTCCGCGGGCGGTGGCCTCGAATGTGAGACTCGCACTAGCGAGGCCCAGGTCGTGCAAGGCGGCGGCGTTGGGGTTGCCGTTGCGTGTAAAGTTTAGGCTGGCGCATCCGATGGCCAGCACCGGCGCGGCTTGAGCCCAAGCCTGGTTTCCTTCGACCAGGCAAGAGAGGAGCCGGGCAAATTCTTGGGGCTCGTCCCGCGTCGCCACGATGTAGCTCCAGGGCTGCTCATTGTACGACGACGGCGCCCACCGCGCTGCTTCGAACAGCGATTGCAAATCTTCCTTGGAAACTGGCCGGTCAGCAAAGGCGTAGGGGCTCCAGCGTCGCGCTAGCAACTCGTGAATGGGGTGGTTGGGGGTGGCGTGCTTGATGGTGCTCATCGAGGTGTCCTTCGCGAAAAGGGAACGGCTCAAAACATTACGCGAGCGGCGGCTCTTGGAGTAAGTTCTCGAGGTCGAGTCTCCGTGTGTACATGGCCATCTCGCCCTGGGGACCGCGAGGCCACTGATCGGCAGGACGGTCCCAAGCTAGCTCCAGCCCATTGCCGTCGGGATCGCGCAGGTAAAGGGCTTCGCTTACCCCGTGGTCGGCGGCGCCCTCGAGTTCGATGCCTGCGGCCATGATTCTCCGGAAGGCATCGGCCAACGCAGCCCGTGTGGGATAAAGAATGGCCACGTGGTACAAGCCGGTCGTTCCGGGGGGCGGGGGCTTGCCGCCGAGGCTTTCCCACGTGTTCAGACCGATATGGTGGTGGTATCCCCCTGCCGACAGGAACACCGCGCCGGCGCCATATCGCTGCGTGATTTCAAAACCCAGCACGCCAACGTAGAAGTTAAGGGCTCGTTCTAAATCGGACACCTTCAAATGCACATGGCCGATGCGCACGCGCGGATCGATAGGGCGGTCGTTGGGGCGAGCCGCGTCTGGGGGAGGCATAGGCTGTCTTGGGCTTCAAGGGCAGGCGGCCGGTGGCGCCGTAGGGCCGGCATGGCAGGTTGCAAGTCCTGTTCCACGTGACACGACCGCAATCGGCCCGCGCGAACAAGGATGAATTGCACACCACCTAAAGGGGTGGTGTTGCCCTTTTGGGCCCGCGCCCAACGGCATGGTACGAAACCGGCCGGAACGCCATGTCGATTTGGCGCCCCGGCCGATGATCATTAGGCGAGCTATCTTGCAACGCGCTTGGCGTCACGACGCGTCATTTTGTCTTTTCAATGTAGGCTTGGACGGCAAGGGGAATATCACTGCAAATGGCGTCGACCCCTAACCCCACCGCCAGGTGGTAATCCTGGATGGTGTGCCCCGGCCAACCGTTCACGGCCAGGCCCGCTTGCTGCGCCGCCTTCACCGCAGCGCGGGTGCTGCCTTCCATCCGGCATCCGATGCGTTTGGCGCCCAGTTCGAGCGCCCGCTTGACGATCTCGGGCGTGCAAGGCCCCCCGGTGATGAGCAGCAAGTTGGCGTTGGGATCGATGCGTTTGACGATTCGTAGCGGCCGCTCGTCGAACGAGGTGAAGTAGTAATAGGAGCCTTCGGGCTCGTAGGTTTTCACGGCCGCATGCAGCTTGCGGCAGAATTCTTCCAGCCGCTCGTCGGGATACAGTTCCTTGTTGCTGGTCTTCATTTCCAGCTCTAAATAGACGCCCGGCTTGTCGGCAAAGTATTGCAATAGCTCGTCGAGGAAGAGGAACGGTTGTCCTTTCTTGGTCCTCACCTCGCGCAGTTCGGCCGCCGTCTTATGCTCGACCGGCCCCGACGCGTTGTGTGTGCGGTTCAGGCTGTCGTCGTGAAGGATCACCAGTTCGCCATCGCGGGTCATGCGCACGTCGGTTTCAAACCCGCGAATCCCACGCTCATAGCAGCCGCGGAATCCTTCCATGGTGTTCTCTTCGAACTCAAAGGCGCCGCCGCGATGGGCATACAGCAAACCTTTCTCTTGGGCCGACACCGCCTCGTTTGCGCCCGCCACCATCACCAGCACCGCCAACCAACGCCACCTACTCATACGACTTCTCCCAAGAGGTTCTCTATCAACACGAATCGCCGCCGCCCAAGCGGTACGGCCTTCAGGATGGCCAGAATAGTCACCCGCGGCGCCCCGAGAAAGCCACTCCCAGCTACAGAGGGGGGTGGCTAAGGATGGCGGACGATGCCTGGAAGCGCTGGTTAATTGCGGAGCAGCGAGACCAATCCCATCCCAACTCGCGGTGATGGCGTCTGGTCGCTTGCACGAGCGAGAGACGCTGAACAACCGCCCGCCACCCGCGTCATAGAGAAAGCGCCAACGTGCGTCCGATGAGGTCGGCTCGCCAGCGATACGGAAACGCGACCGTTCGGCTTGGAGCTATCTACAGATATGATCGGAAGTCGGCCGAACCCACCGCCCGATCAAGCGGAGTGATTCAAGTCGGGGTGACAGGATTCGAACCTGCGACCCTCTGCTCCCAAAGCAGATGCGCTAGCCAGACTGCGCTACACCCCGAAACGTGTAGATCATGCTAACAAGGAAGCGACCGGCCGACAAGTTGACCTCGCCCATTGCTGTTCGCGAACGGGAAGAAACGCCGTCGTTCGGTCCTCAGGAGGGAGGCCGCAGGATCGCAGCGGGTTCGCGCTGGGGCGCTCGGCAGGTCAGGCCAAACTACGTGGGGAGCGTGAGAATCGTTGGTCGGGGGAACCAGGCGGTGGGCGGCTTGCTGGCCGGTGTCGACCGAGGCGGCCACGGCTGAGAGGGGCCGTGGCGTGGAAGAGCGCGGCTTGCGCCGCCGAGTGTCGCCGGAGGCGCCTTGCGCCCCCGATGGGAAATCATACGCAACACGCTCAGCCCGCCTGGCGGCCTGGCGCTTCGTAGACCGTTTCGGTGAGGAAGTCGAAGACCCGCTCGAACTCTTCGTGGTTCTTGAAATGAATCACGATCCGCCCGCGGCCTTTGGCGGTTTGTCGGATATCGACCTTGGCGCCCACCGCGCGGCGCAGCTCTTGCTCTAACGAGGCGACGTGCTCGCTCCGCGTCCGTGCGGGCTTGGCGGGTTTACTGGCCGGGTCGGAAACGCCGTCCTCACGTTCGATGTACTCCTTCACCATCCGCTCCACATCGCGGACGCTCAGGCCGTCGCGCTCCACCTGCCGGCAGAAGTCGATCTGCACCTTCTCGTCCCCAAGGGGCAAAAGGGCGCGGGCATGGCCTGCCGTGAGCTTGCCTTCCGCCAGGGCGGTCTGGACTTCCTCGGGCAGCTCCAAGAGCCGGAGGAAGTTGGCAATGGTCGCCCGGTTGATCTTCACGCGACGCGCCAGGTCCTCTTGGGTGCATTGATGCTGGGCGATGTAGCGCTGGAACGAGAGCGCCTTTTCGATGGGGTTGAGATCCTCGCGTTGAAGGTTCTCAACCAAGGCCAGCTCGGCGACCAATCGGTCGTCGGCCTCCCGAACCTGAGCAGGCACCGTGGTCCAGCCTGCCTTGATGGCCGCTCGCAGCCGCCGCTCGCCCGAGATCAGTTGGTACCGATCGCCCACACGTCGCACCAGGATCGGCTGGAGCATGTCGTGCTCTTGGAGGCTTTCCGCTAGCGAGGCGATTTCTTCTTCGGCGAACTTGCGGCGAGGCTGATAGGGGTTGTCGTCTATCTTGACCACCTCGAGCCGCAGCACTTCCTCATGGGGAACGCTTGGGTCACTGGGCGCCGGCGCCGCGTCGGACGCCGGGTCATGGACGCGCAAGGCGGGCGTAAGGGGCGCCACGGCATCGTCGGGCAAGCGGCGGCGCAAGGTCGCCGGTTCGCTCACGGCTGTGTCGTCGGCGGCGCCCAACAAGGCCGCCAAACCTTTGCCCAGTCGTCGATCTTTAGACACGTTCCAACACCTCCATGCAAAGCTCTAGGTAAGCCCGTGTCCCGCGAGAGCGCGGAGCATAGTCGAGGACCGACAGCCCATGACTGGGCGCCTCGGCTACGGCCACGTCGCGCGGGATAACGGTATCGAAGACAATCTCGCCAAAGAACTCGCGCACCTCCGCATCGACCTCGTGGGTCAACTCCAGCGAAGGGTCGTACATTGTGAGCAGGATGCCGCCGAACTCCAGGCAGTTGTCCTGCTGCCGCATCACGTCGCGAATGACGTGAATCATTTGCGTCAGCCCTTCCATGGCGAAGTATTCGCACTGGATGGGCATGAGCACCTCGGTTGAGGCCGCCAGGGCGGTCTGCGTGAGCGGGCCTAGCGACGGCGGGCAATCGATCAGCGCGTAGTCGTACGCGCTAAGCCCGCGCGACAGATGGTGGCGAATCAGAGCCGCCTCGCCGTTCTCGGCGTTGGCCAGCACCTCGACGTCCCGGAAGTTCCGGCTGCCTGGCAACAGGTGCAGGTCTTTCAGCGACGTTTCGACCAGCGACTCGCGCAGCGGACGCAACTCGACCAGCGGGTGCCGGTCGGTGGGCGTGCTGCCGACCGCCGAGGTCGCGTTACACTGCGGATCGAGATCCACCAGCAAGGTGCGCAACCCGGCCTTGGCGATGGCGGCGGCCAGGTTGACCGCCGTCGTCGTCTTGCCGACGCCTCCTTTCTGGTTGGCTACGCAGATGATCCGCGCCACACTATCGCTCCCATCCGTGGGATGCGGTTCAAAAAACGCGACGCGATTGTAACCGCGAAACGAGAAATCGCGGAATGGCAGTTACGTTTCACGTGGAACGTGCGGTCGCCGCAGGCGTGCGCGGCGACTAAGACGGCACGTTTTGCCCGGACGTTTCACGTGGAACGCGGCCCGAACAAAGCTCGCGGGCGAAGAAGGCCACCGGGGGACAAGCATGTATTGCCCGTCCCCTGGCGACAAGGAACCCGTGGGCCGAACCTATTCCAGCGGATTGAACACGAGGCCGCTGAGGAGCTTGGGATAGAAGTAGGTGCTCTTTTGCGGCATCCGCTCGCCGTGTTCGCTGATGGTGCGGATGTGGTCGATGGTGGCGGGCATCACCAGCGCCGCCAGCGGGAACTGGCCGGAGTCGAGGCCGTCGATTACCTCTTGGACCAGATGCACATAGGTGGGCTTCGGCCAGCCCTTGCCGTCCAGCAGGTTTTCAACCACCAGGCGGTGCAAGATGCTCACGCCCAGGCTGCGCCAGTCGTCGCTGCGTTCCGGAGCGAGCTGTTGCAGCCGCGCCCGGCCGGCGTCGGTAATGCGGGCCACGACCCAACGGCCGTCCTTGGCGGTGTAGAAGCCGATGGTTCCTTGGTCGTCTTCCACGGCCAGCTCGTCCCAGACCATGTTCGCCAAGTCGGCGCCTTCCCCTGCAATGCGCGTGGTGAAGTTGTCGCCCAGCTTGGCGATCAGTTCGTCTGAGGTCATCGGAGCTGGGCCTTCAAACAGGCGATGCGTGGGGAGCACGATCATGCCAGGGTCGCTCATGCTCACGCACATCATGAGCACGAAGTTGGCCGGATGATCGTCGGGCAGCGGGCCGTGCTGCTCGATCAGATAGTCGCGATAGTTGCAGGCCGTTTCGTAGCGGTGGTGCCCGTCGGCCACGAATGTCGGCTTTGGCTCCATGACCGAGGCGACTTGCGCGATGACGCGGTCGTCGGTGACCGGCCACATGCGATGCACCACGCCCAAGTGGTCGACCGCCTCAAGCGGCGTCTGTCCGGCAATGGCCGCTTCGAGGATCTCTTGGGCCTCGTTCTCCGGATCGGGATACAAGCCAAAGATCTGGCTGAGGTTCGCCTTGCAGGCCTTGGTTAGCCGCAGTCGGTCGGCCTTGGCCGAAGCGTGCGTTTCTTCGTGCGGGTAGATCTTGCCTTCTCCGAACCGCTCCAAACGCACGCGGCACATAAACCCGCGGCGCTGATACTCGCGCCCGCCGTAGGTGAAGACCTGGTGGTAGACGTAAATGGCGGGCGCCGACTCCTCCATCAACACGCCTTCGCGGCGCCAGTTCTTGAAGAAGGTCGCGGCGCGGTGGTAGCGGTTGCCGTGCGGCGCGTCGTCTGGTTCGTCGCCCGGCTCAGGGCGATTGAGAATCAGCCGAATGACATTGGCAGGATGCTTCTTGTAAAGCGCGTCCTGGAGTGCGTCGTCAATGACGTCGTAAGGCGGCGCAACAACATCGCTCAGCGCGCCAACGTGGCCAAGATCGTAGCGAATACCGCGAAACGCTTGAATGGTGGGCATGAGTGTGCGGGAGGAAGAAAGAACGTAGATTGCCGGATAGGCGGAAGATTCTGCCGGCCGCGATCGACTCCCGCGACATGAGCAGGAGTAGGGGCCATCGGAGCGCCGTAGCGACTAGCGGCTACTTCGCTCTGGCGCCGCGTAGCGCGGTCGCCAGGGATCAGCGACGCTCCGCGGTGAATACGACCATGCCGGAGCGCCGCTTGGGTACGCCACGCGCCGCACACGGGGCGCGGCGCGTAACTCGCTCATCTTAATACCGGTAGTGGTCGGGCTTGTAGGGGCCTTCGACCGGAACGCCCAAGTACTCCGCCTGCTCGGGAGTCAGCTTGGTCAGCTTGGCGCCGATCTGATCCAGGTGCAGCCGAGCCACTTCTTCGTCCAGATGCTTGGGCAGCACGTACACCTTCGGCTCGTACTTCTCGGCGTTCTGCCACAACTCAATCTGGGCCAGCACCTGGTTGGTGAACGAGTTCGACATGACGAACGACGGGTGACCCGTAGCGCAGCCCAGGTTCACCAGGCGGCCTT
>CAYWIS010000113.1:0-19105 GCA_964458385.1 uncultured Pirellulaceae bacterium
TAATTGTCGGTGGCGGCGGCCAGGTTCTCCAGGTTTGAGCGGCATTGGAGCGAACGAGCAGCTTCGCGGGCGCCTTGCACCGCCGGCAATAGAATCGCCGCCAACATGCCGATGATGGTGATCACCACCAGCATCTCGACCAACGTGAAACCTTCACTCCTGCGTGTGCGGACGGCCATGGCGTGTTCCCCGTCGTGCTGTTCCGAATGAGTAGAAGAACTGAGACAAGCTGGCGGCGCGCCGGTTGCAGCTCGCAGCCGCAAAGTCCCCAGAATCGGGACTCGTGGAATTTGATTATCTTCCCAGATTTTTGACGAAACGTCCAGTGTGCGGCATTCAGGCACGGCGTCTTTTGTCCTGCCAATTGGGGGGGCGAGAGCCGGCAACAACGCCTGACGCGGCTTGAACGCTTCCTCGAGCGAACGCAATTTCCCTGCAACCCCAGGATGATGGTCGAAATGGAGAAATACGCGCCTCGGGCGATGGACTGGACGGCCGCAAGGTGATGCTCCCCCGATAACAGCGCGATGAGCCGCCGCATGACCCGACTGGCGCACTTCATCGTCCCAGCCTGGGAGGCCGCGTACGAGGCGATCATTCTACATAACAAACTTGGGCCACAAAACGCGCGAGGGCGGCCTCCTGGGCGCCGCTCTTGAACATGTTCGCGCTTGCCGCGCTGGCTTCGCTCTCTATCTTCCAAGCCGCGGCGCTCTTTCATCCTACGAGACAAAGCTCGGTGGTGTTGCGAACTTCAATTGCTCGTCTTCCGGCTTTCGCTCCACGTCTTAGGCCTTCCAGGTCCCTTTGGCTTGGTAGATGAATTATGCTGGGCTGTGCATACGTTTCAGGTTTCCCGCTTCTTGAGAGGTTGATCGATGGTCCGTAGGTTGCGATGCGCCGGTGCGGCGTTGGTCTGGCTGGCGTTGGCCGTAGCCGCCCAGGCCCGGCCGAACGTTGTGCTGATCATTACCGATGACCAAGGCTACGGCGATTTGAGCTTCCACGGCAACACGATGCTGCAAACGCCGCACCTGGATCGTTTGGCGCGCGACTCGGTGCGGTTCACCAACTTCCACGTGGATCCTACGTGCGCCGAGACACGGGCGGCCTTGATGACCGGCCGCTATAGCAGCCGGACCGGGGTGTGGCACACCGTGATGGGCCGCTCGATTCTGCACCGAGATGAACGCACCATGGCCGAGGTGTTCGCCTACGCGGGCTATCGCACCGGCGCCTTCGGCAAGTGGCACTTGGGCGATAACTACCCGTATCGGCCGCATGATCGGGGCTTTCACGAATCGCTTGTTCACGGCGGCGGTGGGGTCGGTCAGACGCCCGACTACTGGGGCAACGATTACTTTGACGACACCTACTTCCGCAACGGCCAACCCGAACCGCAGCACGGTTACTGCACCGATGTTTTCTTTAACGCCGCCTTAGAGTTCATTGAGGCCAATCGCGACCGGCCGTTCTTCTGTTATCTGGCGACGAACGCTCCTCACGGACCGTTTCGGGTGGATGAAAAGTACAGCCGGCCGTACGTCGAAAAAGGCGTACCGCAGCCAATGGCTAACTTCTACGGGATGATCGCCAATATCGACGAAAACGTGGGCCGCTTGCGAAACCGCTTGCGCGAGTGGGGGCTAGAGGAAAATACGCTGCTGATCTTCATGACCGATAACGGTACGGCGGCCGGCGCAGGCGACGGTAGGAACGCTTCTTCGTCCCAAGGTTGGAATGGCTATAACGCCGGCATGCGCGGAATGAAAAGCTCGCCCTACGAAGGCGGCCACCGCGTGCCGTGCTTTATCTCGTGGAAAGGGCGACTGGTTGCCGATCGCGATGTTCCGCAACTGGCCGCTCATTTCGACCTGCTGCCAACCTTCATTGACTTGTGCGAATTGACGCCGCCGCCCAATGTGGACTTTGACGGCCGCAGCTTGCGTCCCTTGTTGTTCGACGAAGGCGACTGGCCCGAGCGAACGCTAGTGGTCCACTCGCAACGGGTGGATCATCCCGAGAAATGGCGCGCGTGCGCGGTAATGACCGACCGCTGGCGGCTAATCAACGGCCGCGAGCTCTACGATTTGCCCGCCGATCCCGGCCAGACCCGGAACGTGGCGGCCGAGCATCCTCAGATTGTCGCCGATTTGCGTCGCGCGTACGAAGTTTGGTGGGAGCACATCAACGACCGTTTTGATCAATACAGCCGAATTCCGCTGGGAGCCGCTCCAGAAAATCCCACCCGGCTGACGGCCCACGATTGGCATGCGCCGCTTGAGCAAGTACCGTGGCATCAAGGCGCCGTGCGCCAGGGTGCGGTGGGCAATGGGTACTGGGCCGTCGAGATTCCCCGGGCGGGTGAGTACCAGTTCGCCTTGCGGCGCTGGCCGCGCGAAGCCGCGCAGGCGGGCCCCCTGGACGCCACCGAAGCACGCTTAGTGATCGGCGAGGTAGACTTGGTGAGTGCGGCGCCCGAAGACGCAGACGAGGTGACATTCCGCGTTACCCTGCCAGCCGGCCCGGCGCGGCTCCAAACGTGGCTCACTCGCCGCGACGGCGTCGTCTGCGGTGCGTATTATGTGTACGTTGAATATCTCGCCCCTGGTGAGAAGGGAGCGACAACTCGTTAAAGCCCGATCAAGTTGGCTTTATCCTGGTTGCGAGGCGGAGCCTCGTAACTCCTCGTTCCCAGCCTCCGCGTGGGAAGGGGGCCTTGGAGGCTCTGCCTCCTTCGTAGCGAGGCGGATTCTCGCAAACCGTGCGTTCCCAGGCCGAACTTGGGAACGAAGAAGAAAGACGACATACTTGCTTTCGTAATCTCTATGATGCAATCGCCTTGGATTTTGCGGCTTTCGCCATGGCTCGTCGGTGCGCTCCTGTTGACGGCGGCGCCTTGCCGGGCGTTGGGTGACGACTCTCCAGCCGCCCCCCTTGAGTTTCGCGACGGAGATCGTGTGGTGCTGCTAGGCGCCACGTACATCGAACGCCTGCAGCAAAACAACTATGTGGAGACGCTGCTGACGGCGGCTTATCCCGACCGGAATATTGAGTTCCGCAACCTCGGCTGGAGCGGCGACACGGTCCAAGGCATTTCGCGGGCGGTGTTCGGGTCGCCCGAAGATGGGTTCAAACGCCTGGTGAACGACGTAACCCAGGCCCGCCCCACGCTGATCCTGGTTTGCTACGGCGACAACGAGGCCCACCGGGGCGAAGCCGGTTTGCAAGATTTTACCGCCGGCCTGAACCGGTTGTTGGACGCTTTGGAAAAGACCGGCGCCCGGCTGGCGCTGCTCTCGCCGTTGGAGCGAGAGAACCTGGGGCGGCCGCTTCCCGATCCGCAAAAGTACAACCAGTCGCTTGCGCTTTATCGCGACGTGCTGCGTAAGACCGCCGCCGGACGCGGCCTGCCGTATGTCGAACTCAACCCGTTGATCGAAGGACGCAGCCCTACGGCCGGCCCAATTGAGAATCCCATCGATCAGTTGACCGCCAATACGCTCCACCTGACCCCTTATGGGCACTGGCGAGCTGCTCCGGTGGTCGCCGCTCGGCTGGGTGTCCGCCAAGAGCCGTGGAGCGTGGGCGTGAACGCGAAGACGGCTTCGCACGCAGCGACGGGCGTTGCCGTGTCCGACCTTTCGGCCAATCAGAATGGCGTGCGGTTTACGGCCATCGACCATCGGTTGCCGTATTCCCCGCCGCCTCAACATTCACCGGTCGGCGCCGAGTTATACGCTCCCCAGCGATTGCTTCAGGTGCAGGAGCTGGCGCCCGGTGTGTATGAGTTGACGATCGACGGCCACCCGGTTGCTCGCGCCGACGCCGAAGCTTGGGCCGCGGGCGTGCAACTGACGGCCGGCCCGCCGTTCTCACAAGTCGAGCAGCTTCGGCAAAAGATTGGCGAGAAAAACGAATTGTACTTCCACCGTTATCGTCCTCAGAACGAAACCTATTTGTTCCTGTTCCGCAAACACGAGCAGGGCAACAACGCGGTCGAGGTCCCCCAGTTCGAACCGCTGGTGGCCGAGAAGGAAAAAGAAATCGCCAAACTCCGCGTCCCCAAGAAGCACACGTATCAATTGTCTCGCGTAAGCGAGTAACGCCACGATGATCCCCGGCCGGCTGAAGCCGCCGATTGGCTGCTGACGCTATGGGCAAGCCGGTTCTCGCTCTACAAACCTACAATCAGTTCCGCCATGCATTTCCGAATCTTCGTATTGATCGGTCTCTTAAGCGCGGCGCTCGCGCCGGCGGTTTACGCCCAGCGCGACTTGAAGGAAGTGCCCGATCCCGATCCTGAATTGGAGCGCAAGTCGTTCATTGTGCAGGAAGGCTTTGAGGTCAACCTGTACGCCAGCGACCCGATGATCGCCAAGCCAATTCAGATGAACTTTGACGAACGCGGCCGGCTCTGGGTCGCCAGCAGCTCGGTCTACCCGCAGATCAAGCCAGGTCAAAAGGCTGACGACAAAATCCTGGTGCTGGAAGACACCGATGGCGACGGCCAGGCCGACAAAACCACCGTCTTTGCCGATGGCCTGCTCATTCCCACCGGCGTTGTGCCTGGCGACGGCGGCGTCTATGTGGCCAATAGCACCGAACTGATCCATTTGAGCGATACCGACGGCGACGGCCGGGCCGACCGCCGCCGCGTGGTGCTCTCGGGCTTTGGGACCGAAGACACCCACCACCTGCTGCACACGCTCCGCTGGGGGCACGATGGGCAGCTTTACATGAACCAGTCGATCTATATCCACAGCCACGTCGAAACGCCGTATGGCGTGGTGCGGCTCAATGGCGGAGGGATTTGGCGGTTCCGCCCGGAAAACCTCAAGCTCGATGTACTGTGTTACGGCTTTGTGAACCCCTGGGGCCATCACTTTGATCGCTGGGGGCAGTCGTTCGCCACCGACGGCGCCTACGGCGAAGGCATTAACTACGTCTTCCCCGGTTCGGTGTTTGTGTCGGCCCCCGGCGCCAAGCGGCTGGTTAGGGGCCTCAACCCCGGCAGCCCCAAGCATTGCGGGCTGGAGATTCTTAGCGGCCGGCATCTGCCCGAGGACTGGGAGGGCAGCATGATCACCAACGACTTCCGGGCGCATCGCGTATGCCGGTTCGTGGTGACCGAGGCCGGTTCGGGCTACGCTTCGCGGCAAGAGCAAGAGTTAATCAAAACCACCCACGTGGCGTTTCGCCCCGTCGATGTGAAAGTTGGCCCCGACGGCGCCATTTACATTGCCGACTGGTACAACCCCATCATTCAACACGGCGAAGTTGACTTCCGCGATCCTCGCCGCGACCACGTTCACGGCCGCATTTGGCGCGTTACCGCCAAAGGCCGCCCGCTGGTGGAGCCTCCGAAACTGGCCGACGCCTCGGTCGAAGAATTGCTTGAGGCCCTCAAACTGCCCGAAGAGTTCACCCGCCTGCACGCCAAACTGCTGCTCAAGGCCCATGGGCCTGAAGCGGTGCTGCCGGCTTTGAAGAAGTGGCTTGCTGCGCTCGATCCGCAAGATGAGCAGTTTGAGCATCATCGCCTGGAAGGGCTGTGGGTGTATCAGAACCTGGATGTGGTGAATCAAGAACTTCTGGAAGAAGTCCTCCACTCTCCCGACCACCGGGCCCGAGCCGCGGCCATGCGCGTGGCTAGCCAGTGGCAAGACCGTTTGCCTCGGGCGGCTGAATACTATCGCCGCGGCGCGGTGGACGAGCATCCGCGGGTCCGCCTGGAAGCGGTGCGGGCGCTGGCTCTAGTGCCTATGCCCGAGGCGGCCGAATGGGCCATGGCGGCGCTCGACTATCCGATGGATGAATTTCTCGATTTCGCCCTCTGGCAAACGATGCGCGACCTGCAGGACCATTGGTTGCCGGCGCTGCGCGAAGGGCGGCTGAGCTTCGGCGGCGACGCCGCCAAACTGACCTTCGCCCTGCGGGCCGTGGATTCGCCCGGCGTGGTTGGCCCGCTCTTGAACCTGGCCCGTGAAGGACACATCGCCCCTGAACGCTTAAGTAGCGTCATGGCGTTGGTGGCGACTCTCGGCAAGCCCGAGGAACTGCGGCAGGCGGTCGATTATCTGATCTCGCCCGAAGGGAAGCTCTCGGCCGATCAGCAAGCCGCGGCGCTTACCGCAATGGTCGAAGCTTCGCAAGCGAACAAGACCCGACCGGCGGGCGACTTGGCTCCGCTGGCTCGCCTGTTAGGCTCGCCGCGCGAAGATTTGCAAGCCGCCGTGGCGCGAGCCGCTGGCGTGTGGCGGATCGCCGCGGTTCGTCCGCAACTGACGGCTTGGGCGACGGGCGAAAGCGAGGCTCCCGCCGCCTTGCGGCAAGCCTCGATCGAAGCCCTCGCGCAGCTCGGCGGCGCCGAGAGTGTGCAAGTGCTGAAGCAACTGGCCTCTGATAAACACCCGCTTGATGTACGCCGTAGCGCGGTCATCGCTTTGGCCGAGCTGGCGCCAAAAGAGGCTGCCCAGCGCACCGTAGAATTGCTCGCGGCGCTTCCCGAAAGGGAAGACCCACAGCCGCTGATCGCCGCCCTGGTGACGCGGCAAAACGGACCGCCGGCGCTGGTCGAGGCGTTGGCGAATCAAAAACTTGCGGCCGATACGGCAAAGCTTGCGATTCGCGCGGTCCGCGCCGCAGGCCGCCCCCTGCCCGAGTTGGAGCAGGCGTTCCAGCAAGCCGGCCAACTGACCGACGCGGGCTGGAAGCTTTCGCCCGAAGAGCGGCAACAATTGGCGGCCGAGGTGCTTCAGCATGGCGACCCAGTGCGAGGCGAGGCGATTTACCGTCGCGAATCGCTCCAGTGCCTCAAGTGCCACGCCATTGGCGGCGCGGGCGGCACAGTGGGGCCCGATATTGCCAGCCTAGGCGCCACGGCTCCGGTGGATTACCTGATTGAGTCGTTATTGGAGCCGAACGCTAAGGTCAAAGAAAACTACCACGCGGTGCTGGTCGCCACCGACGAAGGCAAGGTTGTGGCGGGCATCCCCGTGCGGCAATCGGAAACCGAGTTGGTGTTGCGCGACGCGGAAGATCGCCAGGTGGTGATTCCCATCGACGCTATCGAAGAGAAACGCGACAGCCGCTCACTCATGCCCGATGGTTTGGTCGATACGCTTACTCGGCAAGAGCTGACCGACCTGGTGCGGTTCCTTTCGGAACTGGGGAAAGTCGGTCCCTACGCGATTGGTCAGGAGCGCGTTGCCCGTCGCTGGCAAACGCTGGCTTGGACGCCCGAGGCGCACCAGCGCCTTAATCGCACAAGCTACGACACCGCCGCGACGGCCGACCCGGCGCTGACCTGGACGCCGGCTTACAGTCGTGTTGCGGGGGATCTGCCGGTGGAGGAACTGCCTCGGTTTGTGGTCCACCGCGAGTTGCCTCCGGCCAGCTTCGTCCGTTGTGAAGTGGAAGTTGTGGCGCCGGGCGTCGTCCGGTTGGCGTTCAACGGTACCGTCGGCCTCTCGCTGTGGGTCGACGGTTAGCCTACGGCGTTTCAGCCTCAAACCGACCTGGATCTGTCGACCGGCCGGCATACCTTGACATTGGCCATTGACCGCAACGAGCGTCAAACGCCGCTCCGTCTGGAACTGATCGACGCCCCTGGCTCGTCAGCCCAGGCGAACTTTACATCTGGCAAATAATCGCACCGAGCGTTCGGGAGTCTGCTTCGGCCGACAGCCTACGACCTCGCCGTAGGCTAGCCGAAGAAGGCTCCCGATTGCCTTTGCCAGCTTGGCCTCTGAGGCCCTGCCCAGGTAGGGCATGCGGCAAGAGTCGCCCAAGGAGTATGGCCGCCGTCTATTTCTGGCGGCTACGAAGGAGCGAACCTTCTTGGCGCGTTCGCCACGCAGGTCGGTGTTGTAATCGCGTCCCTTGGTAGAATGCGAAAATTCTGACCGCCTTCCTCCCGTGCGGCAGGCGCAGTTTGTGGACGAACATGCTCCATTTTCCCAGGCACGGCGAAATGGGAAGTTCTCCACCTGTTCAACGGCGCCTGGGGCAAGCAAAAATTTTCTTGCGCCCACTGTCGCGATGTTGCGGCAAAGGACATAGAAAATGTGGGCGAACGGTGCGTCTCACATAACGGTCGTGCTGCGCGCCGATCGATGTCCCCTCGGGCGCGCGGCGTCTGAATGGTCCTACGGTTGGCACAACTGCAACACCTCGGCTGTTCGTAAGATTTAACGGAGGTTCAATGGCCATGCCGTAAAGCCACGACGGAACCGCCCTGCGGCGTGGCGGCTGTTTCGCCAGGCCATGTTCAGAACACGCAAGGGAATCAACCATGTATGCAGTGTCACGATTTCTGGGGCGAGGCGGATTGATCCTGCTAGCGCTGGCGTGGGCCGCGCCGGCCCAATCGGCTGATGAGCTTGAAAAGTCGCTCACGAAAGCGGCGCCCCAGGTGCTGGCCAAGCTCAAGGAGGCCGGATACCAGAACGTGGGCGTGCTGAAGTTCCGTGTCAAAAAGGGCAATGAGCCGCCGTCCGACCGCGTAGGGGCGATCAACATGCGGTTGGCCGACAAGTTGGAGCTGGCGTTGATCCTGGCCAACAAAGTGCGGGAGCCCATAGGCATTATCCGTAAGGCTAGTAGCACGGCCGCCCAGATTCCCGGCGCCAGCCATCTCACTGCGGAGGGACGGCGCAAACTCTTCGCCGCCGAGTATCCCTTGGCCTGGGGAAACCAACAGGTCCGCCCCGACGCGTTCGTTACCGGCGTGGCGGTAATCAGTCCCGACTTCCGCAACATGACGGTAGGCATTTTAGCGTTTGACAACACGGGCGGCGCATTGCAAAAGCTAGCGCAGTTTGACTGCCCGCCCGATCTGGAGGACCTGCTGGATATCGGCGAGAGCTTCACCCTGCGGGGCGTGTTCGACGCGGGCGAGGTGCAGTTGACCGAAACCGAACGCAAAGAGAAGGCGACCCAAGAAGCAGTGCAGGCCGCTCTGCAGGTCAAGAAGGAGACGCAATCCTCCACGCAGCCGGTGAAGTCGACGCTTCACCCTCTTTCGCCCAACAACACCCAGGCGCCCGTTCGGCTAGAGATCCGCTACGACGGCAAACCTCAGACGATTGAGTTCCGCGGCGGAGAGGCCTTTGTGCCCGAGCCGCGAGAAGGACAAAAGGTGACGTTGGTGGTCCGTCGTAGCGGAACGGCTCGCCCGCGATTGGGCGTGGTGCTCAAAGTGAACGGCGAAAACACGCTCCAGCGGGAAACGCTCCCAGACGCGCAATGCCGAATGTGGATCTTGGAGCCGCACCTCACGGAGTTTGGAATCCGCGGCTATCAGATGAGCGACAAGACGATGCAAGAGTTTAAGGTTCTGTCGCAAGAAGAGTCGGCCAGCCGGGAAATCGATTACGGCGAACACGTGGGCGCCATCTCGATCACGGTGTTCCAAGAACAGACCACCAAGCCCCTGCCCGATCTGATCACCCTGGAGGACGAAGGAGAAGATTTTGCGATTCTCTCTCGCGGCGTATTCCCCGCCGAGCGGCCCGCGACCTTGGGCGCCTTGAAGGCCCAGCTTTCGCCAGTCGCCACGCGCGGCTTGATCGCCGAAGGAGCGCAAGTGGACCAAACCATTGAAACGGTCAAATTCCAACGCGACCCCACACCCCTAATGACCGCCACCGTGCGGTACTACAGCCCGCAGGATTTGCCCGAGTGAGCGGCAAGCACACGCTCACGCTTCTTCGGAACATCACGAGCAGTTTTCGGGCGAACCGGTTTATGTCGTTTGGATCATCCCCGATCCCCAGGCCGGTCAAGGTACAGCCGGCGACGACGGCGTGCTCACGGGCATGGAGATTGTCGGTTTGAATCTCTCCGCGGCTCGGAACTCGTGGTGCTCAGCGCATGCGAGACAGGCATTGGAAAAGTGCGTAATGGCGAAGGCGTGGCTAGTTTGCGGCAAGCGTTTCAACTTGCCGGGGCCAAGGCGGTCGTTGCCTGTCTATGGTCGGTTCCCGACCGCGACACGGCGCTCTTGATGAACACTTTCTTTGAGCAGCTTGCTCAAGGCGCCGATAAAGCAGAAGCCCTGCGTGCAGCCCAATTGCAGCGGATCGAACAGCGTCGCGCCCGTTACGGCGCCGCCCATCCGTTTTTCTGGGCCGCTTTCACGTTGACCGGGCTATAAACCATCTTTCCTGGCGCGCCGTCAAGCGAGATGTCGCTTGCGGTAGGCAAGATTCGAAGAACCGTTGGCAACATTTGCCGCGCCCGGCGGTAACCGTCGAGCGCTCGCTCGCGGCCTTGGCCGAGGGAAAGATGAGCGCGTAAGGCAAAACGTGCATCATGGCGCCGTGCGAAGTCCCTCGGCTTCGGCCTTGGTGTGTTTTCTTTCACCCGGCGCGGAAACGGCGGGGACGTGGAGGCGGCGGAAGGGTAAGGCGATTAGGCGCCGGTCGCGCCATGTGCGGCCGTAGCTGGTGATGGCTAACGGCGCTCGCTCCGCCAAGTGCGTCAGCAGTTCCGTTGGGGTGAAGGAGCGATAGATGGGCTTGGCTTCCAGCAATTGCTGCGTCAGCGCCGTCTGATGTTGCAGATTGGGGAACTCGGCAGGCGCCAGACGCTCTAGCTCTTCATAAGCGAGACACACAGGGGTTGGATCCTCCACTTCATCAAGGCAGTTGACCACCAAGCCGTCGATCACGCCGCTTACTGCCAGTGCATAGTCCAGGAGCACCAGGTCCAGACGCCCGAAACGCATGCCGTGTTGCCATGCATTCCAGGGGTTGCCTTGGTCGGTCATCTTCAGACGCGAATCTTCGGTGGGAAAGGGGCCCGCACCATGGCGCGTGGCGTAGGCGCGCGTCAGGCCCAATGAGCACAACCACTCGGCGCCCGACTGCGCAACAAGCTCCAAGGCGTGATGCTGGGTTACGGTGCTCCAGGTGGTGTAAGGATGAAAGCCTCGCCACTCATCCAACAGCACGCCTTGCGCGCCTTCGAAGATGGCGGTCTGATAGTGCGGCACAGTCGCGGAGAGTTGCAGATGTCGGCCCAGGCGATGCAGTTCCTCGGCGACTTCGTACGAGGGTTGGCCAAACGCCTGGGCCGTTAAACGTCGCGCGGCGTCGGACGTGCAAGGCACGTCTTGCAATTCCAGAAGCAGCCGTTGGCGCTGCAGCTCCAGCTTGTCGGCTAGCGTGTCGAAGTGCGCTAAGTCGCCAGCGGTAATCGTATCGGCGCCGTACCGTAACCAGTAATGACGCGTCTCGCCCACGCCGTAGCCGCACGAGCCATGGCGCGCCGCGCCGCGAGCTAATTCACGCAAGCGGTTCATGGCTTGCGTGTACTCGGTCGTCACCAGCGCGCGGGGATGGATGAAAAGACGCTCCAACGGCGCCGCTACGCCGAGGGTTTCTAAGTGTTTCGCTTCGGCAATCAAGGCGCCCATGTGCAGGATCAACCGCTGCGAGAGATACGTGCGTGCGCCCGCCAGCGTACCGGCGCCGAATTGGGAAAATGTATGCCGCACGCCGCTGGGAAGCTGCACGTTATGCGCCGCCTGCGAGCCGCCGCAGTAGCGCACCACTAGGTCGGCGTTCAAGTGACGAGTCAAGAAGTCCACCGTGGCGCCTTTACCTTCGTCGCCAAAGCCCAGACCTTGGATAATAACGGCGCGTTTCATCGATGCACGTAACCCAATCGGGAAGGGGAAATGGATTAAGCGGTATCGCTCGGCGGCCGCTCGCCGTGGGGCGAGCGGTGGGGCATTGCTTGGACTTTTAGGGCTTAGTCAGGCCGGTGACGTTCGAGCCGGTAAGCGAACGCACCGCAGCGATCGGCTCCAAGGCGCTGCGCACGGCGTGGACCACCTCTTGGTTGACTCCCGCTTCGCCCAGGTGACGTGCTATGGCGGCGGCGTCGGCAGCGCCTTCGGCCATGCCCACCAACGAGGCGATCATCTCGCTGATGCCCGTCGGGTCCGGTAGCTTGATGACGTTCTGGCCGAGCAGTTCTCGCCAGCAAGCCAGAACCGTGGGGGCGTCGTAGTACGAGGTCAGGTTGGGCAGAATGAAGTACACGTCCCATTTCTGCTGGGCCTCGGCCACGATCTGTCGGATGGGGATGTCGGCCTGCAACGCATCGCCAAAGATCTGCTGCACTTCTTTGCGGCGAACCTGGGGATAAGGCATCTCGTCGCCAATCAGGAACGCATAACCGCGTTTACCGCGTTTCTCCCAAGCGTCGGTGGCGGTTTTGCGCGCCAGAAAGTACAACGCCAATTCGTACGATTCGGTCTGCTGACCGCCTCCACCTCCTTCCAGAAACAGCCGGCTCAGGTCGTCTTCGATCTCGATGCCCGACTCAAACTGTCCAATTTGCAGCGGCGCCGTGTCGCACTTGGCGTCGCCGATGGCGCCAATACAAATGGCGGGATCGGGCAAGTACGCGCGACGCAAAAGCAGGCCCATGAGCGTGCAGAGGTTCTCTTGCACCACATAGGGGACGAAACGCATCGAGCCGGTCACGTCAAAGCCGACAAACACCGGATGCGAGAGAGGGTGCGCCTCGCTGTCGCGCGCTTCCCGTAGCCCATTCTTGAAGAGCTTGGGGGCCATCTTTTCGTGCACCGCCATGGCCGCGCGGCCATGACGGATGTCGTCATCGTAAACGAAGGCCGCTTGACCCGTGATCTGTCGATGCTTTGCGCGGGCATGA
The DNA here is from genome assembly GCA_964458385.1 of uncultured Pirellulaceae bacterium. Lineage (GTDB taxonomy): Bacteria > Planctomycetota > Planctomycetia > Pirellulales > Pirellulaceae > JAHWKS01. The sequence continues at coordinate 12,691 of CAYWIS010000113.1, forward strand.
TAGTGCAGTTCCGACCAGACTGTGCCACCCATGGAAGTCTCCTCCGAAAGAAGAAAGCAACGAAAAGTCTCGCCAGGCGACGTACCCGGCGCGCAAGGGGTATCGGGCATGGCCGCAAGGCCAGGGAATCTCTCAAGGTCTGCGCGCACGAAGTGCGCCGCGTGAGTCACGCTCCGTTCGGGAAGCGGCTAACTGCTAAGACAGGGCGAGTTGCACGTACTGCGGCGGCCCGTAGAGATCGTGCAACAGGTCATCGAATTCGTCGTGAACACTCCCAGCGTCGTGAGGACGCATGCGGGGCGACTCAAGCAGACAGGCTTGCACGAATCGCCACAGGGGAGCAGGAACCGCACTTGGTGGACGGCCTGATTGCGGCAAGCCTCCGGCGAGGTACACCAAGGATCGGGCGGCCAGGTAAATGTCTGTCGCTGCGACTGCGCCTTGCCGAGCCTCGGGCGGATACCATGCCTTAAACTCAGCGGGGACGACGGTCAAAGGTTGCCCCAAGGGAACGGCGTGAATCCAACCCGCCAGACGTAGGCCATGATTCTCGGCATGAAAGAGCAGGTGCGGCGGCAACACTGCGCCGTGCACCCAGCCTTGGCGATGGATATATCCCAACGCCGCGAGCATGCGTTTGAACATCCACGCCAAGTGATGGCCATCCAGCCCTTGCGGATAACGGACGGCGATTTCGCTCGCGGTAAAGAGCCCGTCCTCCCACTGGAACACGTTATAGCGCGGCCCGCGCTTGTCGAGCAGAAACGTTTCGACCGGGGCGGGAAAATAGGGTGCGTACTGAGTGTCGGCCTCGGTCAGACATTGCAAAACGCGCATCTCCTGATCCAAGAGCGCGTCAGCCGCAGGGTTGGCGAGGCGCGGCGCTTTAATCACGTAGCGTTCCGCGTGATCGGTGGCCAGGTGCACATCGCACAGATCGCCTGCGGCCAGTTTGGCAGTCAACTCATAGGTGCGTTGCGGCGAAGCAAGACGCTTGCGGGCGGCGATCATCGCGGGATGCTCCTCTGCCTTAAGCGGCCCCGGCGGCGGCTCAGCCAGCGGTGGAAGGAGGCTGGCGTCGCAGTGCCAGATGGCTGTGAGTTTTTCGCGGCACTCTTGTAGCGTCGCCATCAGCAGTGAAACCTTGCACAGCAGGGCGAACAGCCGATTGAGCAGTTCTGCGAGCCACATGGCAAAGCCGCCTTCCCGTTTGTTTGTGTTAGTGTTTTGTTTACACCATCTAGTGTTAGTGTGTGGTTGACACTATCGGGCCGCAAGAGGTTCGCTTGATTTTTCTGAAAATCGGCCGATGGCGGCCGTGGCTGACCAACCTGCGGTGTGGCGACTTGGCTCGCCTTCTATTTTTTATTGACTGCGGTCATCTGCTGTTTTTAGGGAAAATAAAAAATGAGATAGAAATGAAGATAAGAGGAAGTTGAGAGTGATTCTTTGGCGTTGCGGAGGGTGTTGCTGCTCTGCTTCGAAGATGCGTGGAAAACGGCTGATAAACGCTTGCTAGATTGAATCGTTTTCAAACGGCTACGAGTTTGTCGGCAGCGAGTTGGCGTCAACGCATCGGTTGGCATGCATGTACTTGCCAGGCGCGGCGCAGCACAACACAATAGGGCCTGCCATCCTTCTCATTGTTCTTCCGGAGGTTCACGATGCGTCGCTTATTTGGTGCAGTGATCAGCGCCGCGCTGCTGGCGGGTCTGGCCGGCCAGGCGCTGGCCCAGGAGCAATACGAGTTGAAAATTCCGGCAGGGCTGCCCAAGATGCGCGTCCCGCGCGACAACCCGTTGACCAAGGAGAAGGTCGAACTTGGCAAGCAGTTGTATTTCGACAAGCGGCTCTCGCAAGACAACTCGGTGAGCTGCGCCTCGTGCCATGATCCCAACAAAGGCTGGTCCAACGGCGAGCCGTTCGCCACGGGCGTTCAGGGGCAAAAAGGAGGCCGCAGCGCCCCCACGGTGGTCAACGCGGGCTATCACTTTTTCCAGTTCTGGGATGGCCGCGCTCAACACGTAGAAGGGCAAGCGTTGGGGCCGATTCAAAACCCCATCGAAATGGCGATGAAGATGGGCGATCTGGTTGAGCGTCTCAATGCGATTCCCGGCTACCGCGAGCAGTTCCAAAAGGTGTTTGGAACCGAGGTGACCGAGGAAGGCATCGCTAAGGCGATTGCCGCCTTTGAACGCACGCTGCTAGCGGGCGACGCGCCTTACGATCGTTACAAGGCAGGCGACGAAAGCGCCTTGTCGGAGGGGGCGAAACGCGGAATGGAGATTTTCTTCAACAAGGCGCATTGCAGCGCTTGCCACTCGGGCCCACTCTTTACCGACGGCGGATTTCATAACATCGGCGTCGGTTGGAATAAGGAAGATCCCGACCTGGGACGCTTCGCCACCACGGGACTGGAAGGCGACAAAGGCGCGTTCAAAACTCCTACGCTGCGCGACATTGCCCTGACGGCTCCCTACATGCACGACGGCAGTGAAGCGACGCTGGAGGATGTTGTGGAATACTACAACAAGGGCGGCAACAAGAACCCGTACTTGGATGAGTCCATTTTTCCGCTCAACCTGACCGACCAGGAAAAAGCCGACCTGGTGACCTTCCTGCGCGAAGGCTTGACGAGCACGGTCTATCCGAAGGTCGAACCGCCCGAATTGCCGCCCGATCCCAAGACGCCTGCGGGCGAGTAAGCAGCCAAGCCGTGAAGCCGTGTTGCTCGGTTCGGGCATTAAATCGAGAGAATCGGATTGTCGTTGTTTTTCCCCTCAGGAGATTCCCCATGCGAGTTTTGGCGACATTGAGCGTGGTGCTGGCCGTGTGTTGTGCGCCGGCCTGGGCCGAAGAGAAAGTGGAAACGGTCATCGAAGGTTTGACCAACCCTTGCGGCATTGCGGTCCAACCCGAAACAGGCGACCTGTTCGTGTCGGACAGCGGCGCCGGCCGGATTATCCGCGTGCAGATTGACGAGGGCGGTAAAGCCACCCAGTCGGACGTGATCACCGGCTTCACCAAGGATATCTACGGTAAGGGCCCCATGTACGACATTGGCCCCTTGGGGTTGGTGTTCCTTGACAAGAATACGCTGATCGTCGGCGGCGGCGACAAGGTCGACGTCGAGGAAGTGATCTACGTATTTGAAGTGCCCGAACCGGGCGCTGCTGCGATTACTGTAAACGACGCTAAGGCGAAGTTGGGCCCGCTTGCCAAGACCGATGAAATCCAGGCCGAAGGCAACTACTACGCGCTGGCCATTGCCGGCGGCGCGGTGTTCGCCACCGCCAACGGCGACGACACCAAGGGCTGGATCGTCAAGGCGACCATCGACGGCACGAAGTTCGGCGAGCTGGAGCGCAGCATCGCCACCAAAGAAGCGGTGAATGTTGACGCTCCTGTGGCGCTGACCACCGACGACAAGGGCAACCTGGTGGTCGGTCAGATGGGCGAAATCAACGTGCCCAACGACTCGTTGCTCTCGTTCTACAGCCCCAAAACCGGCAAGCTGAAGCTAAACCTAGAGACGGGACTGTTTGACATCACCGCCCTGGCGTACAGCCCCAAGGGGCATCTCTACGCCACGGACTTCGCCTGGATGGCGCCTGAGGAAGGCGGCTTGTTCCGGCTCGACGCGGAAGGTAAGGGGCAAGAGCAAACGATCAATGCGGTGAAGATCGTCAGCCTCGACAAGCCGACGGCGATGGCCTTCGGCAAGGACGGCTCGCTGTACATCACGCTGATCGGCAGTGAAGGCAAGGGCAAGCTGGTGCGTTTGGCGCCCGGTCTGTAATCCGACGCTCCGCCGCAAAATGCAGAGGTAAACCGACATGCAAGCGGCGACGACGCGCCACGCTCTCTAGGGGCCGCGGAAAGTTGTCGCCGCTTATTGTTTTGGAGTTCATCAAAAAAGGCCCCGTCGCTTGGATGCGGCGGGGCCTTGGTGTTTCTTGATGCTTGGGGGAAATCCGTAAAAAAGCACCGGGGTCGAGTCCTTCGGCGCCGGCGCTGACGGACGTCCGCGTAAGCCGTGTCCCTTCAGCCAGCGAAGAAACTACCACGTTCTCCAGGAATGTCAACCGGCAAATTGCGCAATCTTTCCGACGGTGTTGGTTGTCGTGCATTGCGAACTTGTAAGAATCGGCCTTGCCCCAAGGGAAACTTAAAATTATTCTCCCCCAACTTTCTTCGCGGGGCCAATCGCCAGGCGCGAGTCAACCTTTCTCTCGCCAATTCGAGGCGCACTGTGGTGGGCAACAAACACTGTACGATCGATCGTGGGGGCGCCAGCGTGCTGGCGTCGGTTGGGCTTGCGTGTCTCGTGGCGGCGGCCGGATGCGGCACCGCCTCGAACGGCCAAAACTTGGCTGGCGTACGTTTGCATCAGCAAGGCCAACACCAGGCGGCAATCCAGCGGTTCCAGCAGGCGATCGCCGCTGATCCCGTCAATCCCGACAGCTATTACAACATGGGCGCGACGCTCCATGAGATGGCCATGCAGCGCCATAACGTCGCCCTGCAATTGGAGGCCCAGGCCCAGCAACGTCAGCAGGAGAACCGGCTGACGGAAGCCGAGGCTCTGCTGGCCGAAGCTGACACCGTGGGCCGAGAGGCCGACAAGTACTACGAGCAGGCGGAAACGCTCTACAACCAGTGCCTGGACTACGACAGCAACCACCTGGATTGCCACCGAGCCTTGGCCGTGCTGTTGGTTGAAACCAACCGCTCGGAGAAGGCGTTTACGCTGCTCAAGCGATGGGCCGAACGGAATCCCGAATCGGCCGAGCCGCGTATTGAACTGGCTCGTCTGTACGAAGAATTCGGCGAAGAAGACACCGCCAAACGCTATCTTGAGGAGGCGGTGCAAATGGACGTGAACAACGCCCGCGCGTGGGCCGCTTTAGCGCGGATTCGCGAGCGGGCGGGCGACACCCAGCAGGCCTTGGTTGACTACCAGCGGGCTTACAGCATTGACAACATGCAACCAGGTGTGGCCGCCAAGATTGCATCGCTTCAGCAACAGATTAATCGCGGTGTGGGAGTCATTCCCGCCTCAGCTACAACCATGTTTCGCTAGACGAAAAGCGATACAAACGGCGATCGAGCGTGCCGAACGCTCGATGCGCCGCCATCTTCTAAGGGGACGGCGCGCCGGCGGGCAAACGCAAACACGCGGCGCCGTAGCCGTATCCTTTCGGTACGAATCGGTGGCGAGCCGAATCTTCTGCGCGGCGTAGGCCTTCTTGGGGCGCCTCGCTTTCTTGGTGGAGTGGCCTTTTTGAGCGGCGCCCCTCGCCTTCTCAACCCGGCGGGTAGGGCTTAAAATCAAGGGTCCCAAGACCGACCACTCTCCTTCTACGCCCTATTTTCCCGCCGCTATGGCCACCACTGCTGCTGACCGCGTTTACAATTTTTCTCCTGGTCCTGCCGTTTTGCCCCTTCCTGTGCTACAGCGGATCCAAGAAGAACTGCTGGCTTTGCCTGGCGTGGGGGCGTCGGTCTTAGAAATCAGCCATCGTGAAAAGCCGTTTTTAAGCATTCTGGAATCGGCCCAGGCCAACCTGACCAAGCTGCTCAATCTTCCCAGCAATTACCGTATTTTGTTCCTGCAAGGCGGTTCGCGGTTGCAGTTCTCGATGGTTCCAATGAACCTGCTGCGGGGGCAGTCGCAACCGGCCCAGTATATTTTGACTGGCTCCTGGGGCAAGAAAGCTCGGGAAGAGGCCGTCAAAGAGGGGAACGTTGAAGTTATCTGGGACGGCAAACAATATAAGTACGATCGACTGCCGCAAGCGGATGAGCTGAAAGTCAATCCTCAGGCGGCGTACGTGCACATCACTTCGAACGAGACGATCGAAGGCGTGCAGTTTCTGAGCGAGCCCGACACGGCTGGGGCGCCGCTGGTGTGCGACGCGTCCAGCGATTTCCTCTGCCGGCCGCTGCCCATTGAACGTTACGGGCTGATTTACGCCTGCGCCCAGAAAAACGCCGGACCGGCGGGCGTTACGATTGTGATCATCCGCGAAGACTTGCTGGAGCGCAGCCGCGACGACCTGCCCGGCTACTGCAACTACAAGGCGCACGCCGCGGAAAATTCACTCTACAACACCCCCCCCACGTTCGGCGTTTATGTGGTCAACCTGATTGCCGAATGGCTGTTGAACGAAGTGGGCGGATTGGAGCAGATGCTGGAGCGCAATCGCCAGAAGGCGAAGCTCCTGTACGACGTGCTGGATCAGAGCCAAGGCTTCTATCGCGGTCACGCCCAGCCGCAAGACCGCTCGCTGATGAATGTCACCTTCCGCTTACCCAGCGAGGAGATCGAGAAGAAGTTTGTGGCTGGCGCCGCTGAACGTGGTTTGCACAGCCTCAAGGGGCACCGCAGCGTGGGGGGCATTCGTGCTTCGAT
>CAYWIS010000114.1:0-19017 GCA_964458385.1 uncultured Pirellulaceae bacterium
CGATGTGGGGCGCCCCGAATTTGAAGAACCCGAGATCCGTCGCCTTGATCTTGCCGGGCCGGTCCTCAAGTTGCAGTGTTGGGATGAACCCGATGTTCTGCATTTCCCTTGGTTCGAGCCGCCTCGGCCGGAAGCAGTGGAGCGAGCGCAGAAGTTCTTGCGGTTGATTGGCGCGATCGACAATGAAGGGGTAACCGATTTGGGACGGAGGTTGGCCCGTTTGCCGGTTCATCCGCGAATCGGCCGGTTATTAATCGAAGGCGCAAGGCGCGGGATCGCGAGTCGCGCCGCGCTGGCGGCGGCTTTGCTCTCGGAACGTGATCCTCGCTCGCGCCGCGATGACGCTGCTTTGCGAAACGCGGTTCATGTCTCGCCGTCGGATTTGCTCGACCGCGTGGTCTTATTGGAAGAATACGAACAGGGGGACTCTCGCGCTGCCTCGGCGCTTCAGCGCACCGGTGCTAAGGCGGTACTCCGGGCTCGTGATCAATTGCTTCGTGAGGTGCGAGCATTGGAGCATTCAGGAGCAGAAGGGCCGACGTCGGATGAAGATTTCCTGCGCTCCGTGTTGGCGGCTTTTCCGGACCGCGTGGCGCAGCGCCGCGAACCTCATGGTCCACGCGGCGTGATGGTCGGCGGCCGTGGCGTACGCCTGGCGCCGGAGAGCGCCGTCAAAGACGCGTTGTTGTTTGTGTGCGTCGACGTACAAGACTCTGGCAGTGAAGCCGTGGTGCGTGTTGCGTCGGCGGTTGAGAGGGAATGGTTACCGCCTGACTTCTTTATTTCCGAAACGATTGTCAACTTCGATGAAGCGCAAGGACGCTTGATTGCGCGGCGGCGACTCTTATGGCAAGATCTGACGCTTGAAGAAACGCCGGCGGGGCTGCCGCTTGACGAGTCGACGGCGGCGACCTTGGCGAGTTACGCGGCCAAGTACTGGGAGCGTGCGTTTCCTGGTGATGACACCGAGACGGCCAACTTCGTCCAGCGTGTGCGATGCTTACGACGATGGGCGCCCGAGCTTGATCTGCCGCCGTTGGACGATGTTCAACTGCGTGACATATTGCCGACTCTTTGCCTTGGCCGCCGGTCGCTAGATGAGGTACGCGCCGCACCCTGGTTAGCGACATTGCAATCGATCTTTACCTGGGATCAATTGCAAACAATCGACCGCGAGGCGCCCCCACGTCTGCGATTGCCGACGGGACGCACCGCGCCGCTGGAATATCAGGAAGGAAAGCCGCCGATTCTCGCTGCCCGGGTGCAAGAATTGTTTGGTTGGCGCGAAACGCCTCGTCTCGTTCGCGGCCGTGTGCGGGTATTGCTGCATATTTTGGCGCCAAACAATCGCGTACAACAAGTGACCGACGATCTAGCGAGTTTCTGGCGCAATACGTACCCACAAGTTCGCAAGGATTTGCGCGGCCGGTATCCCAAGCACGCTTGGCCCGAAGATCCGTTGAGGGCCGGAGAGGCGTAAGGCTTGATTAAAGCAGATCGTGGAGTGGCGAGTGATTGTCCACATGTCCGCGATTATTCGGGTACCTCGGACATTCACACGATGGGGGACGAGTTTGAAGGTTATTCACCAATGACTTTCACTAACACACGCTTATCGCGACGCCCATCAAATTCGCCATAGAAGATCTGTTCCCAAGGTCCGAAGTCGAGCCTTCCGTTAGTGATTGCGACAACGACTTCGCGTCCCATTACTTGGCGTTTCAGGTGTGCGTCCGCGTTATCCTCGCCCGTACGGTTATGTTGGTAACGTGTAGGCGAGTCATCGAACGGAGCGAGCTCTTCAAGCCAGCGTTTGTAGTCTTCGTGAAGCCCCGGCTCATCATCGTTAATGAAGACCGAAGCGGTGATGTGCATTGCATTGCACAGGCATAAGCCTTCTTTTACTCCGCTCCGCCTAACAATCTCCTCGACCTGAGAGGTGATGTTGATGAAATCCATCCGTGCAGGAACCTGGAACGTTAGATATTCAGTGTGCGACCGCATAGCGCCTCCACGCTCCGAACGTAGCCGATAGTGCTTACTGGGAATCGCCCTTTCCAAACATGAACCCGCAGACGCCGCCACGCCTACCTACGGAATAAGGACAACATAATCCGCCGTGACGTTAGAGACAAGTTGACGTAACCGGTCGAGATCGCACGCTGCCATCAGTGAATCCAATTTCAGTGATTAATCAACCTTAAAGTATCGTTAGAATTCTCTGCCATGAGGCCCGCACTTCCATGGTGCGGACGTCATTGAGTTGAACGGCACAACCGCCCATGGCAACTTGCCCCTGGTAGATGGCAAGTCGTCGGCCCAAGTGTTGACTACCTCTTGGCCCGTTTCTTCTGTGACTCGGTAAAGAGCGGATCAGCATTCGACCGTTTAGCGTTGCCCCTTACCCGGTAACGACTACTCCCAGTTCTCCAGCTACCGTTGCCGGCAGATGTAGAACTGTCCGGCTTAAGCATTCCCTGATTGACGCCGCGCAGGTTGTGAGAGCTTGCCGCGATAACCGTCCGGTTCTAGCGGCGCTGAATTTGGTTACCCGTAGGGCAAGGAAGCTTGGATCGCCCTAACGAAGTGTATGAGGAGAACGCTCAGTGTAGCGGGTGAACGAGTAGCGACTCCAACCGCAAACGTCTTTCCTGTGGCGTTGCGTTCCCGCTTTACACGACGGAGACGCCTCATTGGGGAGAGCCGGACAAGCCGGTTTCGAACAATCTCTGCGATTACTCATTTGTCGTGAAAGTTTGCCGGATCGATACGTTTTGGCGGTAGCGTGTCGTAGGATCCACGACCACGGTTGGGCAATTGCTTGCTAATTGCCCGGACGGCGGTAAGATGAGCGGTTGGTAAACTCGGGCCGCGGCAAGAAACGCCTGTGGCGGGGATATCTATCCTACCTCGGCAGTTGCTCTTGAACTCGGCGCGTGGTGTAAGGAGTGGCGCAATGAACGAATGGAACAATGGTTGGAGTGCGGAAGTTGATCGCGGGCCTGATTGGTTGCTCGTCCGACTTCATGCTCCTGCTCAGGATGTGCAGGAAGATGTGGAATTGGCGGATGGACTGTTGACGCTAATGAAGAAACACCTGATACGGCGTATGGTGTTAGAACTGGACGACATTGGTAGCCAGGACGGCAAAATCATCGGAGCCTTAGTGGAATTGAACGATCGAGTCCGAAACGAAGGGGGCACTCTTCGCATTTGTGGGTTATCGGCTGCGGGGCAACAGGAATTGCGGGCGCGCAGCGTTGACGCCTTCCTTCCCGTTTATCGCGATCGGCGCGAGGCCGTGATGGCGCCCCGAATTCGTATCGACGGAGCGCATGGCTAACAACTCCGATGGGCATGGAGGATATGGTCTTTTTGGGACCTCGCCTTTTGGCCACGATGATCGATCTCACCGCGAACATCGATTCGGCATTTATCGGTCAATGCCGATCCATACCGCGGTGTTTCCGGCCAAAATGTCTGGCGCGCAACTGACGGCGTCATTAAGGTGGCCACGCGAGAAGATTGGGCGTTACCCAGCGCAAGGTGGCGCCCTTGCGGTTTGCAGCGGGAGAGGTGTTGTGGCTCTCGCGGGGAGCGCACGTGATTGCCATCTCGGTTCTCGCGGAGGCATGTTGAGCTTCTTACGCTGTGTCGATTGCCGTATTGGGGCAGGATGTTGCGCTTCGTTATGTGCGGCCCAAGCAAGGATCGTCTTCTGGCCCATTTTTTGCTTTGACTAGCGCGTCGGCGACTACGAAGGATAACCTGCATGGAACATTGGATCATGGCTGGCCGCTTGGTCCTGGCGGCGATATGCGGCGGCATCATCGGTTGGGAACGGGAGTGGCGCAAGAAGCCCGCTGGGTTGCGCACGCATATGTTAGTGGCGGTGGGGTCGGCGTCGTTTACGTTAGGTGCGGTACGGTTCGTTGAGAGTTCGCCCGGCGGAGCCAATAGCCTGGACCTTGATCCCACACGCGTTGTGCAAGGTATTGTTGGTGGGATCGGCTTTCTGGGTGCAGGGGCGATTGTCCAATCACGCGGCTCGGTGGAAGGGTTAACGACAGCAGCAGGCGTGTGGGTGATGGGGGCGATTGGTGTTGCGTGTGGGCTGGGATACTACGCCCTTGCTATCGAGACGACGATTTTGACTATTTTTATCGTGGCGGGACTGGGCCTGTTCACGGATCGATTTTCCCGACCGCCGCATCTAGATTGACCTTGTTGTCGAGCCTGCTCTTTCGCTATAAGGCCAGCTCAACGGACGTAGTGGCTCGACACGGAACTCTGCATGGGCAACAGAACTGGCCCGCGTCGCTTGGCGTACGCACTTACGTTTGTGATCGCGTTTGCGGGGCTTTCAAGGACTTGGGGGCAGTATCCTTCGCCGCTTCCCTTTGCGCCTGCGCAGCCGACGTATAACGCACCGGTCTACCAGGGGCCTTGGGATCCGCGGTTGTACCCGGAAGCATCGCCCCCGCCGAATTCTATCGGCGCGCCGCCCAACCCTGTTGCGCCGATGGGCGCCCCGTCGTTTCCGGGGCCTGCGCCAGAAGCCCTCTTTTCGCCGCCTCCGCCGGAGATCACTCCTGCGGAAGAATTAGCGCCCCTTGATGAGTCTTTGCCGTCCGGCGAACTACCGCCGCCGACGCCCGAATACACGTTCTTTGATCTTGGTTATTGGTTTCCGACCGATGGCTGGAGCAATAGTTTCGAGATTGGAATTAACGGCTCTACGGGGAACGCCGACTCGTTCAGCATTAGAACTGGCGCACACCTTCAACGTACGGTTGATGCCTCAACCTTCACCTTTGATGTGAAGTACGCCAAAACCCTATCTCATGGGTTCGAGACACAACACAACGCACTGCTTAACTCCAACGTGGAATCCGATTTGGGCGATTCACCCTTTACCTCGTTCCTGAAGACGAGTTTGGAGTACGACGAATACAAGGCGTTCGACTTGCGCACGGCAATCAACGTGGGCGTCGGTCTTTATCTGCTGAAAGCTGAAGACGCAAAGTTTATCGTCCGGTTCGGTTCCGGTGTGTCGCGCGAACTTGGCGGGCCTGACGACCGGTATGTGCCCGAAGCCGTATACGGCCTTGAGTTCGACCGCCGGCTCACAAAGCGGCAGAAACTCTACGCAACGTTCGACTACTTCCCGGACTGGACCGATTACTCCGATTACCGGTTAGTAACCAATGCCGGTTGGGAGTTTGTGCTCGACCAGGAATCGAACCTGAGCCTTAAGCTAGGAGCGATTGATCGCTACGACAGTACGCCGCACGGTCGGAAACCCAACGATCTAGACTACTCATTACTGCTGTTGTGGAAGCAATAATCGCTGCGTAACTCGTCGCACCACATCGGAACAATTGCTAGTGGGCGAAACGAGGCCAATTCGTTTAAGCAAAAAGAGCCGCAACCACTAAGTGGATTGCGGCTCCTTTTTTATACAACGCCCAAGCGTTCCTTCAAATGCGCTCAAACGCTTGCTCGTCAAAATAGTTTAGTCATCAAACCTCCTGAAGAGGCGCTCTAGACATTATCCAAACGGCCGGTGGAGTCCCCAAAGCTCTTGGTTTCAACTCCCATCTCGGCAAGCATTCGGACGTAGAGGTTGGTCATGGGCGTGTTTTCGCCCAAATTCACGTGACGACCCGGAGTAAAGGCGCCGCCGGCTCGCCCGGCTACAATAACCGGCAGATTATCGTGATTGTGCCGGTTACCGTCCGCCAGACCGCTTGCATAAACGATCATGGAGTTGTCCAGAAGCGTGCGGCCGTCCACATCTTGCGTACTACGCAACTTGCCGAGGAAGTAAGCTAACTGCTCGGTGTAGAAGCGGTCGATACGGGCGATCTTTTCTAACTTTTCCTTGTCGTTCTGGTGGTGCGACAATTCGTGGTGGCCTTCGGGCACTCCTTGATCCTTGAAGCTGCGGTTGCTTCCATCGTGGGCGAGAAGGAATGTGGCGATTCGAGTCGAGTCCGTCTGAAACGCCAATACCAACATGTCGCACATCAAACGAATGTGCTCTTGATAGTTTCTCGGAATTCCCTGTGGCGCCGCGACGCCCGGATCGGGAGTCTCAAAGTTCTCCGCCTGCTCGATACGACGCTCGATTTCGCGCACGCCGGTCAGGTACTCGTCGAGTTTCTGTTGATCGTTCCGCCCAAGTTGGTTGTGGAGCCGACGGGCGTCTTCACGCACGAAATCGAGAATCGACCGGTGCTGAGCCTGTCGCCGCGCCATTTCGCGCTTGCGTTGCTCCTCGTTACCTGAGCCGAACAAACGCTCAAACACGAGCCGAGGATTGGATTCCGGCGCCACCGGGGTGGTTTCGGAGCTCCAGGCCAGGTTGAACTGGTAAGCGCAGGAGTACCCCGAGTCACATGAGCCGCTCTTGCGGACACCGTCGCAGGAAAGCTCTAGCGAAGGGAAACGCGTCAAGCGACCCACATGGCGAGCAGCGAACTGGTCAACGGAGACACCCAACCGGATATCGCTTCCCGCGGTCTTCTTGGGACGCGCGCCGGTAAGAATGGTCGCGTTTGCTCGGGCATGATCGCCGGGGCCATCGGGACCGGCCCAACCATGCTTATGCTCAAAGCCCGAGAAGACCTGGAAATCCTGCCGAAACTCGGCCAAGGGCTGCAGTGTGGGGCTTAGTTGATAGTCGGCGCCTTCACCTCGAGGCCGCCATGCGTCGACGTTCACACCGTTGGGAACGTACAGAAAGGCCATTCGCAAGGGAGCGCCCGACGCGGTCGTGGCGGCGCCTTTTTGGGCGGCGGCCAACGCACTAGCGGGCATGAGCGAATGGAAAGCCGGCAAAGCGACGCAAGCGCCAACGCCACGTAGAAAGTGACGGCGGCTGACTCGGGAGAATTTGGCCATAGCAGGCTCCTTGCGTTTCGAAGGTTACGTCCCATCGCCCCGCCGCTTTTGGAACGGGGCGCTCTCCACGATTCCGTAGATCAACGTGCGCATTTGTCCGCGGTCACGCTCTAACTGATCGACGATGTAGTCGATCGTCGGAGAATCATAATACTCCACACCGCGACCAAGTGCGTACGTCAACATTTTCTCGGTCAAACACCGGTAGAAGTCAGCGCGGCGCGCCGTGGCGATCACGCGCGCCAGGTCGCGTGTATCAGCAAACTTTTCTCCTGTGATTAGTTCGCCCGCAGTTTCAATGGGTTTGCCGCGGTCCATGTCGCGCCAAATTCCCAGTGCGTTGTACTCCTCCAATGCTAAACCGAGCGGATCCATCCGCGCATGACACGACGCACACAGGGGTTGTTCCCGGTGGATAGCCATGGCCTCACGCATGGTGAGGTTGCTTCGGCGGCCACGTGTTTCTTCAAGCGGCGGCACATTGGGCGGAGGAGGAGGTGTTGGGGCGCCCAGCAGGTTTTCCAATACGAATAACCCACGCTTTACTGGGGAGGTGCGCGTCGGGTTGGAGGTGACAACAAGGAAACTGCCGTGCGTGAGCAAACCGCCGCGGTGCGAGTCGGAGGGCAAATCAACCTTTCGCATCTCGCGACCCTGCACGCCCTCAATGCCGTACAGGTTGGCGAGTGGTTCGTTCAAAAACGTGTAATCGGCTGTCAAAAGCTCCAGAACGCTTCGGTTCTCGCGCAGTAAGTAGGCGAAAAGGAGCTCGGTTTCTTCACGCATTGCACGGCGAACTTCGTCGTTGAATACGCGTGCGACATCGCGACCCGAGTCCCGACCTAATACCCGGCGAGCGTCGATGTTGATCGTATCCAGGTCGCGGGTCTGCAGCCATTGTCCGACAAAGTTGCGGATAAATCGATCCGCTTTCTCGTCGGCCAACATGCGGTCAATCTGCGGACGAAGGTTAGCACGAAGTTGACCCTGTCGCGCCAGCTCAAATAGTTCGCGATCCGGCGTTGAACTCCATAAAAAGTACGACAACCGCGACGCCAGAGCGAATTCGTCAAGCGGCACAACCTTCCCCGGATTATTGGGTTCGGGTTGAACTTCGGCCCGGAAGAGAAATCGGGGCGAGACCAACACCGCCGCCATGGCATGCGCAATACCATCGCCGAAAGGTGTATCGGGCTGCTGGTCAATTTCCAGCGCTAACTCTACAAGGCGGTCGAGAGTTTCTTCATCGACGGGTCGGCGGAAAGCGCGGTCAGCAAATGTCCGTAGAATCTCGCGGGCGAATGGTTTGCGTTCCTCTGCGCTAGGCGGCGGATTCCACTTGGCGACTCCATCGCCTTTGAAGTCCGCAAAACGTTCGGCCCAAACCGTACGTTGAGGGTTAATAACGCCTTCCGAAGTGACCGCCTTGTGGACAATCTCTTCAGCGGCTTCTAGATACTTTTCCATAAGGAGCGGCGACAAGCTGAGTACATCGCCGATCGTGTCAAAGCCATAACCGGTGTCGTCGGCCGGGAAGGCGTCTCGCACTTGGAAATCGACCCCCAACAGGTCGCGAATGGTATTGCGATACTCTTCACGATTGAGGCGGCGAATCGTTACACGGCCAGGATCCGGATTGTTAGGATCGATTCGGAAGACATCGCGCTCAATCCAAGCGATCAGCCGCTGACGCTCTTCCGCGCTTGGCTGCTCCTCGTCCGAAGGCGGCATCGTCTGAGCACGCAAGTTCTTCCACACAGCCAACCAGCGTTGATGGTGAGCGGTGTGGTCCGACGAACTTAGCAGTTGGTCTAAGGCGAGCTCGCCTTCGCTGGCGCCATCGCCGTGGCAAGAGTAACAGTAGTTAACGAAGACGGGCTGAATCTCTTTCTCAAAGTTGGGCGGATTGGCCAAGCTGTCCGTCGCTCTGACGCTAATAGCGACTAATACGGCCATAACGACGCCGAGTCCGGCGGAAAATCGCCCAAAGGGGCGTCGGCGCAGCGGCGTTCGTGAATGGAGTCTTGGGGAACTCATGGCAAATCCAAATCGCCCATAACGCACAAGGGCGTCACGCGCGCGAAAGGTGGGAACAACGTGGGTGGGTGTTGGTTTGGCAGCCGAAATCCAACGCAAATCACATGATACGGAGGGCTGTGGTGTTTTATCCGCTTTAACACATCCTGGCAACCGCACGTTGGTCCTTATGGATTAAACTCCGTTTATCGGATGAGGTTTCGCAATTGTCCACAAATCCGCAGGAAATTTGCTAACTAATGTTGGGGAAAGCGTTTGCGATTACGCGTGGTAAATAAAATGGAGCAAAATGCGTTCCTCAGGGGACTTGCGCGGTTTTGGCAGGATAGCTTCTAAGGCGGGATTGTTTGGTTTAGAGAGCGGACGTCGTTGCTAGCTCTCTGGCTTGTACCTCATGGAATTACTGCGTTGTTTGCTGCCCGTAGTTTAATCGAGGAAGGGGCATGTTTCATCTTTTTTGCGGATATATAATCAGAGTTTTAATTGTCTAGACGACTGTTGTCTGACGGTTTAAACTTGAACCGTTCACGTTCCGTTGCGGCTACGTTTCCGTCATGCGCAAGCCCCGCCACTTCGATTCACTCGAACAAGAGGCCTATCTCAACCTTTGGCGCACCTACGATCGGTTGCGGGCGGAGGAAGATGCGCTCTTTAGCCGTTTCGATCTGACGGCGCAACAGTACAACGCCTTGCGGCTTCTGCGTGGCGAATATCCCTCCTCTCTACCTACCTTGGCGCTTGCGGCCAGGTTGGTATCGCGTGCGCCCGACATTACCCGCTTGTTGGATAAACTTGTGGCCCGTGGTTTGGTTTGCCGCCATCGGCCCGAAAACAATCGCCGTGTGGTCGAAGTGAGCATTACCGAACGGGGACTGGAGTTGTTGCGCACCCTCGATGAGCCCGTACGGCAATGTCATCAAACGCAACTTGGGCACATGGATGAAAGCCAATTAACTGCGTTGATCCATTTGCTACAGGAAGCACGACAGCCCCATGAGTCCGAGGATAGCCCCTGGGCGGTTCCTGTTTCTCAGCGTTCGACTTGATGTCTGACCGTGATGTCGACGGGCGCTCATGGCAAAGTCGGTAGGAACCTTGGCTGGGTTAAACAACGATGAGTGTCAGGAATACTTTCGTCGTCACCATCTTGATTTGGACTGCGATCATTACCGTAGTGCACGGGTGGTTGAATCTTGGGTGGGGCGATCCAGCGCGCTCTCGCGGCTCCAAGGACAAGATGAAGATCGGTTTCCTTCCGGTCACGTGCCATCTGACATGCCCGGTTACACATTTCATCAATAAAAACCTCGAGGGAGATGGGTACTTTGAGCCGGTGCGGTTCAATGGCTGGCCCGAAATTAAAGAAGCATTTCTATCGGGCTATCTAGAGGCGACGTTCCTACTAGCGCCGATGGCGATCTCGCTTCGGGAAGAAGGCGTGCCGGTAAAGATTGTGTACCTCGGCCATCGTGATGGCACGGCCATGATGGTCCACAAGGATTCACAGATTTTTCGCATTGAGGACCTGCGGGGGAAACGTGTCGCTGTGCCGAATCGGTTTTCGAACCAGCGTCTGCTCATTTATCGCGCCTTACGGGATCGTGGTATGAGCATCGACGATATTGAACTCTTTGAGCTTCCGCCGCCCGACATGCCTGCGGCGCTCTACACCAAGTCGGTCGACGCCATCACCTCGGGCGAGCCGTTTATGGGGCAGACCGAGTTGGATGGCTACGGACGCGTCCTCTATTTGACGAAAGACATTTGGCCGAACTTCATCTCTTGCGTTTTGGTCGTGCACGAAGACGCGATCAAGCACAAGCGCGATCAAGTGCAACGCTTGGTGGACGGTATCGCCAAGAGCGGTAAGTGGATCGACGAAGAAATGGACCACCGCATGCAGGCCGCAAAGTTCGTTTCCAAGCACTATTACAATCAGGATCCACGCTTGCTCGAATTCGTCTTAAGCAAGCCGCCTGATCGTGTGAAGTACACCAACTTGCGACTGTACCGAAAGGAGTTTGCCGAGATTGAAGAACTGGGTAAGGCGGCCGGCATTCTGAAAGGCACGGCGGGTTTCGACGATTACACGGACACTTCGTTTGTCAAGGACGACGCCGAGATTGCGCCCTACGAGTGGGAGGCTAGCCCATGAACACGTCATTGGTTTCCGCCCCTGCTTCGGCGCAATGTCGTTCACGTCGAAACCTCCCCATGGCGCGGGTGATATTGCCGCTGGTGGTCATTGTCGGTGCATTGGCGTTTTGGGATATTGCAGTTCGGGTGTCGGGTAGTGATCTATTTCCCAAGCCGATCGATGTAGCGCGGGGCATTGTTGAACTTTTCGAAAAGGGACTGCTTGGGAAGTACATTGCGGCATCGCTGTTTCGCGTCACCTGGGGATTTTCACTCGC
The DNA here is from genome assembly GCA_964458385.1 of uncultured Pirellulaceae bacterium. GTDB lineage: Bacteria > Planctomycetota > Planctomycetia > Pirellulales > Pirellulaceae > JAHWKS01. The sequence goes on from CAYWIS010000114.1 coordinate 11,358, forward strand.
AGTGTTTCTCGGAACACCGTTCGGCTTGATGCTGGGCTGGTTTCGACCCGCGCGCGACGCATTTAATCCCCTGATTCAAATGTTGCGGCCGATTTCGCCCATCGCGTGGATTCCGGTGGCGATTCTCTGGTTCGGTGTTTCAGACGTCGCGCCAATCTTTTTGATCTTTCTGGCGAGCTTCTTTCCGATTGCTGTGTCGGCCATGGCGGCGGTGCAAAACATGCAGCCGGTGTATTTGCGTGCCGCCCAGAATTTTGGGCTGACGCGATCGCAGTTGTTTCGGCTTGTGATCTTCCCGGCGGCGCTCCCCCAGATCATTACGGGGGTGCGGATCGCGTTGGGCGTAGCGTGGCTGGTCGTGGTCGCGGCGGAAATGATTGCGGTTAATTCGGGATTGGGCTACCTGATCATCGATGCGCGTAACGCTGGTAAACGCTACGACTTGGTTGTGGCGGGGATGGTCATGATTGGCTTAATTGGGCTGGCGCTGGACCTCTTGGTTCGCCAACTCGAGCGGTTTGACGAAGTGAAGTGGGGATACGGGAATCGCTGATGAGCACAACAACGTCGACAGCTACGGTAAACCCTCCGCAAACTCAGGATGCTCATCGGCCGACGCCGGCCGTCGTGGTGCGTGATTTAGGAATGAGCTTTCCCGGTAAGCGGGAAGGCGACGTGGTTCATGTATTGGAGCATGTCAACCTGGAGGTCGCCCGCGGCGAGTTCTTGTGTATTGTCGGTCCCTCGGGCTGCGGAAAATCGACGCTGTTAAACATCATCTGCGGTTTTTTGCCAGCGACCAGTGGTGAGTTGCTGGTGGAAGGTGAACCGGTGAATGGGCCGGATCGCCGCCGCCTGTTTGTTTTTCAGGAAAGCAGCATCTTTCCTTGGCTCACGGTGCGCGAAAATATCGGCTTTGGCCTGCTAGAGCATCCACCCGCCGAACGCGAGAGGATTGTCCAACATTACATCGATATGGTCGGTTTGACCGGTTTCGAGGCCGCCTACCCCCGCGAACTATCGGGCGGTATGCGGCAACGTGCGGAAATAGCGCGGGCGCTAGCCGCGAACCCCGAGATCATTTACATGGACGAACCGTTCGGGGCGTTGGATTTTCTGACGCGACTAAAGATGCGCGCCGATTTGACGCGGATTTGGCAGGAGGAACGTAAGACCATTCTCTTTGTTACGCACGACATTGAGGAGGCGGTCCAATTGGGTGATCGCGTGGTGGTGATGAGCCGTCGTCCTGCCACGGTGCAAACTGTGATGAAGGTGGATCTTCCCCGGCCTCGCGACTTCGACTCGCCCGAGTATCTTCGTTTGCGTGACTCCATCTTTGAAGCAATGGGCATGAACCCGCACGCGGGCGGCCAGTCGTCACGCCCCGAATAACTGGCTACGTCTTGCAGCTGGCACGATTAGGGGTGCGCCGCATTGCTTCACCGCCCGCAAGCCGCTATTCAGCGCATCATTAAGCATATGGTGTTGTTGTATTGCGAGGCCCTGCCACATCTGCGGTCGCGATTTCTACTGTTGTTGACAGTAAGACGTTAGCGCTAGGCGAGACGCGAGCAATCGTTAACCGAGCGAGAGGGTTCGTTGCGTCGACCGCACGTACGTTAAGGACATGACCGGCAACAAGGACGGCTTGTTGATGTCGTTTGCGCGGTAGTGATCGACCGTCGGTGCTACGGAAGAGGATCCGCAACGTCTACGTGACGAGCCGCAGGTTACGTCGTTATCCACATTAAGCGGCGCGACAAGGGCGTAGTTTGTCTTGAATTGACGGATGTACGGCGCCGGACCATACTGGCCAAGATCTTGAGTTTACCCCAGGAGGAGTATATGGCCGATTCTCGCTTTGGGTTCAGTGTAGGCGTTGGGGTGTTCGTCGCGGTCGTCGGCGCCATGGTTGGGCCTTTGCCTCAAGCAGACGCCGCGAACGGGCCCTCGCGGCCGAACATTCTCTTCATCATGACGGACGACCATGGTTATCAGGCGCTTAGTTGTTACGGGAGTAACCGCAATACGACGCCTAACCTAGATCGGATTGCCAAAGAAGGAATGCGATTCGACCGCGCGTTTGTGACGAACTCGCTTTGCGGTCCTTCGCGAGCCGTCATCCTGACCGGCAAGTATAGCCATTTGAACGGGTTTGCCCACAACGCGCACGTGTTCTATGGCGGTCAGCCTAACGTGGCCAAGCTACTACGTCAGGCCGGCTACCAGACGGCAGTGATTGGCAAATGGCATCTCGGTAGCGAACCGACGGGGTTCGATTACTGGCATATCCTGATTGGCCAGGGACCTTATTACAACCCGCCTATGCTCACGCCCAATGGACGCGTGAACCATACGGGATATACGACCGAAATCATTACTGACCTTGTGTTGGAGTGGCTCAAGGAGAAACGCGATCCGGCCAAACCGTTCTTCCTGATGTACCACCACAAAGCGCCCCACCGCAATTGGCAGCCGGGGCCCAAGTACCTCGATCGCTACGACGATGTAACCATCCCCGAGCCAGATACTTTGTTTGACGATTGGAGCGGTCGAGGTCCCGCATCAAAGATGCAGGAAATGACCATCGCCAAGCATTTGAATCGGCAGGATTTGAAGTTGGTCCCTCCCAACAATCTAACGAAAGAGCAAGCCGAAGCGTGGCGCCGTGCTTATGAGGCCGAGAACGAAGAATTTGAGAAAGCAAATCTCCAAGGTAAAGAGTTAGTACAGTGGATGTACCAGCGATACGTGAAAGATTATCTCCGTTGTGTCGACGCCATTGACGACAACGTGGGCCGGGTGTTGGACTACCTTGACGAGTCGGGATTGGCCGAGAATACCGTGGTGCTCTATACCTCGGATCAAGGCTGGTTCCTGGGCGAGCACGGCTGGTACGACAAACGTTGGATGTACGAGGAATCCTTCCGCACGCCGCTTCTGGTGCGCTGGCCTGGCCGCGTCAAGCCGGGTGGCGTGAGTGACAAGATGGTAATGAATCTCGACTTCGCACAGACCTTTCTCGACATTGCGGGCGTCGAGCAGCCGTCGGATATGCAAGGGCGGAGCCTAAAGCCGATTTTGGAAGGTCAGGCGCCCGAAGATTGGCGTACTTCCGTCTATTATCGCTATTACGAGTTTCCCGGTCCTCACAACGTGCCTAAGCATTTCGGCGTGCGGACCGAACGTTACAAGTTGATTTGCTTCCACGAGTTGAACGAGTGGGAGTTATACGACTTGGAAACAGATCCTGACGAAATGCAGAACGTGTATAAGAACCCCGAGTACGCTGAGATTGTGGCTGAGTTGAAAGATGAACTTAAGCGTTTGCAAGAGCACTACAAAGACGACGGAACTGTCGTTCAGTTCAACCAACCGAAGCCGAAAAAACAGCCATAGCGAACGTCGTGCCTTTGGTGGTTCGCTGAAACCCCTTGTTATGCGACAACGTTCCGGTGTTGATCGTCTGAATCCCGACTGTAATAGCGGCAGGGACAGGATACCGGGGGACCCGCGAACGAAACGCGGAGAGTGAACTTTGACGCGCGATCAAGAGAAAGGATATTGTCATCGAGGCAATATCTGTAGGATCACGCGTTAGCAGCCCCGATCATCGTTAGGGAGTCGGCGCCGGTTCGTGTTGAGGATAATCTTGGCCGCTCCGAGCGGCGAAAATCACCAGAACAAGTCCCAGCGCCATAAGGCTAGTTGCTGTGTAGTAAGGCGTTTGCAGCCCATGCCTTAACAACGGGATACCGACGGCCGAGCCAAAAATCCTCGCCAGCGAGTTGACGCTTTGCCCAACACCCAGAATGATCCCTTGCTGGTTGGGATCGCTGCGGCGGGAAAGCAATGAATTCAACATCGGCTGCATAAACGAGAAACCTGCCACGACGACCGCCAACGCGGTCAAAAGTAAAGGGACCGACTCCCACGCAACGGCCGTAATCATCAAGGCGAAACCCGCGGTCTCCAGGGCGGCTCCGGTGGCAGCAAGTGCGCCTTCTGACGTCCGCCGCGCCATCCGCCGTACGACACCGCCTTGCACTAACGCTAACGTGGCGCCAATGTAGGCGTAGGTCAGGCAAACCTGTCCCCAACTGAAGTTGAACGGCCCGGTTGGCGCGTCGTGTCCTCGCTCTGGGAGGCGATCTGCGCCCTTGATCAGTAGTGAGAGCGTCGTCTCGAAGTTAGCGAACGAAAATACGCACACAAAGATCGCCAGCAGCAACACGCCTATCGACGGCGTTGAAAGCGCGCGTTGGAAACCGGCCGTATCAAACAAACGGCGGTGTACTGTTTCGCTGTTAGGCCTGAGTGATTCGGGAAGCAGGAACACGGCCAACGTCAGGGCAACGGCCGAAAGTATCGCTGCCGCATACCCCGGCCAAGGACCGGGCGGAGCGTCTTCGTAAGGAACTGCTAGGAAGCCAAATAGCGGACCAAACGTAAAACCGAGGCCGAACGCCATTCCGATTAAGGCCATGCCTCGCGGCCGTTCCTGAAGCGACGTTGAATCGGCAATGTACGCCTGAGCCGTCGAGATTGTGGCGCCGGCAATTCCTGCCCCAATTCGCGAGAGCAGCAATAGGCCGTAACTTTGCATAACCGTCGCTACACCGAACAACGTGTAGAACACAACGGACCCCGCCAGGCCGATCATCAGCACCGGGCGGCGGCCAATTCGGTCCGATAGTCTTCCCCAAAAGGGTGAGAACACGAGCTGCATCGCCGAAAAGCTGGCCATGAGGGTTCCTAATCGCCAGCCAGACGGGTCCTCGACGAAATGGTCAGCGTAAATGGGCAAGAGTGGCAACACCATGCCGAACCCGAGCAGGTCGATGAACACCGTTAGAAAAACGACAGCCAATGAGCCTTTGGTCGAGCGATCATTCATAGCGATCAATGTAACCGCGTGGATCGATCGCACCAGATGGCGTGTCGCCCAATCTCCTCTTGTGAACCCATGGCTCCGTTGGCCGTGGGACCCGGTCGATCTAAAGAAACATCGCTGGTGGTCCGCTGGTCAAACAAAAACCCCTTGGCTTACAATCGCCGGAAACACTCGACAGTCACTTGGAATCCACCCTTTTGCTTCTGCCGGGAGTCATTATTAATGCATCGCGTTGTTTTCGGTCTTGCCTTATTGTTTTGCGCCGCGACTGGTTTGGCTCAAGAACAGGCGCCCCCCGCAGCGAGTGCGAGTCCTGCCGCACAAGCGGATGACGCGGAACGCCTTATCCAGCGAGGTAAATACCTGGTGCATGATGTTGCAATGTGCGTGGTTTGCCATACCCCTAAGACGAGCGATGGCAAGTTGATTACGGCGCGACTGCTGCAAGGGGCTCCTATTCCGGTCGAATCTCCTTATCCTCGACAAAAGTGGGCGTTCCGAGCTCCGGCCCTGGTGGGGTTGGGAGGGTTCTCCGAGGAGGCGATTGTGACGCTCTTGCAAACCGGCCGCCGTCCTGGTGGCGAAACGCCCCAATTACCAATGCCGCAATACCGTATGACGGAGGAGGACGCCCGTGCGGTGGCGGCGTATCTTAAGTCGCTACGGTAGGATAACCGCCGGGGTCGCTTCGCGCGCTACGCGCGACAACGTATCATGCGGCCATGTCCGCCACCAACTATGAGAGCCGGCGCCGTACCGAACGATTGAGTCGTGAGGAGCTAACCCAGCACCAGCTTGTGCGGGTCAACGGGCTATTGGCCAAGATCCTTCCTCACAACCAGTTCTACGCGCGGAAGCTAGCCGGCATTGACCTCCCCCTCAAGTCCTTGGATGAGCTTGCGCAGTTTCCGTTCACGACCAAGGACGAATTGATTGGCGAGGGACCGTACGACTGCGCCGCGAACCTCACCTATTCCATTGACCACTATGTGCGATTTCATCGCACATCGGGTACGCGAGGACGGCCGCTCGTTGTGCTCGATACGGCTGATGACTGGCAATGGTGGCTCGAAGCATGGCAATATGTGCTCGACGCCGCCGAACTCCATCCTGCCGATCGAGTGGCAATGTTGTTCTCGTTCGGCCCGTTTATTGGATTTTGGAGCGCTAATGACGCGCTGGTCGCTCGGGGCTGTATGACGATACCCGGCGGCGGCCTCAGCACCGTGGCCCGGTTGGACTTGCTGCGCACCAGTCGTGCAACGGCGATTTGCTGTACTCCCAGCTACGCGCTACACGCGGCCGAAACCGCGGCGCAGCACGGCATTGATGTACGCTCGCTCAATGTACGGAAGATCATTGTTGCTGGCGAACCGGGCGGTTCCGTCCCCGCGGTACGGCAACGCATCGAGGAGGCGTGGAACGCCCGTGTCATTGACCATGCGGGTGCAACGGAGGTGGGGCCGTGGGGCTACGCGGATGCCGGCGGACGCGGCTTGCGGATTATCGAAACTGAGTTCTTGGCCGAGTTCATTTCCGTTGAAACTGGTCGCCCCGCTGCCGAAGGCGAACTTTCGGAGCTCGTGTTGACCACACTTGGCCGCTACGGTTCGCCGGTCATTCGTTATCGCACAGGCGATTTAGTGCGGCCTGTTTGGAGCGATTGCGAGACCAATCATTTCGTTCTGCTCGAGGGCGGCGTTCTGTCACGCGCGGACAATATGATGATCATCCGGGGCGTGAATGTGTTTCCCACCTCGATTGAACAAATTATTCGCAGCTTTCCCGAAGTGATCGAGTATCGCATGACGGCTCAGAAAGTCGGCGCGATGGACGCACTCTTGGTCGAAATTGAAGACCGGCTCGAGCGGCCCGAGCGCGTGGCCCAGGAACTCAACATGCGTCTTGGATTGAAGGTGGAAGTCCGCTGCGTGCCCGCCGGTTCTCTACCCCGGTTTGAAGGCAAGGGCAAACGATTTGTCGACATGCGAAACGGCTGAACAGTCGCAATTGAGACGAACGTCAGCCAGCGGCGACTTCCAAGGACGCCGCCTAGAGGGTAACGGGGCATGCGTGATGCGATTGAGACTTCCGTATGGAAGTGATAATTCCGAAAATTTGTTGCACTGAACGCTATGTCGACTTTGACGCCTGATCTGGTGGAACGCTGCCGCCGTCAGTTTCCTGCCCTGTCGCGCCGGTTGCAGGAACAGCCGGTGGTGTACTTCGATGGCCCTGCGGGCACGCAAGTTCCCCAGCGGGTGATCGACGCCATCAGCCATTACCTAGGGCATCACAACGCGAATCACGGTGGATTGTTCATTACGAGTTGCGAAAGTGACGCCATGCTCGACGAGGCGCATCGCGCCGTGGCCGATTTGCTTGGCGCCGACGATCCTCACACCGTGATTTTTGGGCCAAATATGACGACGCTCACGTTCGCGTTTTCGCGGGCGTTGGCGAAGACCTGGAAACCGGGCGACGAGGTGTTGGTCACACGTTTGGATCACGACGCGAACGTGACGCCGTGGATTCGCGCTGCCGAAGATGTTGGCGCCGTGGTTCGAATGGTTGAACTGCGCCGTGAAGATTGCACGTTGGACTTAGACGATTTGCGTTCCAAGTTGAACGAGCGGACTCGCTTGGTGGCGGTTGGCTGCGCGTCGAATTCTGTGGGAACGGTCAACCCAGTTGGCGAAATTTGTCACTGGGCTCACGAGGTGGGCGCCGAGGTGTTCTTGGACGCTGTCCATTATGCACCCC
>CAYWIS010000115.1:0-18960 GCA_964458385.1 uncultured Pirellulaceae bacterium
CCTGTGCACTGCGTGCAGAATACGCACGGAGCAGAGCTGGCCTATGAGATGGACCAGCGGTACATCACGCGGGTGTTCCGCAAGGGAACCGACCGCAACATCGACAGTTACAGCGGCATCTTCGACAACGGCCACCGCCGGCCAACGGGGCTAGGCGATTACTTGAAACATCATGGCGTAACGGATGTTTACATTGCCGGTCTGGCAACCGATTACTGCGTGCAATTCACCGCGCTAGATGCTCGGCGTCTGGGGTTTAACACCTATGTGATTGAAGACGCCTGCCGGGGCGTAAACCTCAACCCTGGCGATGTGGAGCAGGCCTTGGAGAACATGCGTCGCGCTGGCGTTGCGATTGTGACAAGTGACGAGGTCATCGCCCAATCGGAAAAGGTCAAACGCGATTGGGAGTGATCGCGTCAATGGCGGTTCGCACGCGTTTGTTCTGTGCGAAGTCGCGATTTTCTGGGAGCCACGCCATGAATGTTCAAGAGGTGAGCAAGTTTCTCAGCTACGTATTGCGGCATCGACCCGATGCAATTGGCGTGGAGTTGTCGCCGGCGGGTTGGGTCTCGGTCGACGAGCTACTGGCGGCGACCGCCCGACATGGCAAGCCGATCACTCGCGAGCAACTGGATGAGGTCGTACACACCAGCGACAAGCAGCGGTTTGCTTTCAGCGAAGATGGGTTGCAGATTCGCGCCAACCAAGGTCATTCGGTAAGGATCGACCTGGGATACGAAGCCGCGACGCCTCCCCAAACGCTCTACCACGGCACGACCGAAAAGTATCTCGCAGACATTCGCCGCGAGGGGCTGAAGAAACGCAGCCGACACCATGTCCATTTGTCGGACACGGTAGAGACGGCCACGGCGGTAGGCGCCCGCCGTGGCAAACCGGTCGTTCTATCCATTCGCGCCGCCGAGATGCACGCCGCAGGGCCCGAGTTCTACGTGACCCCTAATAACGTCTGGCTGACCGACGCGGTTCCGCCTGAGTACCTCGAGTTTCCCGAGGCGTAAGGGACGTTACATCGCTCTTGGCGACGGAAGCCGTCCAATCCGCACTTTTCGGCCTCCCGGGTGTTCCCCACCGGCCGTGACCGCCACGCGAAGCGTGGCGGTTGATCTTCTATCTGGCTTGGTGCGCCTAGTGGCTATGACCGTGGGCGCCGTGATTGTGGCCGCCTTGGAAGAGCGGGTGCTTCTCGTTGCCGCCGGCGAGAATATACGCCAAGAGGTCTAGCACTTCGTCGGCGGTCAACTTGTCTAGCAAGCCCTGCGGCATGATCGAGGTCTTGGACTTGACCTGCTCTTCGATCGAGTCCTTGGTAATCACCGTGGGCTCTTGGCTGAGCAGAGGATTCTCGATCACTTTAATCACATCGGGCGTCTCCTCCAGGATCATTCCCGTTACGACCTTGCCGGTATCAAGCACAAAGCTGTAGGGCTGGTACTTCTCGTTGATCTTGTGCGACGGCTCCAGGATGTCTCGCAGTACGTCGGCGTGTGTCAACTTGGGATCGAGCTTGGACAGGTCGGGGCCAAACTCAATACCTTGCCCGTTCAGCTTGTGGCAGGCCACGCAACTGGCGATTTGGAATATCTGCTTGCCGTTGCTGTAGGACCGCTCTTCGTTCAATTGCGCCAGAGAAGGAGCCAACTCGTCAAAGGTCCACTCCTTGCGCGGGCGGTTGAACTTCAAAAGCTCGTCCTGAATCGGCAGCGGATGAGCCGCCAGGTATCCTTCGGGATCGGCCAGGTACTCATCCAAGTTCTCCACCACGTACAGCGCGCCATACATCCGCCGCCAGTGGCCAGGATAGGTGCACACATACGGATAAACTCCCGGCTTAGACGGCGCCGTGAAGCTAATCTGCTGCACTTCCTGCGGCTGGAGCAGGTTGCTGGCCAGCAGCACCTTGTTGGACTTGGGAACAAACTGCCGCGCTTGCGCATCGGGCGCTTGGGCGGTGGCCTCGGCCAAGAGGCCAACTTCCTCTAGCGAGCCTGGCTGCACGATCACAAAGTTGTGCGGCATGATATCGGAGTTCTCGAACAAGAACTCGACCGGCTTGCCGGCGCGCACCGCCAAGCGGTCCTTATCGAACGCCATGCGATGCGGTCGCGTGCCAACACGCACTACCTGCACACCCAATTCGCCTAGTTGCGCTCGGGCTTGCTTGGCGGCTTCGGGCGGCAAGAGCGAGGCCAAAGCGTCGGCCAGCTGCAGGGCTTCCAGAGCCGCTGGCGTGGTGCGCTCATTGGCGGGAATCTTGGCCACATGCGCAAGCAGGCTTTCCACCAACGCGGGTGCTGCATCGCTCGGCCAGTCGCGGCGCGGGATGCGCTGGATAGCGCGAATGGCCGACACGCGGTCCACGTCGTCGCGGATGAACTGGGCGAGCGTGTTAAAGGTTTCGGTCTCCTTTCCGCGAATGTAGGTCAGGGCGTTCATCGCCGCCCGTCGCACCAGGCCTTCGGGCCCACCGCCGCCAACTTCATAGGTCGCCTTGCCCTTGGGGGCGGGCAACTTCTCGCGGCGGAAGACTTCGTTGCGGCTCGAATCCAGCACGCGGAGCGTGAACCCGTCCAACCGGTTGCCCAAGTCGCCATCGGTGCGGTTGTAAATGGTGATGGCGTCGATGGGATACTCGGCGCCAAGGTCCACTTCCCACCACGGGTTGGGCCGATCTTCGGGCGTGTGCGTTTGTCCGCCCGCGTTGTAGGAGCCTTGCGTGTTGCCGTCGATGGCGCGCTTGGCTTCACCGCCATGAGCGACGCCGCTTTGCGAGGCCTTGCCCTGCCGGGCGACGTTACGGCCGTCGCTCATTACCTCCACTTCGGCCAGCGTAAGCGTACGCCGTTGGCCGGGAAGCTCGACGCGTACAAAGCGGCCATAGGTCCCTTTCGACGGGCTGCCGGCCGGAGCTAGCGACTTGGGCAAGCCTTGCACGAGCGGAGCAATTTGAGGATAGAGGCTGGCCTGCACGCCCGCATCGGGAATGAGCGGCACAGCGTTGACAAAGTCCGCCAGCCGGGCGGCCGATTGTGTGGCTAATGTCCAGGCCTTGTCGGCGCCGCCATCGGCGGAAATGAGCGCCACGTAGCCAATCTGCCGCAGCACGGGAAGTTTGGCGTCGGTGGCCATGACTTCCAGTTCTTTCCGCACGCCGGAAAGCTCGCTTGGCGATTGGTCAGCCAAGAGACGCACCAGAGCGTAAACCACGCTTAGGTCTTGCGACTTGCCGTCCAACCCTTGAATGGCGTCAAGGACCACGCGCAGCTGGCTCTTGTTCTCCAACTTCGCCAGCCCGGCGACAGCCTCTTGCCGCAATTCGTCGCGGAGCCCCGAGCGATAGATCATTTCTCGGTACACCGCGCGGTCACGCGGCATCTGCAAGAGCTGTTCGGTCGAGACGTTTTGCAGCAGGTAACGCATGCCTGCATCGCTAGTAACCGCAATCTTGCGGCCTTCCTCTAGAGCCTTCTTCCAATAGGGCTCCAAGGCTCGCATCGTTTCGGTGCGAACAAAGTCCAGGTATTCGTCGGTCGGATACTCCGACGAGATGATGGGAACTTCGATCGCCTCGGGGACACGATAGAAGCTGGCGGCTCGCACCGCTTCTAGCCGGACGCGCGGATGCGGGTCGGCGGCCAGTTGCTTCAACAGTTCAAGCGAGTTGGAAACGCGATCCGTCCAGTAGCTGATGACACGAGTTCCAGCGGCCCGCGCAAGATGGTTCTTGGCCTCCAGCACGCGGTGCAGCAACTCTTCGTTCACTACGTTGTGCTGCTGATGCAGCCACAGCGCTTCCACCAAGTGGTGCTCGTAATTGGGGTCGTTCTTATCCAGCCCAGCGACCCAGGTCTTAGCAGCCGCCAAGACTTCTTGCGTGTCGCGGTCGCTCAACTCGATGCGCACACGATAACGCAAGCGGTCTTCCGGCTCCTTGAGCAGGTCGAGCAACTTGGCGACCGGCTCGCCCGCAACCTTGGGCGGCGTGAGTAGCGGCCGGTCGGGGCAGATCACGCGGTATACGCGGCCATGCTCCTGATCGCGGTTGGGGTCGCGAATGTGGTGCTGCATGTGACCGATGATCGGGTTCTGCCAGTCGGTGAAGTAAAGCGCTCCGTTCGGAGCGATCTCCAAATCGACGGGGCGGAATTTGGGATCGGTCGACGAAACGATCGGCTCGATCTCGGTGCCGACATAGCTGCCACCTTTCTCGCTGATCTTGTACTGCAAGATCCCTTGGAAGCCGATCACGTTGGCCACCAGCAAGTTCCCCTGGTTACGGGGTGGGAAGTGCCGGCTAGAGAGAATTTCGGTTCCCGGACAGGGCCGCGTGCGTTGCTGGTAAAGCAACGGCGGACGGGGATGCTTGGCGGGATACTCCAAGTGGCCCGAGAAAAGCGTGCCGTGCCACGGTTGGGCCGAAGTGCCGTCGTGGACGAAGTCGTTGCCCCACCGATCAAAGACGTGCCCGTGCGGGTTGGCAAAGTCATAAGGAATGTAGCGATCAACGCGCCACGTGCGCGGTTCAAACCGCCATACGCACGCGTTGTTGTTGCGGAGCGAGCCTTGGTGGATGGTCTCGATCTGCGATTGGTGGAACACGCCTTCCTGGAAATAGATGGCGCCGTCGGGACCATAATAGAAACTGTTGGCGGCGTGGTGCGTATCGGCTGAGTCTAAGCCATGCAGCACGCGAATCCGGACATCGGCCACATCGTCGCCGTCGGTGTCTTTGAGGAACCACAGGTCGGGTTGCAACGCGACCAGCACTCCGCCGCCCCAGAATTCGAACCCGGTGGGGTTGTGCAGGCCGCCCGCAAAGGTCTTGCACACGTCGGCTTTGCCGTCGCCGTCATGGTCTTCCAGGATCAAGAGTTTGTCGTCCATCTCGTCCTTGGGCTTCCAGTGCGGGTAGCTTTTCCACGCGGCGACCCACAATCGGCCTTGCGTATCGAAGGCCATCTGCACCGGGTTGACCAGCTCAGGGAACTGCTCTTCTGAGGCGACGAGTTCGACCTTCATGCCCTCGGCCACGGTCATGTGACGAATGGCTTCCTCGGCGCCAAGGAACTTGTGCTTGCCGTCCGGCAGCGGGCCGGGCATGTTGGTTTTGACGGGAATAAAGGGGGGCGTGTTGGAGTCGTCGACTTTCGGCAGGTCGGCCGACGGATTCTGCGCGACGGCCCAGACGGCTCGATCGCGGTTGGCGGTCATCACGTCGAGAATTTCCATCTCGCGCTGCATGACGTCCCAGTTGCTCACCCCGTCGGTGTACTTCAAGCTGGACCGGCCGCCATAGACGTTATAGCCGTCGGTGGTGCGATACCGGTGGAACCAGTAAAAGTTCTTGTCCGTGACCACCTGGCGGATCCGTTCCAGGTCTTGGTCGCTTACCTTGCGCGAGGCTTGCGGGAAGAGCGCCTTAACGGCGATTTCGGCCACAACCCGGTTGCCACGCTCGGTTAAGAAATGGCCGTTGAGCGTGAGTGGTTCCTTCGCTTCGGCATACGCTTGGAGCGTGGTATTAAATAGATCGACAAACGGCACGTTGTGCTTCTTGGCCACCTCGGCCATGGCCTGCGTGTAGAGTTTCAGGCGGGCGTTGTGCTCTTGGCCATCGGGCAGGTTAGGAGTCTTCAGGTTTTCAAAGCCGATAGGCGAGAACAACACCAGCCGCGCCGGGTTCTGGCCATCATACTTTTGAGCGAGCGTGTGCTGGACGAAGTTTTCCAAGTCCTTTATGAACTTGGCCAGCCCCGCCTCGCCGGCGAAGGACTCGTTGTAGCCGAAGAAGGCGAAGACAACATCCGTTTCGGTGCGCTTGAGCCAGTCGTCGGGGCTGCCGAAGTTGGCTGACCGCAGTCGCTCGGTCAGCTCATCGCCCGAGAAACCGAGATTGCGAAAGGAGAGTTCAAGGTCAGGGAACTGAGCTTGAATTAGCGTCTCTAGCCAGCCATCGTGCTGCATGCGCTCGGCCAGCGCATTGCCGATCAGGCTAATATGATCGCCTTTTTGAAGTTTTAGCTCTTGGGCGCACGTCTCGTGCGCTAAGACGCCCCAGGCGACGCTCAACGCAGCGACCCAGGCGAAAAGAAAACGAAAGCGAGGCATAACGGAGGGGGGCAGAGGGAGGGAAGTTTGCAGAAAACGTTATGTTAAGCAGCGATCCCAGAACGCCGCAAAGCGCGGTGCGTTCAGGGGATGCCAACCTCCGACGCCGCCGGAGGGTAGGCAGATTCTACTAAACGTTGCTAAAGATTTCACCCAGAGTTAGCGATTGTTCGCGTTTTGCCGCTCGAGGGCGGGCAATTTGTCACCCTCTGACGTCTTACACAACGGTGGGCGGCCACTGCAGGGCTTGGAATGGCCGACGGAGGTGATGGTGGCTTAAAACGCCATTTCCAGTTTGCAAACCAGTGAGGCACAGCCAAAGACCTTGGCGTTGTTGCCATACTACCTGTGCCCGAGGCGGGCAAGACGGAACTTGGCATAGGCAACTTCTCCGAGGCCTTGGCATGCACAAAGACTGGCGCTTGGAAATGGCCCGTTAACGCCTAGCTTGGGTCAAAGAGGGCTGTGGACGCACAACACCGAGAAATGCTGCCAGTTATCCGAAAGCAAGATCTACTATTGATTTAGATGTGGGGTTGGGGCGATGATTGCTGCGTGCCGCAACTTCCCGCTGTGAGTCTAGTTTTGACTCCCCTGTTTTGGTGGGAAACGCAGGGAACTTCGCTTGTCTAGCCTTTGTCTGCGCAGTACCTTAGAATTTTGTTGGGGGGTGTGAGCGAAGTACGAAGGGACGCGTACCCATGGTCGCTCATTTCCTCCGTAAGCTGGTAGCGGCTAACTTCCGACGGACACATTTCCCTCTTTTTTGAGCGGCAGTCGATGGTTCGGTTTTCGTTGCGCGTTCTGGACGGCGCGGACCGCGGGCGCGTGTTCGAGAATCTTTCGCCCCCTGTCACTATTGGGCGCGAAGAAGGAAACACCATCCAACTTAATGACGAGCGCGTTAGCCGCTATCACGTTAAAATCCAGGAAGACCACGATAAGCTGGTGCTGACCGACCTGGAAAGCACAAACGGCACCAAGGTCAACGGCGAGGACGTGCAACTGCGCATTCTTCGCTTTGGCGATATGGTTACCTTGGGCCGGTCGGTGCTGTTGTTTGGCAACCGAGAGCAGATCGCTTCACGCTTGGCCCAACTTCGCGGCGAGTCGGGCGACCATGCGACCCGCCACCCCGACGAAGCGGACGCTGTATCGTGTTCGGCCAGTAAGCTGGAATTCGAATTGAATTGGAGCCAGCGCGAAGAACTGCAATCGACCATGCATCTGTTGGAGCCGCCGCAGTTGCCCGAGCGGCTAAGCCCCGGTCAAGCGGCGCAGCTATCGGAGTTATTGGAGTATCTTCACCTTCGCATTCGGCGCCTCTTGCAAACGGTCAAAGCAGACGATAAGGCCGAACGCGTCACTCTTGATATGCGCCGCTGGCAAGATCTGTTGGATCTCCAAGCACGCTTGGCTGAATACCTCCGAGAAGTCGGCGAACCGGACTAGGCTTTGCGCGATCGAGCAAGCATCTGAGTTCGGGGGAATCGGCGGTTGTGGATCGGCGTCTTGCGTTGCACAACGCTTGCGAGAAGAAAGACCTAGCTAGGTACTGCGCTTGAACGCTCAAATGCCGATTGGCGGGGCAGGTTAATCGGTAATGGCGCCGGCGTTGCTTTTGCGATGGGCTAGGGCTGTCCGGCCGACGGATCTCTTCTCTCGTGCGCCGCCTTTTTCTTTTCGTCAAAGCGGGTACTTTTCTCGGATCGGGGCTTGCGTTCATCGACGGCTTCTTGCAGGTTGGACGCTGTCGCTTATGGGAGAATGTCGATGTCGGCGGAAGTGATCCATCTGCATGAGCCGCAAACGGGCGCCACGGCGCGGGTGCTGGTAAGCCTTGGCTTTAACTGCTTTGAATACTTGGCGCCAATTGATGGCCAAATGCGGGATGTCCTTTGGTCGCATCCCGACTTCGCCAGCGGCGCTCAGCGGCCGTCTCGCAGCGGAATTCCTATTCTCTTCCCCTTCCCTGGCCGAATTCGAGGAACGGAGTTTGTTTGGAATGGCCGCACCTACATTCAGGAAGCCAACGACGACCAAGGCAACGCGATTCATGGATTCGTCCACATGCGCCGCTGGCGCGTCCTGGACCAACAAGCGTCGCGCGTTGTGGGGCAGTTCCAAGCGTCGCTCGACGATCCTCTATTGGTGAATCGCTGGCCAAGCGACTTCCGCATTACGGTTGCGTATGAACTCACGCCTGGCGCTTTGCGATGTGAGTTGCGTGTGGAGAACCCCGACCCGCAGCAGTCGTTGCCATGCGGGTTGGGACTGCATCCGTATTTTCGTATGCCGCCTGGCGGCGGAGATGGCGCCGACTGGCTGGTGCAGTTGCCGGTGACCGAGCAGTGGGAATTAATCGACCTGTTGCCAACCGGGCGGCGACTGCCAGCGGAAGATGCGCCGCGGCTCCAACAAGGGCAGCGGTTTGCTGATCTGGCGGTGGACGATGTGTTTACCGGCCTCCGGTTTGAAGGCGAGTGGTGCGAGGCGGGGGTGAATGCGCCGGACGGGCGGCGGGTTGTGACGCTGCGATTTGACAATGCCTTTCGCGAGTGCGTCGTCTTCACGCCGCCGCATCGGGAAGCTATTTGTATTGAGCCCTATACCTGTGTGCCCGATTGTTTTCGCTTTCAGCCCCAGGGAATCGACGCTGGGCTGCGCGTGCTGCCGCCCAACGACGCATTCACCGCGACCATGGAAGTGCGCGTCGGTTAGCGGGCTTTAGCGATCCGAATTGAAGCCGGCCGATAGCGCTGGAGCGGCCAAAAGCGAGGAGGCTCCGCCAAGATCTCTTGGAGGGCGAACCTGTTACCCAGCGCCAAGCCGGGATTCAACACGGCGAATTGCTTCTTTGATTTCGCAATTGCCGTTGGGAAGCTGAATAATGGCGCCGTCTTCGATCCACCCTGCTACGGCCTTCTCGGCAGAGATCACGGTGCTATGACTGCGGCGTCCAAAGTAGCGGCAAATATCCTGAAGCGCCGATCGCGTATGTTTGCGCGCTAGCCACATCGCCAACATTCGCGGATGGGCCACGGTCTTCGCCTTTCGCGACGAGTGCAGGTCGGGCCGTTCGACGCCAAACACCTCGCACACGGCCCGCTCAATGTCGCGCAACTCCACCGGACGCTGCGCCGCCTGGAACAGGTCGCCAAGCGTTTGCCTTGCCAAGGAAGCGGTGACGGGTGTTTGTAGCGCTTCGCTTGCCGCTTGTAGTCGATTGAGCGCGCCAGCGAGTCGACGGACATCGCCAGGAAGACGCTCAGCTAAGAGATCGAACACCTCGTCGGGTACGGCCAAATTGCGCTGTTGTGCGAAACGCTCTAGCAGAGTGCGGCGCGTGGCGTACTCCGCCGGGCCGAGACTACACACCAGACCTGCGCTCATTCGCGCGGCCAGTTCCGGTCCCAACGCGGTGAGTTCCGATGGCGGACGATCGGCGGCTAACAGCAGTTGCGCGCCGGCACGGTGAAGCGTGTCCATGGTGTGCAGCAACTCCACCAGCGTTGCACGCTTACCCGCAAAGAACTGCACGTCATCGATCGCCAGCAACTGCACTTCTCGGTACTTGCGGCGAAAACTCGGGAGGCCGCTCCCTTGTAACGCTTCGAGAAAGCCGCTGGTGAATTGTTCGGCCGAGAGGTACACACAGCGTGTCTGTCGCCCCAAACGACGTACAGCCGACCAGACACCTTCCAGCAGGTGCGTCTTGCCCGTTCCGGTCGGACCGTAAAAGAAAAGCGGCGATACCGCGCCCAAACGCATCGGAACCGCGCAAGCCGCCGCATGGGCAACGCGGTTCTCGTCTCCCACTACGAAGTCTTCTAGCCGTGCAAATCGCCGGCCCGTAAGCGCCGGCGGCGGCGCTACCGAATGCACCGCTGGCGTTGGAGCACGACGAGCATTGCCTTGGCTCGCCTTTTCTGATGGGCACGTGGGTTCGGCGGGTGAAGACGCTTGGCGGAACAGCGACTCATCCGCCACTACCTTAACTTCGGCGGCGAGAAACTGCGGGCAACCTCGTGCAGGTCGGTGCGAAAGCTCCGCCGTAGCCGCTCGGCCGAAAATCGGTCGGGCGCCGCCACGGTGACTACCCCCGCCTGATGGCGGAACTCCACCTGACCCCCGAACCAGACCGCGAATCGGTCGGCGCCGATGCGATCCTCCAGGCGTTGGCGGAAGCGAGCCAGCAGGTCGCATCCGGCGGTGGTCGAGTCGTGGGCCATCGTGTGCGCGCACCCCGAGCGCCGAAAAATCCTACCGGGAAAAAATACACTTTCTAGCCGCCGGGGCGTCAAAGAAGGGGCCACCCACCGAGGACGCGCCGGCTCTGTGTCCGCCTCATCTGTCTTGGACAAGGGGACCCAGAATTGAGAACCAAAGAAAGTACGTCTGTGGATAGATTGTAAATGTGCTAGCACTCATGTCAAACGCTTCCCCGGCGGCTGACGGGCGTTTTCACGAAGTTGTCCCCCTGGCGTTTGGAACTGCCGGAAAAATACGCGAAAGCTTTCAGGCTGCCTTCGCTGTTCCTTTGCCAAGTGACGTCGTCTCGCTGATTAGCGCGCGTGGAAAAACTGTTGACGCCCGCGCCTCAGGCGTAAGCAGCGCGGCAGGTCCACGCCGTGCGAATCGCCCAAGTTCCTACAGGGAAAAACTTTACAAGCTTCGTCGGGATCGTTCCCGAGAGTTTAACCGGGTAGGATCGAGTACCTTCAAAAATACTTGCCGCCGCTGAAATTCGCGAAAACCCGCACGCTGGTAGATGCGCAACGCAGGTTGATTTTGCGAGTCCGCCGCTAGAAGCAGATGGCGTCCCCCGGCCTTACCAACCAAACGCTGCGCGTACCGAGTTGTGGCAAGCCCTCCCCCTTGGCCGCGAACCTGGGGAATCATGCCAAGGTAGACAATTTCCCATACAGTGTGTGGCTGATGTTCGGCTAATAGCAGACATCCAACATCCTGGCCTTGGCGTCGAACAAACTGCCACATTTCGGGACGCCATACGCCGGTGTGTTGATAGCCAGTCAGCACATCGTCCAACGAACGCACGCCATCAAGCATGGGGAGATCGAGTGAACCTTGGTAAGTCTGCTCGATAACCGCCATGAGCCGCCCACGCTCGCTTTCGCGGTAGGGCTGGAACTCCCAATCTTGAGGAGGAGCTTCGTTGGATTGAGCGGGATCGCATGCGAGAAAGATCAATTCGGCCGCATGTTCCAAACCCGCGGCGCGGAGAAACTCGACCTCGGGCTCTGCCGCGTATTCCAATTGCGTTTGGTAGAACCGGACGCCGTGCTCAAGAAAGTACCGCTCCAACTGGTTGAGCAGTGCCCGTCCTGTATCGGGGGGTTCGCCAGCAACAAGCTGAGCTGGGTTAGCGACGGCGGTGCGCCCCGGCAAAATCTCCCCCCAAATAGCCCCTACTAGTCGACTTCCGCGCCAGGCGCCAAAGAGGCCGCTCAATTCGGTCGCTGGCCGCAACATGGTCGTCGTCACCGCGTGTCGTTGTTTTTCCGGCGAAAACAGCGACAGCGCTAGCGCCAACGCCGTAGGGCGTTCTTGAACGAAGGGACGGCGGATCGACACCCGAGATCGAACTATGCGACGCATCTCCGCAAAATAACCGATTTTCCTGGCGGAGTCATTGCGAATGGCGCCGGTATAATCAAGCGGGCGGAATCCAAACGATTGCGGAGAAGAGACAATGCGCGGTTGGTTTGTATGGGGAGTTTTGGGAATACTGGTTTTGCCCGGCGTGGTGTGGGGCCAGTCTCCGCTGGAAGAGTTGGAGCGACGGCTGGAAAGCGGGCGTATGGCGCCCCGCGAACCTGGCTACTTAGGTCTAACTGCCGACTCGACAGTTACAGGACGAGGCTTGCGGGTGGTGGCTGTGCGTCCTGGCGGGCCGGCCGACGAAGCAGGGCTGCGGGTAGGTGATGTGCTTTTGGAATTAGAACGTCGCCCGCTGCGCACGTTGGATGATTTGGGCGACATCCTCAAATTTCGCGCTGCCGGGCAGAGTGTAGCTTTGACATTCGAACGTGGTGGCGAACGCCATGTGGTTTCCGTGCGATTGGCCGGCCGTCCCGAATTGTCGCGGGAACCGCCTATGCCTGATGGTGCGCCAGCGGAAGAGGTCTTGCCGCCGGTTGGCGAGGCGTTGCCTGCTCCGACGGCGCTGGCGCCGGGGAAAGCGACGCGCGATGAAATCGAATCCCTCCTGCGTGAGTCGGCCGAACTGCGGCGACGGTTGGAAGCGTTCGAGCGTCGATTAATCGAGTTGCAGGAACGGATCGAACGCGAGGAAGCCGTCCGGCCGTGAGCAACGAGGCCCGATTAGTGCGCCTTTGCGGGGGGCGTAACTTGCGATGCTGACGACGCGCCGGCGCTGCTTAACCGTCGGGGGCCAAGTGGGGTGAGGGACTGCCGCCATTCTCTCCACACGAGCTGAGGAAAAATCCAGGCGTCGCGCGCATAGCGTTTGAGCAACCGGCGCGGTTCGGTGGCTAGGCGGTGTAGCCATTCCAGCCCCAGACGTTGAAAGAGAAGAGGCGCCCGCTTCTTTTCGCCTGCGAGAAAGTCGATAGTTGCGCCTACGCACAGAGCGACCTGCACGGCGAGTTGCTGATGATAGCGATGCACCCAGATTTCCTGCTTGGGCGCTCCCAACCCGACAACCAACACCTGCGGCGCCGCCGCACGAATTTGGGCCAGGATGCGTTGGTTTTCTTCCTCATCGTGTTCGAACCCCAGCGGCGGACTGTACACTCCCACGACTTGGACGGCCGGCCAGCGGTGGTGAATGTTCTTGGCTGCACGCTCGGCCACACCCGGCGCTGCTCCTAAGAGGAACACTCGCAAGGGCCGCTCTGCGCTAGCCGCGTCAAACAGGGCGGGCGCCAGGTCGGACCCAGTGACTCGCTGCGGTAAGGGACGACGCAATAGTCGAGAAGCGGCGACCACCGGCCACCCGTCGGCAACCACCAAGCCGGCGTCGCGATAAGCGTTCTTTAATTCTGTATTCGATTGGAGCAACACCGTATGGTCTACGTTCGGCGTGACCACATAGCGGCAAGGACCGTTGGGGTCGTTGATCCATTGGAGTAATCGATGCACCGCCTCGTTCATCCGTACCGCGTCGATGTCGATCCCAAATAAGCGAATACGATTCATGCGCTACCCGCGGAAGGCGACAAGAGGCGACGTCCGTAGACGAACAACGATTACATCCTATGCAAACATACGTTCTTCTCGCCGGTTTGCGGGCGAACCAAGAAATGCGCTTGGCCAACCGCCGTACTGGTTGATTGCGGTGTCAATCGCCTCGCTTAGACGCTGCGTCGCCGCTATTGCCGTTGCAATTTGACCAAATGTCATCACCTCGGCATCCGCTAGAACCCGACCACGGCGATCCTTGAGCCATTTACGGGCGACTTGATGGCCGCCGGCGCGCCATGCCCATGTATCGAGCGAGACGCCTGCAAAATATGAACTGCGGTTGATCGCCACGCCCTCGGAGGAGCATCGCGGAAATCCTGTTGCCACCTGGCGGTCGTTACCGCAGAACGCGATGGCTGGCACCATTCGATTGCCGTCGCCTTGGGGCCTGGGAAAGGCAAGCGAGCCACGCAGCAGGTGGGCATCCACCAGTTGCTTGCCGAGTTCGCTCATTGCCACTAGCAGCTCACGGCGGCGCGGAAGAAAGACGCGCGGAAAGTCGATTCGTAACAGGTCCGCAAACCGGGCGCGATACGATGGCGCATGGAAAAGTGCGTAGAGGAAATAGAACGCCTGCACGGCCAGGGTTGCGTGCGCCTCTTGCCACCCGACGCGAACATCGCGACGTTTCGACCGGGATGGCGATAGATCCGAATGACCTGCGCTTTCGCCCCGTTCGGAGCCGCCAGGGCTTGCGACGGCTGCAAACTCGCGGAGAAAGTCGGCCGAGAAGTTCGCCTGACGCTTTCTGGGATGCGAAGCGGCGGTTGACGAGTCATACAAGTAGAGCGGAAAAAGTGACTCGCCACCACGGTTGTCGGAGCGAATCACGCCATCCAGCGTAATGTCGTCGGTAACCCAAAAGTAACTGCAAGGCTCGGTCGGCGGCATCTGTCGCCGGGCGATAAGCGCCAAGTTACCGGGCTCTTCCAGGTGACGCATCACGTCGCGCCGCGGCCAGTCGATCATCGCCTCGGACCAGTAGATCCAACGGCGATCGAAGGGGCGGTAAAGGCAGGTGCGCGCCTCCGATTTCCAATTCCGTTGCTGCGCCAATTGGCGACGGGCCTCGGCAAGCTTCCAGCCTCGCGTATCGCCAGGAGGGTATCGCGCGGTGCGTGGGCGGCCGAAGTATCGCTCGCGGATGACAGAATCAGGAATCGATAAATCTCGAAATTCCGCAATGCGCTCCAGGAGTTCTTTGCGGGTGAACGCCACCACGAGTCGATCCCGGGCGGTAACTGGCGCCGCGACGCACACCGGCATGATCTCGGGCAATCGCCAGCCTCGCTCGTATTCGGTACGGTGCGATTCGTCGCGCGGGACGAAAAAGTAAAACGGTGGTGTTGGGTGAAGTGGGGCGAAGGTCAGGCTTTCGCCGGACGTATCGGCAAGAAGTCGCTGCTTATCTTCACGGGTTCCCCAAAGATCGGTGTACGAAACGCTGGATTGTTGGCCAGGCGCACGACAGAAAACGCTCAAGGCTACGCCTTGTTCAATGTCGAACACGTTTTCATCCCGTTGGCCGCTGGGCGCTTGTTCTCGTTTCTTGCGATTCCCATGCAGGTCGACAATTTCGATGCGGGTAAACGCTTGCATCAATTGCCGCCGCACGCCACGGAACGTCGGGTTGTCGAGATATCCATGATTGGTCACCAAGCCGACGACACCAACGCCCGCCTGTTCGATGCGCCACTGGGCGTAACGTAGGAACTTGACATAGTCGTCGTGCAACCAGTGCTTGCGCTCGGCAAGCGGCTGCCCGTCCACCTGAAAGTAGCTGGCGGTTGGGCGGCCGTCGGCGGTAACGCCTTTGAGGAGGCCTTCGATCCACGAACTTCGGTTTTGCGAAAGCGCGGCGAAGGGGGGATTGCCCAGGATGACGGTCATAGGCAGGTGGCTGGTCACGCCGTCATTTTCGCGGGCTAGCGTGTTTGCCGTATAAATCTGAACATGCGCTGGATCAGCAAACGCATAACCTGTATCCGCCAATTTCTGAGCAATTTCCAGATGCGCTACCAGACTGGCCGCTGGCGATAACTCCAGCCCGAATAAGCGCGGCAGAAGCTCATGGCCGACATAAGCATTCCAGCGCCGAATCACTTCCGAGGCCGGTAAACACTCCTTTCGCCAAACGTTGAGCATCGTGCGATGGATGTGATCAATGGCCGCAATGAGGAAAACTCCCGATCCGGCCGCTGGGTCGAGAATGCGGACTTTCAAGGCAGCAGCGGCGCCGGAAACGTCGGTCTCTTGGGCTAAGCCGAGCGGTAGGCCGAGGTTGTGTCGCAACGCGGCGTCAACCAACTTCACCAGAGATTGAGCTATCACCGGGGGGGTAAAGTAAATCCCCTGTTGCGCGCGTCGCTGACGACTCCAAGTTGCGAGAAAACGTTCATAGAGCTGTGAGAGATCGATTCGTGAGCGGCTCGGATCCAGCCCGTCGAGCCAGCGACTCCATGGTTGTTCACCTAGGCTCGTGCGAGGCGACTGTGGATGCTGCGCTGGTACGGCAATCTGGGAAATTTTTTTCCAAAGTGGCCGCTCTTGCGATATAATCCAGCTATATCCCCGCCGGTTGAGGAGCTTGCGCTGGGCGAGACTTGCGGCCAGATCGGCCCAAGTAAGTGTTTGTGCGCAGACTTCGAGCCAATGCTCCTCGCAGTAAACCCCACCCAGCGACTCCGCGTATTCCTGTCGCAACCTTTCCAAACGCTGCAGGATGTGCGGAGAAAAAGAGGCGCGCCGACCGCGAGCCGCATCCACCAGACAATCGGCTAATTTTTGCAGCATCAAGACTTACAGCCTACGAACGGGCGGCGGCACAACCTTGCCGCAGCGAAAAACCTTCGCTCCCCAAGGTAACAAACGACGATATTTGGCGCAAGCTAAATCGGTTAGAATTGACCGGAGCGCAAGTTTCCCTTCACAGTGCGAGTATTCCGTTGACCCGCGAGAATCCCCCTTCGGCCATGCTCGAACCGGAAACAACTGCGACTACCGCCCCTACGCAAGAAGCCCTGGCGGCCAATTCCGACCCGGCGTCGCCCGCAACCGTCCCGGCAACGACGGGGGAGAAGCCGCGCAGCAAGAAGTTGGATTATCCCGAAGAAACGCAACCTTTGGTTTTTAACTGGCGGTATGCCTTTCCGATTGCAGGGTTGCACGTGCTGGCGGCGCTGGCGTTCTTTCCGTACTTCTTCAGTTGGACGGGTGTGGCGCTGGCGGTGTTTAACTTGTATTTCTTTAACATGCTGGGGATTACGCTCTGTTATCACCGGCTGTTAACGCACCAGGGGTTTGTTGTTCCGAAGTGGTTGGAGCACTTTTTCGCCTTGTGTGGCGTGTGTTGCCTGGAGGATACGCCCGCTCGCTGGGTGGCGATTCATCGGATCCATCACAA
The DNA here is from genome assembly GCA_964458385.1 of uncultured Pirellulaceae bacterium. GTDB lineage: Bacteria > Planctomycetota > Planctomycetia > Pirellulales > Pirellulaceae > JAHWKS01. The sequence continues at coordinate 16,760 of CAYWIS010000115.1, forward strand.
GCACTCCGATGAGCAACCCGATCCCCATAGCCCACTGGTGAGCTTCTTTTGGGGGCACGTGGGGTGGTTACTGTTTGAGCATCGCGAGCATCGCCACGTCGTGTTTTACGAGAAGTACGCCCGCGATCTGCTCCGCGATCCGTTCTATTTCGCCTTGGAACGCCATCTACTTTGGCTGTGGATCTACATTGGCCACGCCCTGTTGTTCTTCCTGGGCGGGCTGGCGGTCGGCTGGGCGAGAAGCGGCGACGTATGGCAAGGAGTGCAGTTCGGCTCTAGCGTGCTCGTATGGGGCGTTTTCGTGCGTACGGTGGTTGGTTGGCACATTACCTGGTCCGTGAACTCGGTCGGGCACATCTGGGGCTATCGCAACTATGAGACGCGCGACGCCAGCACGAACAACTTCGTGGTTGCGCTCTTGGCCCACGGCGAAGGCTGGCACAATAACCACCATGCCGACCAGCGCTCCGCCGCTCACGGCCATAAATGGTGGGAGATTGATCCCACCTGGATGACCATTCGTTTGTTGGAAGCAGTAGGGCTGGCAAAGAACGTCATTCGCCCTAAGTGCATGCGGAAGGGGCAAAAGGAGTGACCAACGCTCTTGGTCTTTGCTGCGGTTAATCTCCGACCAGCAACGGGGGGAGCCGCGACAGCACCCCGGGCGCGGTCGTTTCGTTTACCGAGCGGTAGCCAAAGCTGGCAATGGTCTTGCCGTCCCCGGCGACTACGGCGGTGACAAAAGCGTCGGTATTAATGCCCCAGCCTGGCGGGCCGCTGGTGTCTCCTTGGTAAACCGCCAGATCAGTCTTCTGAAATTGCACCGAGTTCTGCACTTGGGACAAATACTCTTTTGACTTTTCCACGTCGCGGGTTAGCCATACCGCAATCACTTGGGCGTCACCGCGGTCCGCTATGCCGCGGTCAAGCGCCCTGAGGAATCGAGCCACAGGGCGATCCCATTTGTCGGCTTGGATGAATACATAAAGGGTTGGTCTATGCTTGCGCTGAGCGGTGTAGTTCACGACCTGACCGGCGCCATCACCGGTTACCGCATAGGCTTTCAGCGACTCAAGGGCGGCGCCCGATGGCGGCCCCGATTCCACTTGGGCGAAGAGCTCACGAGGAGCAAGCAGCCATACGCTGACGAACAGCAAGATCCGATACTGACGGGACATAACACGTTCCTTGGGCTAACGAAGGATCGGCAAGTCAAAATCGCTTGTATGCAAGTGAGGGAGACGATGGACGACTCTCCCAGCAAGAGCACCTCGTGCTGGCATGGGGTGCTTCGGCCCTCCGCGTGATTGATTTTGACGCTCTCGGGGTAACTCTGCAACAAAGAGTTCCAACCGCGATAGCCTCAATCACTTCCAGCGTCGAAGAGGTGAAAAAACCGCCTTAGCCCGGCGAAGCGTTGCCTCGCGTGAGAATGAGGGGCAAGTGAGAAAAGGTCTCGGCCGCTACGGTGGTGACTGATCCGCCGGCGTTTAGCACGTTTCGACTTGGCTGGAAGTCGCGCCCCTCGCCGAGCGTCGCAGCGGCCTGCGGAGCAGCCTTGGCGTACGACAAGGAGTCGTTCGTTGTATTAGGCCAACGCCACGCCTTCACAGATGGCGTTTGATCCTCAGATTATGCGGCTCAGCCAGAAAGAAGGCGAAGCCGCCGACGGCAAAGTAGCACGCCATCATTCCCGCCTTAACCACGACGACGTTTCCTTGCGTCACTTCGAAGGAGTGGCTGAAACATGCAGCGAAAATGGCGGCTACTCGATCGCGGGGCTCCTGGGATGAACCTGCCCAGGAGTGAAGGTAGGACGCTACCGCGGAAAGCGTTAACGGCCTAGGCGTATTTCAGCCAATACGGGTAAGTGATCCGAGGGGAAACGGCCGTCACGGGAGTCGTCAAGCGTAACATGCGACAACACGGTTGCGTGGGGCGGGCTCGTCCTGCAGCTGCCGGAAAGCCCCATGCGGCGGCATTATGTGAAGGCCCGCGTCAAGGTCCGCCAGTATCCGGACGGTGCGCTCGCCGTCTTCCACGGGCCGCGCGCCATCGCCCGCTACGAGGCCGACGGCAGGCTGCAAGGCCAACCAGAACTCAGGAGCGCAGCGTGAACCGCTTCGACGCCGTGCTCCAAGCCTGTGCACTCCGTGGACAGCCGCTGACGCGCCTGACCACACGGCCTACAGGCAAGCAGC
>CAYWIS010000116.1:0-706 GCA_964458385.1 uncultured Pirellulaceae bacterium
ACGTAATGCCGTCGGGCCGCACTTCACCGACCTGGTATCGGTCCATCGGCTGCGAGGGAACGACCACCGCGGTGTCAGCCGTAACCCGCTGCACCACAAATTCACCCATGTAGAACGCGGGGACCTTCCACCCTTCGGGATTCTCTTTCTCTTTGAATCCGTAGATGATCGTGTTCGGCTGCAAGCGATGCAGAGGGGGGGCGTTGTCGACGCCGGTGACGTTCCGGTCCGGGAACTTGAAGGTAATTTCGTTACCTTGCGCGCCGGTCAGCTCCACATCGCGCCAGACCCGGCCGCGGTCGACAATCACGCGGTCCAGTTCGTGCTGCAAAGGAAGGAGCGCTGCGGCGCCTTCATTCGCGATGGTTAAAGGCCCAAACTTGAGCGTTTCAGCCTCGGCTTTCGCCTGCTCCAGCTCCAAGGCGGTTTGCTGATACCGGGTGCGCCAGACCGAGTGGGTCTTCAGCACCGAGGCCGCCATGATCAAAAAGAAGACCGAGCTGAAAAAGATCAGCACCAGCGCTGTCACATGATGCCAGCGCCAGCCCTTAGCGGCAAAAACAATGAAAAACAGGAAGGCGAAGAGGAGGATTACTCCGATCGCCTGTGCGTAAAGCGCGTTGCCCATGTTGTGCGGCCGACGTCAAAGGAGTCGCGGGTGGGTGGCTGCCGGCGTGACCGAGAGCGCCCACTGCAGCTTACACCA
>CAYWIS010000116.1:716-18833 GCA_964458385.1 uncultured Pirellulaceae bacterium
GGCCGGCAGCGGCGTGATACAAAGAAATCTGGCGAAACGTAAAGGACAAGGACGGCGCAAGTTGCCCCGCTTGTTCGATCATAAGCACGCCTTTCCCCGCCGTCAACCTGCGCCGGCATTGGCAAAATCAACGCAACTCCGCAAGTCTCCATAACTTGAGACAGACGAGGAAAGGCTGTACAAGCCCTACAATCGCTAAAGTCGGGTCCGCATATTCCCGAAACCTGTTACTACCGGCGCATTCTGCGCTCTTCTTGCGGAAGATCGCATGCGCCGCCGCTTGGCAAAACAGGAAAGGGCGGCATGATGATGCGGGCTTTGCCCTACGAACCGATTCATCGTTTTCCATGGCCTGCAGTAATTGTGCTGGCGGCCACCGCGGCGCTCCTCCTGATCACGGCGGCGGGGTGTTCGCGGGCCCACTATCGGAACGCGGCGGACCGCGACGCCTACCTCTTGCTGGCCGAAAAGGCTCAGGCGCCATCGGCGGAGCTGCCGCCATTTTCGATCGATCCCGATCCGGCGTCGCGGATGTATAGCCCCTTCCATCCCGACCGGCCGCCGATGCCTCGCGACGATCCCGAGTCGCACAAATACATGCACTGGATCGACAAGAAGCGAGGCTATCCCTACTGGCATATCAACGGCGACACCGACGTGGTGGAGAACCCCGAATGGATGGCGCATCTGCGGATTCGGGAATACCAGAATGGCCAGCCGGTAGTCGTGCTCGACGCCGACTACGCCGTACAACTGGCGCTTTTGCACTCAGACGCATACCAGAACCAATTGGAAACGCTGTACCTTTCGGCGCTGGACGTCAGCGCGGAGCGATTCCGTTTTGATACGCAGTTCTTCGGCGGTTTTTCGACCTTCTTCACCACGCAACACGACACCCGCAGTGGCTCAAGCAGCACGTTGGAGGTGGGAACCTACTCGTCGCGCGGCAATCGCTGGCAGGCCGAACGGCTGTTCGCCACCGGCGCCGAATTGACGGTGGGGCTGGCGAACTCCATTGTCTGGCAGTTCGCAGGGCCCGACACCGAAACCGCCACCACGCTGCTCGACTTTTCTTTGGTGCAGCCGCTCTTGCGCGGCGCCGGGCGAGACCGCGTGTTAGAGACGTTAACCATTTCCGAACGGGCGCTCTTGGCCAACGTGCGGCAAATGGAGCGGTTCCGCCGTGGGTTCTATTTGGAGGTTGTCACAGGTCGCAACGCCGGCCCCGGTCCTAGCCGCCGTGGTGGTTTCTTCGGCGCGTCAGGCTTGGGCGGGTTTACCGGCGTGGGCGGCGGCGGCTTTGGCGGCGTGGGCGGTTTCTCTAGCGGCTTTGGCGGCGGCGGGGGAACGGGCGCGCCTCAGGCGGGCGGCTTTATGGGCCTGCTGCAAACTCAAATGGAGATCGCCAACCTCGAGGACAACGTCAACTCGTTGCGGAACAACCTCCGCCGCTTGATCGACATTCACGAAGGCGCCGCGCCGCCGAGCGTGTCTGGGCAGACCGCCGCGGGCGTCGTCAGTCAGGCCGTTCAGGCTCAGCAACAGTCGGTTAACTCGCAGTTGCAAATTGCGCAGGCTCGGCAGGCGCTGGTCGACGCCGAAAGCTCACTCCTGTCGTTCCGCGCGAACTACTTCCGTTCGCTCGATCAGTTCAAACGCACGCTCGGCTTGCCGCCGCAGGTGTGCATCAAGATTGAAGATCCGATGTTTGAGAATGTCGAGCTGATCGATCGCCTGGTGCGCGTCCTGCAAGTCGAGCTGAACGACATGACTGGCGAAACGGGCGACACCATCGCTTGCCTGCGTCAGGAACTGGAAAACGATCTGGGCAGCCAGAAACAGACGCTGGAAAAGCTGGCCCTCCTTCGCGACCAGTTAGGGCTTGAGGTGGCGACGCAGCAACTGGACGTGCTTCGCGAGGCGATGGTCCGCGACTACAACGTGTGCGAAACCTGGTGCCCCACCGACAACCGCCGCCCCAAGCTTGATCTGGCGCATCTGGTGGCGCTACTGGTGGAAGGGGAGGACTCGTCGATCAACGTCATCAGTCGCGAGGGGCAGCGCCTGGCTGACAAAATTGCTCAGAAGTTGGAGCCTACCGACCGGGAACGCGACAAGGCCCTGCTGACGCTGTTGCGTTCGACATTGAAAGAAGAACATGGCCGCTGGCCCGACGTGCTGGGCCGCTGGCTGATGCTGGACCGCACCTTGCAGCAGGTGGAGAACTTCCGGACGCAGATGTCCGGGGCTGCTTCGCTCGATCCGCAGCGAGCGCGGCAAAACACTTTGGAAGCATTCGATCGTGTTGAGGCGGCCCTGACCGCCGCGCCCGAGGAATTCCCCGGCGATCGCGTGCTGGATCTGGTCACCGCCCTGGAGCAGGAGATCCTCCTGTTGCGTTATGTGCTGGAGGTGCAGGATACAGTCGACCGCATTGAATGCCTCTACGAAGGAATCGCTCTGCCGCGTCTACCCGAAGTCATGGCGCAGTTGGCCGAGTTGCGTCAAAACGTGGAGTTGCTTGCGGCCAATCGGCAACGGCTGGTGCAATCCATCTCTGATGGGCAAGCCGGCGTGGAAGGCGCGCGAGAGCGGCTGATCGAAAACTTGTCGGCGCTCGAGGCCGATTTGGGCGCGCCGTTGGCGACCGCCGTTTCGCAACTGCTGGTGGGGCTAGAGGAACTGGCTCAAAGCCAGCAAGGGGAACTGGAACAACACGACCCCTGGCTCAAAGATCTGGTGGTGTGGCGGAACGAAGTACGTGAAGCCCGTATCGCTCAGCGCGATCCCTGTCATCCGCAGTCGGACCCGCTCGAAGCCGAGCTGGAATTGCTCAAGCGGCTGATCGTCAGCCTGGTCGACGCCGTGGGTATTTCGCACGGCTACTTCCGCAGCGTCCAGTGCCAGTTGGAGCGGATTCATTCGGCGATCGACCAGATGGACCGGATCGCTCGCGAAATCGAGGTGCAATTGGCCCAAGGAATGGAGGAGCCGGCGGCTCTACAGCGAGAGGAATTCAGGCGGTTGTTTAACGACGCCATCTCGCCCGATATTCCTAACATCCTAAGCGAATTGTCAGATTATCTGTTGGAGTTGTCGCTGGTGCAGGCTGGCGCCCGCACCGAACTGGTCGAGCTGGTGCGGGTCAATCTCGATCCCGAAACCGCGCTCGAAATCGCTCGCGAGAACCGCCGCGACTGGATGAACGCCCGCGCCGCATTGGTCGATGCGTGGCGGTTGATCGAGTTCAATGCCGACAATCTCGAAAGCTCGCTGGACCTGGTGTTCAGCGGCGATGTGCGGAACGTGAGCAGCGACATTCCGTTGACGGGCCGTACCAGCAACAGTCTACGCGTTGGGCTGCAGTTTGACGCCCCGCTCACCCGGCTGCAGGAACGCAACACCTTCCGCCAGGCTCAGATCGAGTTTAATCAGGCCCGCCGCGATTACTACCTGTTTGTGGACCAGGTCGCAGCGCAACTGCGAGATGAACTGCGGACCTTGCGATTGAATCAGGAGAACTTTGAACTGCGGCGGCAGGCCCTGAGGGTAGCCCGCGAGCAGATTCTGCTCAACCGGGAAATTCAGACCATTCAGCAGCAAAATGCGTTGTCGTCTGGTCCCACCACGGCCCGCGATGCGGTTTCGGCCTTGTCGGACTTGCTGCGGGCGCAGAACGACTTCCTGGCCGTTTATGTGAACTACGAAGTGGTTCGACGGTCGCTGGACTTCGATCTGGGCACGATGATGCTGCGGCCCGACGGAGTTTGGATCGATCCAGGACCGATTGGCCCCGAGCACGGCCCGCCGCCGATTTGCGTGTCGTGCGGCGACAACAAGTTGCCCAATGCTTTGGAGGAAGTGGAAACACCCTCGCCCCTGCGGATGCCAACCAACGGCCGGTCGGGGCGGCGTTCGGCGCCACACGACACCTTGCCCGCTCCCACGAGGGCAGCGCCATTGCCCGCGGGGAACGGGCCCGAAGAGATAACGCCCGAGGAGGTTTCTCCCATCGAGTCGCCCGCGGGGGCCGATCCGGAAGAAGGGGTATTGATCGGCCCGCCGCTGGAATTGCCGCCGCCTACGCCACGCTTTCCCAACGCCACGCGCAGCCGCTAACGGAAAAGTCGAAACTTTCGACCTGAAACGGGGTTACAAACGGAGAGATAGTACGCGAGTCGCTAGAGGGCAGACCGTGGCGGTCGTCTCCAAGGAAGCGGCGGGCGACGATTCTAGCGCCGCACGGGGCGTCGACAAGGTTCGAGATTGTTGGTTCCCCGCGGCGCATGTCCGTCGATGCGGCAATTGCCATTCGCCGGGAACAGGCAAATGCGTAAAATCTCGTGACAACCTTGCCATTTTCCGTTAAACTGGTGAGATTGGCGACGCACCTGCCCCGGTCGGCCCGCGCCCGAACGCCCGGGTTCGATAGCTGGCTCTCCCGCACTAGCCTTCCCTCCCCAGACGCTCTTTTCGCCGACGCAGCGGGCGCGTCTCCGTACTCCCTCCTAGCCGCGTTGGCAGATTAAGGAAACCACAATGACCACTCATCTCCGACGGCGAACCGTTTCGCCTGCTGCGGCGCGTCGCGGTTCGGTGCTGGGCTTAGCGCTGGCGGCGTTGGCGGTCCTCACCGTACTCGGCGTGGGCGCGTCATATTACTTTTTGGGACGCGGCGCCAAGCGAGAAGAAAAGCCGCTCTTGGCACCGGTGGAAAAAAAGCCGTTTGAGTTTGTTGTTGTCGAGCAGGGGGAGGTCGAAAGCTCAGAAAACGTTGAAGTCAAGTGCGAGGTCAAGGGCTTCAACGGCGCCACCGCTATCTTGTGGGTCATTCCCGAGGGCACCCAGGTCAAGAAAGGCGACTTGCTGGTTCGGCTGGATGCTTCGGCCTTAGAGCAGCAGCGATTGCAGCAGGAAGTGGTTTGCAACACCGCGAAAGCTTTAGTGGTGCAATCCAAGAACGCCTACGAGGCCGCCGAGATTGCCCGCCGCGAGTACCTGGAAGGCACCTACAAGCAAGAAGAACAAATTATCAAGAGCGAAATCTTCCAAGCGGAAGAGAACCTCCGGCGCGCACAGATTGCGGCCCGTTCGGGGGTCCGCTTGGCGGATAAGGGAATTGTGAAGCCGCTTCAGATTGAGGCCGACAAGTTCACGGTCGAAAAGGCCCGCTTGGAGTTGGAGGCCGCTCAAACCAAACTCCGTGTGCTGCAGGAGTACACCAAGGCCAAGATGCTCAAGACGCTGGAGAGCGAAATCGCTACGGCGAAGGCCAAGTGGGAGTCGGACCAGCGCAGCTACGAAATCGAAGAAACCAAACTCAAGGAAATTCTCGACCAGATCGCAAAGTGCGAAATCCGTTCGCCCGCCGACGGCCAGGTGGTGCACGCCAACGCGACGGACCGCCGTGGCAACAACGAGTTTATCGTTGAGGCCGGCGCTATGGTTCGCGAACAACAAACCATCATCCGCCTGCCGAACCCAAGCAAGATGCAGGTCAAGGCGAAGATCAACGAGTCGCAAATCACGTCGGTTCGGCCCGGTATGCCGGTCAAGGTGCGGATCAGCGCCTTTGATGAAGACCAGGTTCTCAATGGCGTTGTGACCAAGGTGAACGAGTACCCCGAACCGACCGGCTGGTTCAGTTCGCCTGTCAAGCAGTACGCCACGTTGATTCAGATCACTAATCCTCCCAAGGATATTCGCCCTGGTTTGACGGCCGAGGTCGCCATTCAGGTCGAACGGCGTCCGCAAGCGGTGCAAGTTCCCGTACAGGCGATCTACGATCACTTCGGCACGACCTACTGCCTGCTGTGGAACGACGGCCAATGGGAGGCTCGCGAGGTGGAAGTCGGCTCCTCGAACGACAAATATGTGGTGATTGAGTCAGGGCTGGAGCCTGATCAGCAAGTGGTGATGAACCCGCGACGCTGGCTGGACAAGGTCGTACTGCCCGAGCCGCCGGCGATCCTCGCGCCGGAAGAACAACTGGCAAACGCCGAGGGCGGAGAGGCTTCGGGCGCGCCTTCGGCTGACGCTCCGCAATCCGGCCCGGCAGACGCTGCGGGCGCGCCTCCTCGACCGGTGGCCAGCGCGGCGGGTCCCGCGATGGGCGAAGCGCCGGGTATGCGGCCAGGCATGGGGCCTGGTGGTCCTGTGGGCCCCGGCGGACCGGGCGGGCCAGGAGGACCGGGCGGTCCGGGAATGGGCGGCAGCTTTGATCCGGCGCAGGTGGTGGGACGCATCTTCTCCAACCTGGACACCAACAAAGATGGGGTTCTCTCGGCCGACGAGATCCCCGCCGACCGCGCTGAACGCATCAAGGCGGCCGATGCCAATGGCGATGGTCAAGTCACTCGCGCTGAACTGACAGCCGCGTTTTCCGAACGTGTGGCCGCTGGCGGCGCCGCTCCTGCGCTGCCCCACGGTGAGTAATCCTTCGCCGCCCTTCGCTGGTCGTCCTGGCCGTTGAACCTCGGCCCGGGGAAGCCGCAGAGGGCGATGCCTCGTGCCGATTCCCTTAGGGGATGACGCCGAATACTCTCAGAGCCAGGCTGGCTCAACCAAGGGGAGCCAGCGGGCGCTGCACGCACGTCCGACCTTCCTCATTTTTACTTGTCCTCATGCGTTTGGCCGCCAGTATTCAAGACGTACGTAAGACGTACCACCTGAAAGGCGAGACGGTGCATGCGCTGCGCGGCGTCTCGTTTGATGTGCCGGTGGGCGATTACGTGGCGATCATGGGGCCGAGCGGTTCGGGCAAAAGCACGTTGCTTAACCTGCTGGGCTGCCTGGACAAGCCCGACTTGGATCAGGGGCGGCTGCTCCTGGGCGACGATGACATCGGCAAGATGAACGACGACCAATTGGCCGAGGTGCGGGCCTCGCGCATTGGGTTCGTGTTCCAGTCGTACAACTTGATTGCGCAGTTGACGGTGCTGGAGAACATTGAGGTTCCGTTGTACTACATGGGCCGCCTGGGACGGCACGAACGGAGGCGTTGTCGTGAGTTGGCCCTGCGCGTCGGCTTGGGACAACGGCTGAACCATCGCCCCACGCAGCTCTCCGGCGGTCAGCAGCAGCGCGTGGCGATTGCGCGCAGCCTGGTGAACGATCCCTACTTCATTCTGGCCGACGAAGCGACGGGCAACCTGGACTCAAAAACGACCGAAGAAATCTTGAAGTTGTTTCAGGATTTGAACGACGAGGGCCGCACGATCATCATGGTTACGCACGAAGACGATGTGGCCCAGCACGCCAAGCGGCTCATCCGCTTGCGCGACGGCCTGGTGCAGTCGGACGAACCGACCCAGAACCGCCGACTTTTATAACCCGCGCTTTCCGCCTGGCGGAGCGCGCCATGCGATTTTGGAGTGCGGCGAATCTTCGCCGCTTTGGCCTTTACGTTTCCGATCCTTCCTCTTTCAACCTTCCAACTCCCGGAGACGAAAGCGGAAAACCATCTCCGCACTCCCAATTGCTTCAAGAGAACTGACTTATGCTGCTGTGGCTTCGAACCTGGCAATTGGGCGTCAAGAGTTTACTCTTGCACCCGCTGCGCTCGCTTTTGACGGTGCTGGGCATCTTCATTGGCGTGGCGAGCGTCATTTGGCTTCTGGCCATCGGCGAAGGCATTAGCCAAGAAGCGCAAAAGCAGATCGAAGGGCTCGGAGCCGACAACATTATCGTTCGCTCGGTGAAACCGCCCAGCGAAGCGACCGCGCAAATCTCTGGAGCGGTGCCTTACGGCCTCACCCGGCATGATTACGAGGTCCTGGTCGATACGCTGCCGTCGATTAAGAGTTCGCTGCCCATACGCGAAATCCGCCGCCAGTTCAAACGTGGCCCGCGCCTGCTCGACGGTCGCCTGGTCGGCACCACGCCCGAGTATGCCCGCGTTTTACGGATGGAGGTCGACCAAGGGCGGTTCATTACCGAGGCCGACATGCAACGCAAGTTGAATTACTGCGTGTTGGCGGCCGAGGTGGCCGAATTCCTTTTCCCCTACGAGAACCCTCTGGGCAAGAAGGTGCAACTGCCCGAGCATCAGCAGTTTTTCCAAGTGGTAGGGGTGCTCAAGCCACGCACAGCGACCGCCGCCATTGGTGGTTCGCTCGATGCGCAAGAGTTCAATAAAGACATTTACATTCCGATCACGACCTTGCAGCAGCGAATCGGCGACCAGATTGTCGTGCGCCGCAGCGGATCGTTCGAAGGGGAAATCGTTCAGTTGAACCAAATCACCCTCACGGTCAAAGACGTGAGTCAGGTGATCGAAACGGCCGAGTTGGTCGAGGCGACTCTTGGGCCGCGCCACAAGCAGTACAACGACTTTAGTGTGGTTGTGCCGCTGGAGCTATTGGAGCAGGCCCGCACCACGCGGCTTATGTTCATTGTGTTCATGGGGCTGATCGCCGCCATCTCGCTGGTGGTGGGCGGTATCGGCATTATGAACATCATGCTGGCGACGGTTACCGAACGGACGCGCGAAATCGGCATCCGCCGGGCCTTGGGCGCCAAGCGGGCGCACATCATTTGGCAATTCTTGGTTGAAACCGTGGTGCTGTCGATTGTAGGCGCCGCGGTGGGCGTGCTGGTGGGGCTGTCGTGTCCGTGGGTGATGACGCAAGTCCGGGAAAACCTGGCCCATTACCGCCCCGACCTGATGGAGTCTTTGCCGCCCGTGGTGCGCAATGTGACGCCGGTGATTGTGCCCGTCTCGATTCCTCTGGCGTTCCTGATCTCGGTGTTCATTGGGGTGGTGTTCGGGTTGTATCCGGCCATTCGCGCTGCCATGATGGACCCGATCGAAGCGCTGCGTCACGAGTAATCTTTCGCTGGCGCCGGCCTGCTTATCAACGGGAAAAGAAGCCGGGACGCGTCGGGTATGTGCTGCGCGTCCTTACACCGAGGGCGGCGTTTTTTCGCCGCTTTTGTCGTTTCTTGAAAGTTCCTGCGCGAACGACCCGAGAGGACGATACACTCTCAAGGCTTCGGAGCCGCACACGCCGCCAGGCGTGTGTTGGTCGTTGTGCAATGCCGCGGTTGGTTCTCTCCAGGTTCGTTGTGGAAAACGCCCTATGTCGCAGAATCCCTATCGCTCGCCGATGGAGCCGTTCCCACCGAAACCCGAATTGTACGGCCCGCCGCCGCTCCGGCATTCGGGGTTGGGGATTGCGTCGTTTGTCTTGGCGATGATTTCGGGGATGGGCGTAGTGGTGATGATTGGCGTAGCCACTTATTTTGCCGCCACCTTGGGCGATCAGTTCAATGAGCAATCGACCGCGGCCATCCTCGTTGGGTTGGGCATTTTTGCCGGAATTGGCGCCGCGGCGATTGGCGCGGCCCTGGGACTGGCAGGATTGGTGCAACCTCAACGCAACAAGGTATTCGCCGTGCTGGGATTAGTCATCAACGTGATGGTAATTTTCGGTGTATGCGGCATCATGGGGCTCGGGCTTGCGTTAGGGTAACCCCCATCGCCGGCGCCAGGCGAAAGAGGAGGTTACAAGATGGGACTCCGCCCGTAAGCCATCGATGGGCAACGTTCTCTCTCTTTGGCGGTCAGGGTGGCCACGAGTTGCTTGTGATTCACGCGGCAAGTGATAATCTGCTAGTCAGCGGTGCGGCCCGGGGCTTCGACCTTGTGGGGACCGATGGATTGTCTGCGGCGAACGCTGGAAAGCGACCACGGCTATGGACGAGAACTTTCAGTCGATCTTTGCACGGGTGCGCCAAGGGGATGACGAAGCCGCGCGCGAATTGGTCCGCCGCTACGAAGCCCAAATTCGCCGCGTGGTGCGAATCCGGTTGACCGAGCCCGGTTTGCGACGCCGGTTCGACTCGGTCGATATTTGCCAGTCCGTCTTGGGCGACTTCTTTGTTCGCGCGGCGCTGGGGCAGTTCGAAATTGACACTCCCGAGCAACTGGTGGCGCTTCTCTCGCAAATGGCGCGGAATAAGCTAATCCAGTATGTTCGCCGGGAACGCGCTCAGCGGCGCGACGAACGCCGGGTGGCGGCGACGCCGGTCGAAGAGCATCCGGCGTCCGATGGCGGCCAGACGCCCAGTCAGATTGTTGCGGCGCGCGAACTCTTGGAAGCGTCGCGGGCGCTTCTTTCGGAAGAAGAACGCGACCTGATCGACCGACGCGCCGCTGGACAAAGTTGGGAGGAACTGGCGCGAGAACGGAAGACGACGCCCGACGCTTTGCGAATGCGACTCAATCGGGCCATTCGCCGCGTAACCGAGCAACTGGGGCTGGAGGACAGCGATGAGGCCGTCTGACGCCGCCTCGCTGCTTGAGACGCTTCGCAAGGCCATGCGTCAGCGCTGGCGCCGCGGCGAGCCGGCGTTTGTCGAAGAGTATCTGACCGCGCATCCCGAGCTGGCGCACGACGATGAGGTGCTGCTCGATTTCCTCTACGCCGAATTCTGTATTCGCGAGGCCGCCGGCCCGACGCCCCCGGTTGACGAATATTTCCGCCGTTTTCCGCATCTGCAAGCGTCGCTCCAAACGCTCTTTGAGGTGCATGCAGCGCTGGGAGTTGAGTCGCCCCTGACCGTGGATTGGGATTCCCATTCGACAGGCGAATCGCTCGCGACAAAGGCCCCCGAACCCTTAGCCGACGGCGCCGCACCCCCGTCTCAATTTGGCGACTACGATTTGTTGGCGCCAATCGGCCGCGGCGGGATGGGCATGGTCTACATGGCGCGACAACGGTCGCTCGATCGGTTGGTTGCGCTCAAGATGATTCGCTCGGGCGAATTGGCGACCGAAGCCGAAGTGCAGCGGTTTATCGCCGAAGCCCATGCCGCCGCTCGGCTGAAACATCCCGCAATTGTCCCCGTCTATGAGGCGGGAGAAGTCGGCGGCCGGCACTACTACTCGATGGAGTTGATCGAAGGATGCGACCTGGCGTCGCTGGTGCGCGAGCGTCCTTTCGAACCGCGTCGCGCCGCACGATGTCTGGACGCCGTCGCCACGGCGGTCCATTACGCCCACAGCATGGGCGTGTTGCACCGCGATCTCAAGCCGGCGAACATTCTCTTGGACGGCGCCGACCAGGTCTACATTACCGATTTCGGGCTCGCACGCCGGCTGGATGTTTCCGAAGGGGCGACGGCCTCGGGCCAACTGCTAGGGACCCCCAATTACCTGCCGCCCGAGCAGGCCCAAGGGCACACGCATCGTCTGGGACCCGCCAGCGACGTCTATTCGCTCGGGGCGATCTTCTACGAGTTGCTGACGGGGCGGCCTCCATTTCAGGCGGCAACGCTGCTGGAAACGCTGAAGTTGGTGGTCGAAACGCCGCCCGTTGCGCCCCGGCGATTGAACGCAGCCATTCCGCGCGACGCCGAAACGATTTGTCTTAAGTGTCTGGAAAAGTCTCCCGTCGCCCGTTACCAAACCGCTCAAGAAGTGGCCGACGACCTACAGCGCTTCCTGGACGGCGAACCGATCCGTGCGCGGCCTGCTTCGACCGTAGAGAAAGTCATCAAATGGGCGCGGCGAAGGCCTTGGCAAGCGAGGCTCCTGGCGGTCGCTGCGCTGGCGGCCGTGACCCTGTTTGCGACGGTGACGGTCTACAACAAGTATCTGAGTGACGCCTTGCGCCGCGCAGAAACGAACGAGCAGATCGCTATCGATCAAACCCGGCTGGCCGAGCGCCGGCTGGACCGCGCCACACGCAGCCTCTTTGCATTGCAGTTGCAGCGTGCGGCCGCAATGGTCGACCGTGAACCGGCGGCGGCCCGCGAACTGCTGCTCGATCCGGAACGCTGCCCGGTGGCGCTGCGCGATTTCCTGTGGCGCTATCTGGAGCGGCGCAGTCAGCGCCAAACACGCGTGGTGGCCCAACACGCTAACCCAGTCCGCTGCATGGATGTCGATCGCACCGGCCGGTACATCGCCTGGGGCGACGCACAAGGGACGGTGGTAGTGCAATCGCTCTTGGACAAGGGGCAGCGTCGGGTAATCGCGGCCCACTCGGCGGCGGTCAACGCGCTGGTGTTTCTCGGATCAGGCGCCGCCTTGGCCACGGCTGGCGAAGACCGAGTGGTTCGCCTGTGGGACACGGCCACAGGCGCCAGCCTCGCGCACTTGGACGGGCACCACGACAACGTGAACGCTCTGGCGTCGTCGTCGAACGGGGAACAGCTTGTTTCGGGCGGCGCCGACGGCGCCGTATTGGTGTGGGATGTCGTCCAGAGGCGGCAAGTTCGGTCGCTCTCGAAACACCCCAATTCGGTGTTTGCCCTTGCTTTTGCGCCCGATGATCGTACGATCGCCTCGGCGGGTAAAGAAGGAACGGTTCGGCTGGAGGACGAAACGGGCGAAGTGCGCCGCCTGGAAGGGCACGAGGGCGCCGTTACCTGTTTGGCTTTCTCTCGCGGTGGCGTCCATCTGGCGACCGGCGGTGTGGATCGCACCTTGCGACTGTGGCAGGTCGAATCCGGCATGCTTGAGGCGACGCTGCCGGGACACGACGGCGTGGTGGCTTCGCTTGTGCTCTCGCCCAACGGGGAGCGGTTGGCGTCTGCCGGCTACGATGGGGCCGTGAAAATATGGGATGCCGCCTCCGGTCAGCTTTTAACTCGCTTGGCCGGGCACGCCGATCAGGTCTGGTCGGTCGTCTTTGGGCCGACGGGGGAAACCCTCTTCTCGGCGAGCAAAGACCAAACGGTGCGCGCCTGGAGTGTCGATCCGCCCGACGCGGGGCAAACACTTGCCGCCCATACGCGCCCCGCCACGGCGATTGCCTTCTCGGCCGATGACCGCAACCTGCTTACGGCAAGTTACGATCAAACGGTGCGCCTTTGGGAACTGCCCGCGGCCAAGCCTGACGCAACATTCCACGCGGCGTCGAGTTGGATTTCTTCTTTAGCGCTGGTTGGCTCGCCGCGTATGGCGGCGATTGGCGCCAGTGACGGAACCTTGTACTGGTGGGACCTGTCCAGGGCCGAGCCACACGAGGCGCTGGTGCACGAGTTGGGCGTCACCGTGGTGGCTGCTCGGCCACAGGGGGACCTGGTGTTTACCGCCTCGGCGGACGGGACAGGACGCCTGTGGAAAACTGGACAACTTGAACCCTTTGTCTCGCTGGAGCCGGGGGCGGCGGAGACTCTTACGGCGAGTTTTACTGAGGACGGCCAATGGCTAGCCACCGGGTATGCCGATGGCGTGGTGGCGGTCTGGTCCGTTGCCGACTGGCGGCGGCAAGCTGTATGGCCCGCGCACGCGGGTGAGACGCGCTGTGTTACGTTTCTCGGCGATGGCCAGCAGTTAGCCACAGGCGGTTCCGACGGTCTAGCGCGGGTCTGGAACTGGTGGACCCACGCACAACTTGCCGAATTGCGCGGATCCGAACGATCTGTGCTCGCGCTAGCCGCATCGCCCGACGGCAAAGTGTTGGTTAGCGGCGGCGAGGATGGCGTTGTGCGGTTTTGGGACCCCGTTATTGGCGAGCAGCGCGGCGTATTGCAACCGGGCATGGGCGCTGTGACCAGCTTGGCTTTTTCTCGCGACGGTCAATGGCTGGCAGCCGCGGGCGGCGATGGCCGCGTGCGGCTGTGGCGTGATCCGAAGCCAACGAGCCAGGCAAGGCAATAACTTCCCACCTTCACCGGTCACCGTCCTGTGACCGTAAACGCCGCCCAATAGAACGGATGGGCGGCGTCAAAACGCTCTCGCCGACTCTCCAGCCGCTCCCGTTGCGCCGCCCGCAAAGCAGCTGCTTTGCTCTTGCCTGCCGCCAGGTGTTCAAAGAAGGATTTCATCAAGCGGGCGGTTTCCAAGTCAGGCACGCTCCACAGACTAGCCACCACGGCTTGAGCGCCCGCCAGTTGAAAGGCTTGCCGCAAGCCCGCCACGCCTTCGCCGTTGCGCACCTCGCCCACGCCCGTTTCACAAGCGCTGAGCACAACCAACTCGGTTCCCCGCAGATCGATGTTGACGATCTCCAGTCCCGTTAGCACTCCGTCGTCGTCTTCGCTTTCGATGTCGCGGCGATTGCTGCCTGCGAGTGCGAGTCCGCAGCGCAGGAGCGGATTCTCACCGTGTTTGTCTTTAATCAAAGGGAAAGCGAGTTGATTGAGATCCTGCAGGGCCGCGTCTTGCTGGGGCGAAGACTTGCGATCTTCCAGGAAGAAGCCATGCGTCGAGAACGCTAGCACCTGCGGACTTTTCACGGATTGGGCCACGTTCTCGCAGGCTTCGGCTCCTAAGTAAATGCGAGACGTTTTGCCTGTGTAGTGCTCGATATTGGGCCTGATGGCGTTGGCTTCGGCGGCGGTTGCTGGCAGGCGGGCAAACCGCGGCAACTCGGCAAGGCCACCGCCTCGCTGGAGCGACTTTTCTGCGTTGCTAATTGGAACGCGCCGGTTGTTCCCTGGGCTTGCGGAATCAAAGTCGGGATCGGCCAGCACGAGCGCCGGGCCCGATTCGACCGATGGCGGAGTGGGCTGCGCCAACTCGCGGCCGCTAACAACGAAGGAGAGCTCATATCTTTCAAGAGCATATTTCCTTTCGTCCAGTGGTAGGGCCGCCCAGGGGACAAGCCACAACATGCCATCGGGGCTGAGCACCAGGCGATCGGCAACCTCCAGGTGCGGCAACAGAGGATCCAGCACCAGCGCGGCTAATCGGCGGAGCGACTCGCGAACTTGCCGTTCGCTCGCCGACTCATCCTCGAGCGTCCCGGCCGACGCAATTGCCTGAAGGGATTGTCTCGCTTGGCTTACGGCCCGGTCGATTGCATCGGCTTCACCCAGGTCGATGAGTTTGACTTTGCCCTTGTTGGCGGAAGGGATCAGCCATGCTACGTACCGCGCGGGCCGCCATGGCCGGATGCCTTGAGCCTCCCAATCGAAAACTTCAAACCGGGCGATATTGATATGAACTTGGTCGGCGTCCAGTTGGTTTCGGATTTCGTCAAGCGGAATCCAACGATCGGCTTGGGCGTCCATGCCTAGAAGCCGTTCTCCCGCCTGGCGAACCAATGTCTCTTCTTGTTCGCGCAGCACGGCGATCCGCTGCGAATAATCGATGGTGGAGCCCCGCACGCTCAGAGCGGCTATTTGACTTCGCACCTCTTGCAATTGGCGCGTCAGATTCTCGTCGGTTGAACGGATTAGTTTCTGACGCAGCGCAAGTGCTTCCTGTGAACTCGCTTTGCCATTGATCAGCCATTCCGCGGACTTTGCAACGATCGCGGGATGGTCGTGTTGACGCAGTGCGAGGGAAAACGCGTGTTTCGCGTTGACGGCGAACGCGTCGAGTACGCGCAGTTGCTCTTCTTCAGAGAGTGTCGGCAAAACGCGCATCGTGTGCCGGCGGGCGATCCGCCGGGCGCGGTCAGCCATTGTCGCTGCTGCATCCCAGTCGCCGACGGCCGCATTGAGCGTCGCCAGGTTGTGGTACAGCATGGCGGTGTTGGGGTGATGTTCGCCGATTGTGCGCTTGTGAATGGCAAGCGAACGTGCCAGATGCGTGCGTGCCGTGGCGTAATCGCCTGTGCTGAGCAACAAGACCGCCAGGCTATTGAGCGCGTTAGCGACGTCGGGGTGCGATTCGTCCAAGACTTGTTCACGGATCGCCAACGACCGTTCGTAATGCGCGCGGGCCTGCGCGAGATCGCCGGTAATGCGGTACAACGCTCCAAGCTGATTGTACGTCGTCGCTGTGTGGGGATGGTTCTCGCCGTAAGTTCGCTGCTGAATATCCAGGGCTTGCTTCAGATCCGGCAACGCTTCGGCAAATTCAGTTTGCATGATCCGAAGCATTCCTAGCGCGGACAGATTACTTGCGACGTCTGGGTGTTGGCTGTCCAAAACCCTTTTACGAATCGAGAGAGCCTGTTCGAAACGCCGACGAGCCGTGGCGAAGTCACCCATACTCATCGCCAAGGCCCCAAGGTTGTGCAGCACCGTAGCCGTTTCGTGATGTTGTTCACCCCAGACCTGACGTTTCAGTTTCAATGCTTCCTCAAGGTGGGACCGCGCCGCCGTGAAATCGCCCAAAACGGAGCACACGAGGCCGAGGTTGGCCAGTGGCGTACCAATTGCAGGGTGATTCTTGGGCAACGACTTTTGTAGCGCGGCCAAAGAGCGTTCGTAGTAACCACGAGCGGTCACGAACTCGCCTAGACCTTCGTGCGCTTGACCGAGGGCGTTGAGCGTAGCGCCCGTGTCGGCGTTATCCTCTCCTTGGGTTGCCAGGTCGATTTCTAACGCCTGTTCCAGATACTGCTTCGCCTCGGCGAACTTCCCTTGCGCCACGAGCACTGCACCAAGGCCGTTTAAAGACGCGGCTACATTGGGATCGCGGGGGGCTAATTGCTGTTTACGGATCGCCAATGCTTCTTCGTGGCAGCGCTGCGCTCCGGCCAGGTCGCCCATCGTATGAAGCGTTACACCCAGGTTGTTGAGTGTGATGGCTGAGTTGAGACTCTGAGCGCCTTCTTTTTCGCGTTGGATGGCGAGCGCTTGGAGGTAGTAGTCGCGCGCCGTGGCGAGCTGCCCTTGGGCCAGCAGCACCCCCGCCAGCGAGCTTAAGGCGTCGGCTGTTTTGAGATCCTTGGCGCCCAGGACGGCTCGCCGGATCTCGAGGGCTTGTTCGAGATGCCGCCGAGCGGCGCCGTACTCACCTATCAATTCGTATACGGATCCAAGGGCATACAGCGAATTGGCCGTGCTGGCGTGTTGCAGTCCCAGCACCTTCTTCTTGATTGCCACCGACTCTTCGTAAGCGCGGCGAGCCTGATCGTATTGGCCGAGTTCCTCATACGCGTGGCCAAGGTTGTCCAGCAGCAAGGCTCGTTCCGCGTCATCGGTTCTTACGGCGCGACGATGCGCGGCTAAGGCTTTTTCAAAAAGCGATCGGGCTTCCTTGTACTCTCGGGCCTGGATAAGCTGCTCGCCCTGCCGATTCAACGCTCTCACGTCTTGCAAATCCTTCGGTTCGCGCACTGGCGCTGCCGATTGACTTAAGGCGGATTGCGTTGTTGGTTCTCGGCGGACGAATTGCTGATGAATCCATCCCGTAAAATCTCGGCCATCTTGGAACACACGCACGAAGTACCATTCGCCGCGGGTTTGCAAGATTGGCAATCGCGTATCACGGGAAACGCGGGTGACGATCTTCCGTCCGTCTTGCAGCGGCGCCAAATCCGTTGTGACGACCAGCACCGTGCCCTTCGCTTCTTGCGCTGCTGCCGCGTGTTCTACGATGCCCATCTCGGCGGTAAGCAACAGGGCGATCAACCACGGCAGGGATGTCCTGTTAACGCGACATCTGACCAAGACCCATTTCATGACGCAATTGCTCCATCGAAGACGCCCAATCCAAGTCATTGCACCGCTATATGCACGCTCACTGGCCCGTGATTGTAAACGCCGCCCAATAGAATGGATGGGCGGCGTCAAAACGCTCTTGCCGGCTTTCCATCCGCTCCCGTTGCGCTGCCCGTCAACCAATGGGCGAAACGCTGGTCGTGAAATTGTCTGCAGTTTGAGAGAAGTATCTCCTGTAGCACGTTTTTGGTAGGTGGTGTAGTAATGTGAGGGGCTGGCTGTGATGATGAACGCCGCCCGAGACGTCGTGTCCAATCGAATAGGCTGCGAGTGACCATGGCTCGTCGTCCCTCTTAATGCGTTGCGGAAGGGTGAGTATGGCGCCAAGGTTGTTGAGCGATGCGTAGCAGCACGGTGCATGGGGACAACGCAAGACGGCCGAGCCGTGGGCCGATTAGTGTTTTTCGACGTACTGACCATCGGACACCAGGCAGAGAATCAGGCGGGCGCCGGTGGTGCGTCGGCGACATTCGGTTAGTGCGCGGTTGATGGCTTCGGTGTTGCTGGCGCCATCGCCATAGCTCCAACCGGCGCCCCAGCACGACTTGTCGTCGCCTAACGCCAAGACGCAGAACCCGCGGTTGACCCAGCACACAATGCGGGCGTCGGACCCTTGGCAACGCTTCAAAGCCGCCTTTTCAGCAGCCCAGCGGCTGCCGTCGTTGTATGAGTAGCCGAAGAAGCCGGTTTCGGGCGAATAAGCGATCGCCGCATAGCTATCGGAGGAGACGTGCAGCGATTGCGCCGACGCGGCGGGAGCAAAGA